>DUVA01000235.1 GCA_012841305.1 Bacillota bacterium | reverse complement strand
TTTGTAAAAACCGGTGCAACCGGCCCGGATAGGAGTGCCATTCTTGTCCGAGCCGGGTACTGACTCTCTCTAAGTTCAGCAGTGCCCATCCGGCGTATATGCTTTCAGATGACAATCTGAATTACACAGACATTATCCAGCGTAGACTTGGACACCGTACAACCTGCGTAAGCCCCTACTGTTGTATAGGCACGAAGGGCTTCGTCCACCGTTATGTTCTCAGAATCGCCAAATGATTGGCCGGTAGGCTCGCCTGTAGCCGGATCTCGGTGAATACGTCCTCCCTCAGGATCCGGTGTATTCCTGGTGATCCCTGAAAGCCTAAAAGCCTCGCTGTTCGCAACTCCCATTTTCTTGACAAAAACGACTTTGTCGCTTTCTCCAAAGAGACTGTATTCCGCGCCAAATCTGCTATAGATGCTGCTATTCGAGAGATGCAACACTGCATAGATTGGAACGAGTTGAGGCAGGACTTTGCCGGCATGATGGCGAATTTTGTAAAGTGGTATTTCCGGTGAAAACAACTGAAAACAACGCCGTGATGGAATTTCCGATTATAGCCTGCTAGGGAGGTGGCCTACGCACTGACAACTTGGGTTGGCTGCCCGACACAGATGCTAAAGGAGGAGTTTCTTAATGAGAAGGTTTTCCCGGTGGTTTACGGTGGGTCTTGTCATGTCTCTCTGTCTCATTGTATTCCTTTCTCTTGGAGTAAGCGCAGCAAACACCATTGAATTGACTTATTGGACCCACACCGATGACAACAGGACTGAAATTGAAGACAGGTACATAGCTGAGTTTACTAAATTGTATCCGAATGTAAAAATCAAGAGAGTAGTAAATGAAGGCAGCAAAATGGGTGATCTTGTCCTCACTGCTTTCTCGGCTCAGAATGCCCCTGATATCTTCAACCTACCCATTGAGCAGCAATATGCTTACGTGCAACACTACCGTGTGGCTCCTGTTGATTACAAGGCTGCGGGATACAAGGACGCTAATGACCTAAGAGCCCAATACCTTGACGGCACTTTCGACGCAGTAACCATGGACGGTGAAATATACGGCCTTCCTCTCGAACTTACCAACTGGTGCATCTATGTTAACAAGAAGATCTTCCGGGACGCAGGTCTTGATCCTGAGAAGGATTACCCAAAAACCTGGGAAGAAATAGCGGATGTCTCTGACAAGATCGTCATTCGTGAAGGCGACATCATTGTGAGACGCGGGTTTGACTTCCGATATCCCTATTACTTGGTATCAGTCCTGCCTATGATTGAGCAGCTAGGCGGAAAGTTGCTCAGTGATG
The DNA here is from genome assembly GCA_012841305.1 of Bacillota bacterium. Lineage (GTDB taxonomy): Bacteria > Bacillota > SHA-98 > UBA4971 > UBA4971 > UBA4971. The sequence goes on along the minus strand of DUVA01000235.1, from coordinate 34,841 downwards.
ACGGCAAGAAGGCAATCGTCAATGACCAGGCATGGCTTAAGGTCCTGGAATACATGAGGGACTGGGGCCCCCACGGGCGCAACCTCGGTAGCCCTACTTACACCGCCCCAAGAAAGATCTGGAACAAAGACAATAATGATATGGCTATGTGCGTCAGCGGGTTCTACCAGCAAGGTAGACTGAGACTTGATAATCCCGAATTCTATGACAGCAAGGAATGGATGGTCATTCCGTTCCCGGTGTTCAAGGGCGCAGTGAACGATGTAGCATGTTCGTACTATGGCCACTACATGATGGTCAATGCGCAGACATCTTTGGAGAAACAGGAAATGGCATGGAAGTTCATTGCTTACATGCTGGATCATCCCATGGAGTACCTTGAGAAGGTAAACATCATACAGCCGCGTAGAGACCTTCTGGAATCCAAGGACTTCAAGGCGCTTCCTTACATGGATGTTTTCATGGGAGATATGGAGAGAGCACATATAGTCTTCCTTCACGAAAACGGGTACCAATTCGAACGGTTCATCAAAGAAGCCGTGGAGAGCGTAATGCTATCAGGAGTTCAGCCTCAAGAGGCACTGGATACCTTGCGCGAGCGTATACAAGAAGTCCTCGACTCTGAACTGTAGAGGCTGAAGTAGATGAAGGTCCGGGTTCTTTCTTTGAGCCCGGACTTCTCCTTTCATCATCTCGCAAGAGGGGTGCTTCGATGCAACATAACAAGAGATTCAGCATGGAGCAAAAGAAAGCCAGATGGGGATGGATATTTGTTGCGCCGTCTTTGCTGTTCTTTCTCGTCTTTAGCTTCTATCCGATTTTTAACGCAATTTACATGAGCTTTTTCAAGAAGAATCTGCTGTCGCTTAAACCTCCTGAATTTGTCGGGTGGGGCAATTATGTATACCTGTCTCACTCAAAGACGTTCTGGCAGTCTGTATCTAACACAGCTATTTTCACCATCGGGACTTTCATCCCATTAGTTGCTTTCAGTCTCATGTTAGCTGCTTTCATTGTGTCAAGACGTAGGTTTCAGAAGTTCTTTCAAATGGCGCTATACTCACCGGCTGCGCTTTCATCAGTTGTCGCAGCTCTCATTTGGTTGCTGATTTTTGATCCCAGAGGCTTGGCAAACCAGACTTTGAATACCCTCATGCAGACTTCCGGTGTCAACTACCACTGGCTCTCCAGCTCCAGTATGCTACGACTGTCCACCATCGTCGTATACTTCTGGAAATACGTGGGCTATTTCACAGTTGTCTTTGTCGCAGGCATCGGAGGTATCCCTGATTACCTACACGAAGCAGCGCTGATTGACGGGGCAGACTCATGGAAGGATTTTTGGCACATAACGTTTCCGCTGTTGAAACCTACTACACTTCTGGTGTCAGTGATGGTGATGATCCAATGTCTCAAGACCTTTAGCACTCAGTATCTTTTCTCCACATCCGGTGCGCCGACCCGGCCTATTGATGTCATTACCCTTAATATCTACAATACAGCCATAAAGGATCATAATATTGGAAGGGCAAGTGCCATGAGTGTCCTTCTTTTTCTCGTCATGCTGATCCTTACTTGGTTACAGTTGAGGATTGCCAAGACTGAAGACGTTACCTACAACTAGCCCTTTCGAAATAGGGCACGGAACCTATGGCCTTAGGATCAGGGGGAGATTTGTATGAATGTTACCAAAGCAAAGGCTTCATTTCTTGGGAAATCAGCAAACATCTTGATTTGGCTATTCTTGATTATGGCATGCGTGTTCGTTGTTACGCCACTCCTCTTCATGTTCAGTGCATCTTTTATGCCTGCAATCGATATTATGAAGTTACCGTATCCGTGGGTCAGTGATCATGTACACTGGCAGAACTACTGGAACGGTTTGAGAGGGCCTGACGGATCCTTCATATTCCTCCGCAATACCCTAAATTCCCTCATTGTGGCTCTTGCGGTTACCGCAACTACAGTGGTGTTGTCTTCATTATGCGGGTATGGACTGGCCAAGTTCAGATTCAAAGGACGCAATGCAGTGTTCATGCTGATCATGGCAACAATGATGATTCCCTTTGAGACCATAATGATTCCTCTGTACATGGTGAGCATGAAGATGGGATTGCAGGATTCCTATGCAGGACTCATTGTACCTTTTCTTACGAACGCTTTTGGCGTATTCCTGATGCGCCAGTTTCTGCTCACTTTCCCCGACGAAGTCCTGGACGCTGCCCGCATTGACGGCGCAAGTGAACCCAGAATTTTTTCCCATATAGTGCTACCTAACAGCGGCCCTGCAATTGCTACCTTGGCAATTCTGACTTTCCGCTCACAATGGGATAACCTATTATGGCCTTTATTGGTGGTTCAGAGCGATGAGATGAAGACCATACCCCTGTACATTACCAAGTTCATGGCAGAGACACATAGTGATGAAGGAATCATGATGGCTGTTGCAGCTATGGCAAGCCTTCCCATGTTCATCTTGTTCTTTACCATGTCCAAGTATTTTATCAGCACAGAAGGCCTACATTCAACGATAAAAGGCTAAGGACTTTCACGGATTATCAATGGTACCCGTTGGCTACCATTTCCTTTTGAAGTTTCATCAGCGCACGTTTTTCAATCCTTGAGACGTACGAACGGGAGATTCCCAGATACCTGGAGATTTCTCGTTGAGTCCTGCGTATACCGTCTTTGAGTCCGTACCGCATTTCAATGACCTTCTTTTCACGGCAAGTCAGCGTATCTACCTTTTCCGCCAGCTTCTTCTCTTCCAGTCTTCCTTCCACTGCAAGCGCCACTTCGTCAGCTTCACTTCCCAACACATCGATGAGGGTGATTTCGTTTCCTTCCTTATCCGATCCGATAGGGTCATGCAGAAGAAGCTCTGCCCGGTTTCTTCTTGTCGCTCTAAGGTGCATGAGGATCTCATTTTCTATACACCGGGCAGCATATGTAGCTAATCTGGTTTTACGGTGTTGATTATACGTGTCCACCGCTTTTATCAGGCCTATAGTGCCTATGGAGATCAAATCGTTTTGATCTTCCAAAGCTCCGTCAAATTTCTTAACTATGTGTGCAACCAACCTGAGATTCCGTTCAATCAAGGTTTTCCTGGCCTCTTCGCTTCCTTGTTCCTTTTCCATCAGGACCTTGGCCTCTTCCTCCTCAGACAGAGGGGGTGGAAATACATTTCCAGACGAAACGTAGGATATGAGGTGCCACAGCCCACGAAGAAGCAGAGCCGAACCTATCAAGAGATCCAGCATAAAATCAGCCACCCCCGTAAAAAGATTCATTAGTATAGATATGATCTACTCAGGGAAAAGTGCATGTTCCGTTGGGGTTGTTTTTCGATGATATGCGGACTGCGTACTAATGACTTTAGTTGCGGGGGGATTCGAAGAGAAGTTTACCGGCAATCTCTTGGAAAACGGGGGCGGCTACTTCGCCGCCGGACCCTCCTTCTTCAACAAGAACCACTATTACGAAGCGCGGATCCCTGAGTGGAGCAAATCCTGCAAACCAAGCATGACATATGGGACGTCCGTCAGAGTCCAGCCGTCCTGTTTCGGCGGTTCCGGTTTTGCCACAGGACCCGAACTCATCGACCCAACCTGACTTTGCCGTCCCCCATCTGGTGACTGACTCCAACATGAATGTAAGCTGCCTGCATGTGTCTTGCGACAACACTCTCCGTGGCGCATCTGATTTGAAGGCCGTGATTGTCCCCCCTCCTTTTGGTTTGATTTCCAGGACCAGCTTTGGTGAGACAAGTCTGCCACCATTGGCTATCACAGAAAGCAGCACCCCGATTTGGATTGGAGTTACCAGCGCTTCACCTTGCCCTATTGCAAGATTGGCAGTATCCTGCGGAGACATGTAGTGGGTGCCTGGGAGTTGACCGGGGTGCTCATGAGGCAGGCTGATCCCTGTAGTAGCTCCAAATCCCAGATTCTCACAGAAATCTACAAGGGTTCTTCCGCCGATTCGCAGCGCAGTTTCAATGAATACCGGATTACATGAATAAGCCATAGCGTCCAGGAACGAAATCCAGCCGTGGCCTTCGTTTTCATGCAGGTAACACCTGAATCTTTTTGAGCCTACGTCTATGAATCCAGGGTCGTAAAACCTGTCTGAAAGGGAAACAACGTTTTTCTCCAGGCCACATGCGGCTACCGCTATCTTCAATATTGAGCCTGCCGGATAAGGCGTGATTGCCCTGTTTATCATTGGAGATAGAGGAGCTTTGACGGCACTTCCCACCTTGTTAGGGGAAAAAGAAGGTCTGCTGGCCATAGCCAGCACTTGCCCGGTTTCAGGCTCCATGACGACCACAGCGCCCTTGGGGATCCTTTCGTCCATTACGTCCTCAACGATTTTCTGTATCTTGCGGTCAATGGTAAGGACTAGTTCAGCCGCAGCTTCTGCGTTGTGAAGCCACCTAATTCCTAAGCCCTTATAAGGCACACGTCTGGCATCGACAAAAGATACCACAAGACCCGTATCCCCACTACGGAGGTAGGTGTCAAAGGTTTTCTCGATTCCCGATATTCCCGTGACGCTCTCGTTGTCAAGGTAACCTATGACGTGGGCAGCCAACCCGGTAGAATCGTATCGAACAGGTTGCCTGATGACAGCAACGCCCGGGTCGTCCGGTATCTTTGAATTTAGACTGTCAAGAGAGACTTTGCTTGCATCAAGATACAGACAGGTTTGAGCAGGTAGTTGAAAGAATGACAGAAACTCTTCCACGCTATCCCTGTCTGACACGAGTTCAGGAAAAATGATTATTGCAGGCTCATAGAAGGTCCCGGCCAGGACTTGCATGTTTCTGTCATAGATTGTTCCTCGAAGTGGGGTTCTAGAGAGCACTTCCATACGTTGATCCCGTGCTCGCTTAGCAAGAGTCTCACCGCGGACGAGTTGAAGCCATGTGAGTTCAGAGATGAGAAAGAGGAAAATGGCAAGAAGACCGTATATGATACTTTCGGCACGGATTTTGCCGGGCTTGCTACGCCATGACACAGAGACAGCCCTCCACAGTCACTGTAATACACAACCGTAGCCTTCCTCGAAATCTAGGAGTCTAATCGCGTGTTTGTACTTGCGCGGCAGCTTTTTGATGCTCTCTAAATGTCCTGGTAAATACGTGCCCGCCTTTTTGATCTGCAGTAAAGTAAAGATAATCTGAAGCTGCAGGTTCAAGCGCTGCACGCACTGAAGACAATCCAGGAGAGGCAATGGGACCCGGGGGAAGTCCAAGGGTAATGTAAGTATTGTAAGGAGAGTCTGTCTCGAGGTCATTGAGAGTGAGTCGTGTTTTCCACGAGCCAAGGGCAAACTGAACCGTAGCACAAGATTGCAGAGGCATATTCAGCCTTAGCCTATTGTAAAACACGGAGGCCACCAATGGCCTTTCTTCAGAAAGTTTCGCTTCCTTCTCTATTATGGACGCAAGGGTAATAACTCCGTGAAGGCCAAGCTTTTTTGCATTCTCATCTACATTCTCCCGAGACCACTCGGGCAGCACGGCCTGGGCAAACCTTCTTACCATCACGGTGATAATCTCTTCCTCTGTGATACCGATTTCCACTGTATATGTGTCTGGGAACAGGTAGCCTTCGAGATTGCCCGAGAACTCCATGTCGCCTTCGCTTACTTTGAAGTCAGCGTCTTGGCCGCCGGCGAGGTAAAGAAAACGCTCTTTTGATGCAAGGCCTTTGGCTTCAAGCAAGTCAGCCATATCCTTCATAGAGACCCCTTCCGGAATTGTGAACCGTACGAGTTCTACATCGCCTCGGGCTAACGCCCGTACAATACCGACAGTCCCCATTCGGGAGTTGAGTCTGTATGTACCCGCTTTAAGCTTATTGTCGACTCGTGTCAGCTTAGTGACTATGCGGAAAAGGATAGGCGATTGAAGGAGATCTGCCTCACTCAAGAGGCCTGCAATTTCCTTCGAGGTCATGCCCGGGTCTATCGAGACCACGGTCTCATGTGCGGGGCCATAGGGAAGCAACAGAAAACCAAGGCAAATCATAAGAAATATGACAACACCCAATAGGATTTTCGCTTCAAGGCCCCGCCATGTTATGATGCTTTGCTGAGATCTGTTGGAACCAAGCTCACCTGACACCGGTATCTATTCCTCGTCGTCGATATCCTCATTAAAATCTTCGTCAAAGTCGAAATCGTCATCGTCCTCGTCATCGTCAAAATCTTCATCGAAATCTTCATCGTCCTCGTCTTCTTCGCAGAGGACTTCAGTTATCTTCTCGTATTCGTCATCATCGAGTTCGACAAGGATTTCTTCTCCATCTTCCTTCTCCTCCACTTTGAAGATGAAGGCATCGACTTCCATGTCATCAGCGGCTTCAGTGTCTATTTCTTCAGGCACAAGCACTACATAAGTCTTTCCGTCTACTTCAAGGATTTCTTCGACAGTAAAGGTCTCCTGTTCTCCGTCATCGTAAATCAATGTAACAATCTCGTCCAACTCGGGCATTTCAAGCACCCCACTTTCAGTTCATCATGGCACTAGTCGTATTCTCCCGGTTTATGTTCTTTTCCTGCTATTCTATTCCTCGCTATGTTTTCCATAGACAAGTCCTTTGATTCGCAGCCCGAAGAAATGTCAGACCGCTGCCTGAGATAATCCAAATAACCATCGAGGATTATCGCAGCGGCAACTGAGTCTATCACACCTTTTCGTTTCTGTCGAGACACATCAGCAGAAATCAGGGCTCGCTCCGCGGCTGTTGTAGAAAACCTTTCGTCCCAGGTAACCACAGGCACAGAAACACTCATCTTCAACGCTTCGGTAAATTCCATGACTTGCATAGCGCTTTTACCCAGTGACCCATCGGTATTCTTCGGCAAGCCAACGACTATGAGAGACACTTCCTTGTCCTTTACCACCTGACACAGTCCCCTGATGTCGTGCTTCTTTCCGGTTCTCCTGATTACTGAAAAAGGTTGGCTGACAATACGATCAGGATCAGAAAGGGCGATTCCTATGGTTTTTGAGCCAACGTCAAGGCCCATTATTCTCATACGTGTCAGACCACCTTCATGCATACCTCAGGACAGACTGCCTGGCAATAACCGCAAAGCACGCATCTTGTCTCGTCAACTTCAGCGCGCCCGTGAACAATGTTAAGAGCCCCATGACTGCATCTCTCGACACACTTGCCGCAGCCGACACACCATGGTTCAATTATCAGAGTCTTATCAAGACAGGTCCTTTCGCGAAGGGACTCATCAGGTTCGCGCCCTTCGAATATGGCTAAATCCATCTCAAGCTCATCCAGGGTCTTAATGCCTACTGCAATTGAATCCACATATGGCTGCTTAATCGCAAATTTCAGTGCTCCCTCTACATCGCGGAGCAAGGCCCCGCCTCCGATAGCTTTCATGGAGTATATGCCTTTCCCTTGCAAGTGGGCTAATTCAATTGCCTGAAGCATGTCCAGGACCGTACCATCGGCAATTCCTATCCCCGAGTAGTTCAGTAGTGGGTGAATAACATCGATTTCAGGTATAAAGGCAGCTGCTTTTACACACTGAACATAGTGAGTCGACACCCCGATTGCCCTAACCGTTCCTGCCTCTCGGGCGTCTTCCAAGTAACGAATAGCCTCTCTATGGCCTTTCAATGTCAGGGCTGATTCCTGTTCGTGTAATAGGAACAGGTCAAGGTAGTCGACATTCATAGCATCAAGAGCAGAAGCCACCGATTTCTGCATGTTCTCGTATGTATAATCGTAAGATCGAGACGCAATTACCACATCGCTACGGCATATCCCTGAGATTGCTTCACGAATATACGGATATGTGCCATATATCTCTGCTGTATCGATGAAGTTTATCCCTCGTCGAACAGCGGAACGAATCAGAGAAGCACCTTCATGAACAGAAAGATTTGCTTGAAGAGGCCCGATTGTCAAAGTCCCGAAGCATAACCTCGATACTGCGATATTCGTCCTCCCTAGCAACCTCATTTCAACAGAGTGATTCATATACCCAGATAGTGCCTGATAAGCTCTTCCAGGATCTCGTCGCGCTCAAGCTTCCGTATGAGGTTACGGGCACCTTTATGACTGGTTACGTATGTAGGATCCCCTGACATCAGGTACCCTACGAGTTGGTTCACAGGATTGTACCCTTTCTCCTTTAGCGCGTGACTCACCTCAAGGAGAACATCCCTAATGCTAACCTTATCCTCCGGAACAATGCGGAACGTCCGGGTTTCATCAAAAGAGCCATTCATAACGTCCTCACGCTCCCGACGCTAAGTTTACCAGAGATCTTCGCACAAGACTAGCGATCCTCTTTATCTAATGCCAGCCGGCTCTCTATGAAAGACCTGGTTTTCCCGAGGGCTTCATCCAGCCTTGATACATCTTTCCCTCCTGCTTGTGCCATATCAGGCCTTCCCCCGCCTCCCCCGCCGGTAATCGTTGCGGCAACCCTCACAATATCTCCTGCACGGATCCCTCGTTCGATCAAATCCTTCGTGACCACAGCCACAAACAGAACTCTCTCATCGACACGAGAGCCCAATACCACCACGCCTCGGCGTATTTCATCCCTGATCCTGTCAGCAAGCTCTCGAATGGCATGTCCGTCCAGGCCGTCCACTGCGTCCACCACTACTTTGGCGCCATTGACTTCGACAGCCTGATCAATCAGATGACGGACTTTGGGCAGAGCTGCTTTTATTGTCAGGCTTTCAAGCTCCTTCTCCAGATCCTTCGCGTCTCGTTGCAGCTTTAGTACTCTGTCCGGAATCTCCTCAGGAAGGCACTTGAGTGCCTTGGCGGTATTGTCAAGTATCTCTTGATTAGACCTCATGTAATCGAGCACAGAGTAGCCACTCACAGCTTCAATACGGCGAATACCTGCTGCAACCGGGCTTTCTGAGATAATCTTCAAAAGACCGATTTGTCCTGTACGATCTATGTGTGTGCCACCGCAAAACTCAGCGCTGACATCACCGATCCGGACTACTCTTACATCGTTGCCGTACTTCTCTCCGAATAAGGCTATCGCGCCAATTTCCTCCGCTTCTGCGATTGGCATTACTTCAGCTTTAACACGGAAATTATCAAGAATCCACTTTGTAACCATGTCTTCTACCTTGCGCAGTTCACTGTCACTTACAGGTGAAGGGTGTGAGAAGTCAAACCTCAGTCTGTCACCTGACACATATGAACCTGCCTGCTAGACATGGTCACCGAGGACTGCCCTAAGCGCTGCCTGGAGCAGGTGGGTAGCTGTATGGTTCCTGGCTGTAGAACTCCTCATGCCCTCATCCACTCTTGCGTTGGCTACATCTCCTACGCTGAGATCTCCTTCAACGACTGTAACGTTATGTGCAATTACAGAATCGGAAAGCCTGACCGTATTGTTGACTCTTGCACGAAAGCCTTCTCCGACGATATCTCCGGAATCACCGACTTGTCCCCCGGCTTCAGCATAGAACGGAGTTCTATCAAGGACGACCTCCCCGTCTTGGCCTGACGATATGTGCCCTACAGGTTCACCTTCAGCAAATATGGCGGTTATCTTGGACTCGCCGGTCAAAGTATCATATCCGATAAACTCAACGTCAAGACCGGACAGGGCTTCTGCTTTTGCAGTAGACAGGCCGCCCATATACCCCAGGGCATGCCTGGAAGCTCTGGCACGCTCCCTTTGTTCTTCCATGGCTTCCAGAAAGCCTTCTTCGTCCACGGTCATCCCGCTTTCCCCTGCAATTTCCCTTGTTAGCTCAAGCGGGAATCCGTAAGTATCATAAAGCTTAAACGCCCAGGATCCTGGGACTGTCAATGACCCTTTGTTCTCCAGCTCCATAACGATGTCTTGGAGCATCGTCGTGCCTTGATCGAGGCGTTCTAAGAACCGTTGTTCTTCAGACCCTATGACCTTATGAATATGATCCTTTCTCATGACAAGCTCAGGATAGGTATGAGAAAACACTGATGAGACCACATCAGCCATGTCGACCATGAACGGCTTCTGAATTCCAAGGAGTTTTCCATGGCGAACTGCTCTGCGAATCAATCTACGCAACACATATCCTCTGCCCTCATTGGCAGGGAGAACACCGTCAGCTATGAGAAACGTGACAGCACGAGCATGGTCAGCTACTATTCTCAGGGACGTCATCTGTTTAGGGTTCGGGTCTCCTCTGAGTCCGGCAGCGTCCAGAATCGCTTGTGTGACGGGTCGGAAAGCATCAGTGTCAAACACGGTAGACGCGCCTTGCATAACTGCCGCAACCCGTTCGAGGCCCATCCCTGTATCGATCCCTTTTCTCTCAAGGAGCTTGTATTCTCCTTTTTCATTACAGTAGAATTGAATAAAGACAAGGTTCCAGATTTCCATAAACCTGTCACAATCGCAACCGACTCTGCAGTCAGGTTGTCCGCATCCGAAAGATTCTCCGCGGTCTACATGAATTTCTGAGCATGGCCCACAAGGACCGACTCCGATCTCCCAGAAGTTGTCCGGTTTTCCCAACCGTACTATGCGCTCAGATGGAACTCCGATTATTCTGTTCCAGATATCAAAAGCCTCGTCATCATCAAGGTATATGGTGATCCACAACTTATCTTCAGGCAAGCCCAAATGAGTTGTGACAAACTCCCACGCCCAGATAATCGCGTCTTTCTTGAAATAGTCTCCGAAAGAGAAGTTCCCGAGCATTTCAAAGCATGTGAGGTGTCGCGAGGTCATACCCACATTTTCAATATCCAATGTCCTTATGCATTTCTGACAGGTAGTCGCACGAAGGTATTCGGGCTTAGCAGTACCGATATAGTACGGCTTGAAAGGAACCATACCTGCCCCTGTGAGCAAAAGCGTTGGGTCATTTCTGGGAACCAAAGAAGCAGACGGGAGAGGAACATGATCCTTGCTGACAAAGAAGTCTCTGAACATGTCTCTGAGTTCACGTGTGGTAAATGCACGTACGCCTAAACCTTCTTGCACCGACTATTGCCTCCCAAGCTGGTAGTTTCCGAAAGCTACTAAGCTGCTAAAGCATAATGCCGTTAGGTGACGCTACTTTCTTAATGGAAATCGCGGCAAGGTTTTTGACCTGACCAAACCTCATGCCGGAAAGTGACGACTATTGACGGCAACGTGCTTTGCATTGCTGTTTGCCACAAGATACTAATATCATAGCGTGTACCCTAATGGGTGTCAACGAGAAACCCGAGGCGTTCGGTCTTTCCACGGGGCAATTCTACTGCAAGAGTTTGTTATGGACGTACCTTAAGGTAACTTTGACAATGGAAGTAACCGGTACAGCCAGGATTACTCCTAGGATTCCAAAGAGATAACCCCCTGAAATTATTGAGAAAATCACGGTCACAGGATGCAGTCCTACGTGCTCACCGAGGATATTGGGACTGATGATACTGCTTTCCACCTGATTAACAACAGCGAAAAGGAGCACAACATAGACAGCGGTCAACGGGGATTTGAGAAGGGCAAAGACAACTGCCGGAACAGCTCCTATTATAGGCCCGAAGTAAGGCACTATGTTGAAGATTCCTGCGATCAGTCCGATTATCAGAGCAAAATCCACGCCCATGATGGATAAGCCTACTGCAATCAGAATTCCGACAATTGCTGAGATCAGTAATTGTCCGCGAATGAAAGATCCGAGGCTGTTGTCCATTTCAATCATGAGTCCTACTATGTCACTGCGCCACCTATCAGGTATCCATGACAGAAGCCACATTTTGAGTTCAGGGAAATCCATGGTGAGGTAGAATGCCAGCACAGGAACGAGTATAAGCAAGCCCAGTCTTGGAAGAAGTCCGGGGACTGAACCCAGTGCTCGCTCAACAAAGCCTGCGAGAGCTTCTTCCGCCCTCTCTATTCCATTGTCGATTGCCCCCTTTACGGGTTCCGGAATATTGAACCTTGAAAACCTTAGATAAAATCCGGCAAGGCGAGACTGTATGCTCCCTGCTTGTTGAGGGAGGACTTCAGCAAGCCGCTCCAGCTGGACTAAGAATCTTGGCACCAAGTACAGAGCAAAGAGAGTCACAAAAAGAGTGAACCCCACGTAGATAACGAGGGTCCCCAGCCCGCGTGGCGCGCCGCGTTTCTCAAGATATGTGACAACGGGATTCATTAGATAAGATAAGGCAAAAGCCAGGAGGAACGGGGTAAGTATTCCCCTCACTCTGTAAAGCAAGAGCAGGCCTGCTGCTGCCAGAAAGACAGTGAAAAGCCAGGAACGTCCTGGGCGGTAAGGGGATTTTTCTCCCGGATGCTCGCCTACAACTAGTCGACTCCTCCCATGCTAAGACGATTCCCCAATGCCTGCATGGTCCGGCCTGCACGCATTACCTCTTTCCCGATATCTCTGGCAAATCGATTGGTCGTCCTCATGATCCTATGCGTCATCTTGCCTGCCATTCTTTCAGCTCTGGAACTATCCATCATGAGGCTCCTAAGCTCCCTCTGGGATCTGGTATACAGATAGAAGCCTATTAGAGCTCCTGCTGCAGTCCCGGTAATTACGGTCTTCCAGAATCTATTCACAAGAGTCACCTCCGGAACAATCACGTCTAAAAGTATACTTAGTATTGCCGTATGGCAGGAAATTAGACGATGATTCCGCCTCCTACGACAACATCGTTGTCGTAAAATACAGCGGATTGTCCCGGTGTTACCGCTCTCTGAGGCATATCAAATGTGACTTCAGCCATATTTTGACTCTTGGGTAAGACTAAACCAGGGACTTCTTTTGCATTGTAGCGAATCTTGATGTCTAAACGCATTCTATCAGGAGGATCAGAAAAAGCGATCCAATTCACGTCACGGGCTTCAAGTCCCTCGGATAACAGATCTTCCTCTTCCCCTACAATGATTGCGTTCCGGGATACGTCAATCTTCGTTACGTACAGCCTCTTACCCCCTGGAATCCCAAGGCCTTTCCTTTGGCCGACAGTGTAGAAAGGCAATCCTTTATGTTTACCGATGAGACCGCCGGTGGTGTCAAGGATCGGCCCCGGCTCAAGCACCTGATTTTCATATCTGCTAAGAAAATCTCGATAATCAGTTCCTGCCAAGAAACATATTTCTTGGCTATCACTTTTGCCTGCCACTGGAATACCGGCTTTGGATGCGGCCTCTCGAACCTGCTCTTTGGTAAGATTGCCTAACGGAAAAAGCGTAGAAGAAAGGTCATGTTGGGTTAAGCGGTGGAGTACATATGACTGATCTTTAGTCGCATCTCTCCCTTTTCTCAGCAAGAACCTGCTTTTAGCAGGGTCAAAAGATATCCTGGCATAATGGCCTGTAGCGACATACTCAGCCCCAAGCTCAGCTCTGAGAGCAAGGAGATAGCGGAACTTGATCTTGGCATTGCAGAGGACACACGGATTCGGAGTCCGTCCCTGAAAATACTCGGATGCGAAATACTCAACGATTTCACTCCGGAAAGGCACGGTAACATCAAACACATGATGTGGGATATCCAGCGAGTCCGCAACCGCCTTCGCGTCTCTTGAGGGGAAAGCTTCCCATATTTTCAAGGTAACCCCGATTACATGGAACCCTTTGGATTTCAGGATTAGAGCAGCGACAGAACTGTCCACTCCCCCGCTTATAGCCACAAGTATCCGCGTTCCCCGACTTATGCGTTCTATATCCGGCACATCAGTAGAATGGTACATGGCCTATGAGTCTTCTCCGCCCTCTTCGCTGTCGGGCCGACTTTCAGGCAAGCCCTTTCCCTGCTTCTCAAGGTAATCCTCAATGGCTTTCCTGAGAGCGTCCGCACCAAGATTTGAGCAATGCATTTTCTTGGGCGGAAGGCCTCCCAAAGCATCTGCCACCGCTTTGTTGGAGATTTCAAGTGCTTCCTCCAATGTTTTCCCTAAGACCAGTTCCGTAACCATGCTGCTGACTGCTATTGCTGCACCGCAGCCAAAGGTCTTGAACTTGGCATCCTTGATCCGGCCCCCCTCGACCTTTATCGTTATCTTCATGACATCTCCGCAAATCGGATTGCCTACGAGCCCTACGCCGTCTGCGTCCTGTATTTCCCCGACGTTTCTCGGATTAGTGAAATGATCCATTACTTTATCTGTATACATAGTCTATTTCCCCTCCCCTGTAACTGCTAAGAAGCCGGTGCCACTAAAATTGATGACTCTTGACAAGGCTATGCTCTTCCTGTGCACACGGGCAAGCACTGTCAGATGAGACTTCCTCACCAAATGGAGACATAGCCCTAAGTCTACTGACTATTCCAGGCAGCATTTCCAAGACGTAGTCAATATCCTGAGGGGTAGTCTCATGTCCAAGTGACAATCTGAGTGAGCCGTGGGCGATTTCATGAGGAAGCCCCATAGCCAAAAGCACATGGGACGGTTCCAGGGATCCTGATGTGCAGGCAGAACCGCTGGATCCGCATATGCCCACCTTATCCAGGCTAAGAAGGAGTGATTCCCCTTCTATGAACTCAAAGCAAAAACTTGTATTGCCCGGCAGTCTCTTAGTAGGATGCCCGTTCAATCTGACATGGGGAATGCGCTCTCGGACTCCCTTTATCAGGTAGTCTCGTAGCTGCGTAAGACGTGCCGTCTCTTGTTCCAGTTCTCCTACAGACAGTTCAAGGGCAACTGCAAGTCCCACTATTCCCGCAACATTTTCGGTTCCGGCCCGCTTGTTGCCTTCCTGGCCTCCTCCGTCAATATACCTTTCCACCTTCACGCCCTTCTTGACCCAGAGAGCCCCTACGCCCTTAGGGCCTTTGAACTTGTGCCCTGAAAGGGAAAGCAAGTCTACGCCCAGCTGCTTTACATCTATAGGAATGTGTCCTGTGGTTTGTACTGCGTCCGTATGGAACAGCACACCGTGATTCTTGGCAATATGAGCGATAGTTTCAATAGGTTGAATCGTTCCTACCTCATTATTGGCATGCATTATTGAGATGAGTACCGTATCGTCGGTGATTGCAGCCTCTACATCTTTTGGGTCAACCATCCCGCAAGAATCCACAGGCAGGAATGTCGCTTGAAACCCGCGCTTTTCAAGGCGTTTGACGCTGTCGAGTACTGCATGGTGTTCTATTGCAGAAGTAATAATGTGTTTACCGCGGCGGGAATTGGCGTAAGCAACACCTTTGATTGCCATGTTATCTGCTTCAGTCCCTGAGCCGGTAAATATGATCTCCTCCGGACGGGCGCAAAGCGCCTTTGCCACTTTGCCTCTGGCTTCGTCCAGGGCAGCTTTGGCGTCTCTGGCCATACTGTAGATGCTCGACGGGTTGCCGTACCTTTCCCCCAGGAAAGGCAACATTGCTTCCACCACTTCCTGTCGTGGTTTTGTCGTAGCTGCATTATCCAGGTACACAAGCTTCATTTTTAATCATCTCCTGACAGTAGTGTGGCTATAGAGACGATTGTTGACTCACTGACAAGTCCCCTTTGCCTGCTGGGAATCAGAGGCACAAGCCCCACATGACGTCTTCGTTGAGTCAACGGTTCCATCACATAAGTCTCTAAGGTTGATAGAATCAAGGACTCTGTTGGTGCAATCCCGTAATCTCTTCCACACAAAGCGCACAACGCAGTCTTCAAGCTGTTCGCAGTCTTCATGGTCAAAGTCTCCGGAAAGGCATTGCACTGGGTCAAAGGATCCCTCCAATACCCTGACGATGTCTCCTACCGTGATTTCCTCAGGGGGCTTTGCGAGTTCATAACCACCCTGTGCGCCTCTTGAACTGGAGACTAGCCCTGCTCTACGTAATTTTGCCATGAGCTGCTCAAGGTAAGGCAAGGAGACCATTTGTCTGTCAGCTATGGAATTGAGAGGGATAGGGCCTTCACCGTAACGGAGAGCTAAGTCGTACATAGCTCGGAGTCCATACCTGCCGCGAGTAGATAGTTTCACCATGTTCACCTTCTTCCTTGCAGCACGAGGGGAATCCCAAGTGAATTAATCGGGATTCCTGCATAAAAAATATACCACCGGCCCTTACCGATGTCAATCATTTTCTTCCAGAGTTTTCTTCCAGAGGCTTTCTTCCAAAGACTCAGGCTTGCGCCGTCTGCTTTATTTAGGTCTATGCTGTCTGCCTGATTTAGGGCTGTATTGCCGTAAGCGCTGAATAGTCACCACTCTGCTGTATGATTTTCTACCACGGCTTTTTCGAGGCAATACTTCGCGTGGTCGAAAAACAACCACCGTGAGGCTATTTGGTGGTTGATTCTCAACCACCTTTTTCAGCGCAATTGCCTGAATGGTTGAAAACCGACCACCGAGAGGCTTCTTACTGGTTGATTATCGACCACGATCGCACCTTAAGGGGGTAGAATATAGGACACCTCATCACGGAGAATCCCCCCGCATGAGGATTGTGGGCACAAAATCGACCACATTTTTCAAAAAGGTGAGCGAAAATATACCACCTTTTCCCACAAAGTGGTAGAAAACCTTCCACCTGAGCCTCAAAGAGCTATCAAAATCCCTCTTCAGCCCAAAACAGTGGTGGAAAAACATACACCTTTGCCGTTGGGGGTGGTCGAAAACCGACCAATTATCTGCCTTTTGCTGCGAACATCCAAAAAGGTGGTCGAAATTGGAGCAACGTCTTGAAAAGAGTGGTTGAAAATCGACCATACTCATATCAGCAAACATGATCGAGAAGCGAACACGTCCGCATGTTGCCTGTTACCTGTTACTTAGGCCGGCCCTTCTTCCACACGCCAAGCCTCTCTTTGATTGTTCTCTCATAACCGTTTCCTGAAGGCTCATAGTATGTTTTTCCCGCCAAAAGGTAGGGCAAATACTGCTGAAATATGTAGTTACCAGGATAGTCATGGGGATACTTGTAGCCTTTGCCGTGTCCTAAGGCAGATGCTCCTTTGTATGATGCGTCACGAAGATGAGGAGGGACTTCGCCTGTACGTTCGGTCTCAAGGTCGGCTGTAGCTTTTCTTAGTGCCAGGTAACATGAGTTGCTCTTTGGAGCAGTGGCTATATACATGGCTGCCTCAGTAAGAATAAGTCCGGCTTCCGGCCAGCCCACAAAGGCAACTGCCCGTGCTGCAGCTTCAGCCACCAAAAGAGCATGGGGATCAGCCAAACCTACGTCCTCCGCTGCCTGGATTAGGATTCTCCTTGCTATGAATTCAGGCTTCTCTCCTGACGCAATCATTCTCGCCAGCCAGTAAGCGGTAGCATCAGGGTCACTTCCCCGCATGCTCTTTATAAATGCGGAAGCTACATCGTAGTGAGCGTCTCCGCTCTTGTCGTACCCTAATGCTCTCTCTTGAATTGATTCCTCAGCTATCTCAAGTGTGATATGTCTGACACCACGCTCGCCAGGCTCGGTGGTCAATACTGCAAGCTCCAACGCGTTTAAGGCTGATCTTGCGTCACCGTTTGCGGTTTTAACAAGATGAGAGAAGGCATCTTCGTCAAATAGCACTTCATATTCTCCAAGGCCTCGCTCCTTATCTTCAAGCGCTCTACGAAGGATGCGGGAGACATGTTCGTCATCCAAGGGCTCAAACCTGAATACCCGTGAGCGTGACAGGAGTGGTCTGCTAACCTCAAAGAACGGGTTCTCCGTTGTCGCGCTGATGAATATCACTGTTCCGTCTTCCACCGCAGGCAATAACGCATCTTGTTGCGTCTTGTTGAACCTATGCACTTCATCTATGAAAAGAATTGTCCTGGTTTCGTGCAATCCCAGTCTGTCTGAGGCATC
The DNA here is from genome assembly GCA_012841305.1 of Bacillota bacterium. Lineage (GTDB taxonomy): Bacteria > Bacillota > SHA-98 > UBA4971 > UBA4971 > UBA4971. Next base: position 17,098 of record DUVA01000235.1, on the reverse strand, counting down.
TTCCATGACCCGCCTTATGTCGGCTATACCTGATGTCACTGCATTCAACGATTGGAAGTGGGATTGGGTTATACCGGCTATGATATTGGCCAGCGCAGTCTTGCCCGTGCCGGGAGGTCCGTAAAAAACAACAGAAGAAAGCCTGTCCCCTTCAATAGCCCGCCTAAGTAGTTTGCCTCGGCCTAAGATGTGTTCTTGCCCGACGAACTCGTCTAGCGTTGCAGGACGCATTCTACGGGCAAGCGGCGCCTGGCGTCTCAAGATCCGGTCGCCTTGGCGGCTGAACAAGTCCATGATATCACGCTCCGATTATGTTTCGCCTGGATCATAACATACTTAATGCGGGAAGTGGAAGAATACGGGAAGGAATGAACTCTAAACAAAAAACGTGACCCCACCATGCCGCTTGGCCGGTAACATTTCTATCCCTGCGCCCTGCAGGTGGGTGCCCTCCCGAGTGTTTTACGACTCCGCACGCCGGCGGCACTCGCGCTGCACTCGGAGCTGAGGCCCCTTTCAAATGGTGTTGGAACAAAAGTTACCGATGTCAAATCGCACACGGTAGGGTCCTTTTTGTGTCTTCTTCGCTTGCAAGTGAATGATATCATAAGCCTTTCAGGATTTCAAGGCAGCTCTGTATCACCGCTTGTGCCTATTTTACCCATGCCGACTACCTGTATATGCAGCTCGTTTAGTTGCTCCTCGCTAATTACTCCCGGAGCTCCCGTTAAGGGGCAGACTGCTTTCTGAGTTTTCGGAAACGCGATTACGTCACGGATAGTCTTTCTTCCTGCAAAGAGCATAGCCAGCCTGTCAAAGCCTATGGCAATCCCTCCATGAGGCGGAGCGCCATACTCAAAGGCTTCAAGAAGGAACCCGAATTTCTCCCTGGCCTCCTCTTCGCTGAGTCCTAAGGCTGTAAACACCCTCTCTTGCACATCACGTCTGTGTATTCTTATGCTTCCGCTGCCTAGCTCTACGCCGTTTAGAACCAGATCGTAGATGTTGGCTCTGACACTCAGAGGATCCTTCTCCATCAAGTCAATATCCTCTTCCAGAGGAGATGTAAACGGATGATGGACAGCGACTATCCTCTGTTCTTCCTGGCTGAACTCAAACAGAGGAAACTCAGTAACCCAGAGAAATGCCATTTGATCTTGGGGAATCAGATCCAATTTGTCGCCCAGGTGCAATCTCAATCTACCGAGAGACTCCAGGACCACGTTTTTCGCGCCTGCCACAATCAAAATGAGATCCCCGTTCTCTGCAGCTGTGACCTTTACGATCCCTCGCAGTTCATCTTCGGTGAGGAACTTGGAAAGCTGAGAGCTGAGAGTCTGCTTCCCTTCCCCACTGCAAGAAACTGCAACTGACATAAGTCCTGCTGCTCCAAAGCTTTTCACGACGTCTTCGAGGTCCTTGATTTGTTGCCTGGAGAAGTCACTGCAACCCGGTGCTACTATGGCACATACTTTGCCACCGGCTTCAATAGCGCCACGGAAAACGCGAAAACCGCAATTCTTCACAGTATTGCCTATGTCAACGATCTTCATGCCGAACCTTATGTCCGGCTTATCTGAACCATATCGTTCCATGGCTTCAGCGTATGACATTCTTGGGAAAGGCGCATCCGCTGATATCCCCAGAGTCTTTTCCATGCAATCAGTCATCATTGCCTCTATAAGGGTAAGCACATCATCTCTTTCAACGAAAGACATTTCAATATCGATTTGTGTAAACTCAGGTTGCCTGTCAGCACGTAAGTCTTCATCTCTGAAGCAACGGGCAAGCTGAAAATATCTGTCAAAGCCTGATACCATCAAGAGTTGCTTGAAAAGCTGGGGAGACTGCGGTAATGCAAAGAACCGCCCAGGATTCACGCGGCTGGGAACAACATAGTCTCTAGCCCCTTCCGGTGTGCTTTTGATGAACATAGGCGTTTCCACTTCAATAAAACCTTGAGCATCCAGGAAGTTCCTTACAGCCATGGTTAAACGGTGCCGAAAGATTATGTTTCTCTGCATGTCAGGCCTGCGGAGGTCAAGATATCTGTACTTGAGCCTGAGGACCTCGTCAACGTCAAGATTTTCAGTAATATAAAAAGGCGGAGTCTTGGATTTCGACAGTACTTCCAGGGACTCAGCTGCCACATCAATCTTCCCTGTAGGGATTGTGGGATTCATGGCGCCGGGAGGCCGCCCGACAACAACCCCGGATACGCATACTACGTCCTCTGACCCAAGCTTCTCAGCTACTGAATGGGCTAAAGGAGAAGTCTCAGGATTGAAAACCACCTGGACAATGCCTGAGCGATCTCGAAGGTCGATGAATACAAGCCCTCCGAGGTCTCTTCTTCTTCCCACCCAACCTGCTAGAACAACCGTCTTCCCTATCAGAGCTTCATCTGCAAGCTCCCCTACCATATGAGTTCTCTTCTTTTGCATCATAGCTCACTTCTCTCTTCGTAACTTCGACTCTATCAAAAGGGTTGTGTTCTATGTTAAGACTTTTACGAGATCACCAAAGGGAACCTGAGTTTGCTCCCCGGTTGCCATATCTCTGACTATTGCGTAGTCTCCTCTAAGTTCATCCTCACCTATGATCACGACTTTCTTGACTCCCAGCTTATCAGCGTACTTCATCTGGGACCTTAGGCTTCTGTCCAAATAGTCAATATCCGCGGATATACCGTGCTTGCGTAGAGTATGAGTCATGCGAAAGGCCTGAAGCTTAGCCTCATCGCCCATTGCAGCGATAAATACATTGACCCCGAAGGTATCACGCCCCGCCCCTTCGCCTGCTGCCTCTTGCAGCACCTGGACAGCCCGCTCTATGCCTGCAGCGAAACCTACAGCCGGAGTCGGAGTGCCGCCCAGCTCTTCCGCCAAGCCATCATATCTTCCACCGCCCCCAAGCGCGTCCTGTGCCCCGAGGCCGGAATGAACCACCTCAAAAACAGTCTTGGTGTAGTAGTCAAGCCCCCTGACAATCGTCGGATCCAGTTCATAGACGAGGTCCAGCGCTTTCAAGCATTGTGTAACTCCGTCAAAATGCTGACTGCAATCCTCACAAAGATACTCAAATATCGGAGGAAGCTCTTTAGCAAGCCTGGCGCATCGTTCGTTTTTGCAATCCAGTACTCTCAGAGGATTACGCATAAGCCTCCTCTTGCAATCACCGCAAAGCTCGTCCACATGCTTGGAAAGGAGGCTAATGAGGCTTTCTTTGTAATGATGCCTGCATTTGGAGCATCCGATACTGTTCAAGCGAACAACAAACCCCTCAAGTCCCAGAGATTGATAGACACTGATAAGCAAAGAGATAACCTCTGCATCCAAAGCAGGTGAAGAGGCTCCCAGTGCTTCAACTCCAAACTGGGTATGTTGCCTCAGGCGTCCTAATTGAGGACGCTCATATCTAAACATAGGCCCGATGTAGTAGACCTTGACAGGCTGAGGGCCTGCCCACATCTTGTGCTCAAGATAAGACCTGACAACCGGCGCTGTGCCTTCAGGACGCAACGTGATGCTGCGCTGCCCCTTATCAAGAAAGGTGTACATTTCCTTCTCTACAATATCAGTGCTTTCTCCGACGCCTCTTTGAAAGAGCTCAGTATGCTCAAAAATCGGGGTCCTAATTTCAGTATATCCGGCATTACGGCATACCGACCTTACAGTCGCCTCCAGTAGTCTCCATATGCCGGGTGTTTCAGGAAATACGTCCATCGTTCCCCTGGGCGCCCTGATGCGTGTCATGGAATTGCCCCCCTAGTCATCAGCCTGCTCTTGGGATTCGAAAGCTTTGTCTCTCTCCTCCAAGAGCGCCCGAATTTCTTCAACCTTAGCTTGCTGTTTCTTGACATCGCCATCAGTGCCCACTGTCTTCAGAAGAGACTCGAGACGGACATGAAGCAGAATGTCAAGCCCACCGTATTCGGCAGCTGCCTTAAACTCATCTGCGGCAAGCTCGTTGGAACCTTTGTCTCTGTATGCTAACCCTAAGAGGAGTCTTATATATGGGTCTTCCGGCCGTAAGTCAACAGCCTTCTCCAGAGCTAGAGTGGCGTTTCCAAGGTCATCATTGCTCATATGGGCCTGGGCGACACCTACATGCAAATACGCGTTGTCCGCATCCAAGGCTATGGCTGAGTCATATTCTGCAATAGCTTCCTCGTAGTCTCTTTCCTGGAGCTTCACCAAGGCTCTCAACTCAGGGTCCAGTAGTTTAATGTCGGCTTCATTACGAAGCCCTTCAAGCCACTTGGACAATGCGTCTTCTTGTGCTTCCATTCTTAGCCTTGTCTCGATTTCGGACCGCGTCTCGTCAAACTCTTCTCCTTCAGCAGGATTCCCTGTTTCATCTGTGTAAGCCTTCTTGACATCGTCTTCAGATATCGTGACTCCTGCTTGGACCTGGGCAAACAACTTCTGGATCGTCAAACGATCCTTAATTAAGTTCTTAAACTGAGTTTCTGTGATGTTATTCGCAGCGAGAGCGTCACGGAAATCTTCCTTGCTGGGAAAGGCCTCTTCCTGTAACTTGAACTCCTCGTTAATCTCTTTTGATGAAACACGAATCTTCTCTTTCTGTGCAGCCTCTGTGATCAAGGCAGTATTAATGAACTGATCAAGCAAAGAGGCGCGGATAGATCCGATAGTCTCAGGAAGCACCCTTCCGGTATATTGGTACTCAGCAAGAATTGCATTTCTATACCCTTGTTCAAAAGCTTCTCTTGTTACGGATCTCCCGTTGACGGTAGCGATAACCCCGTAGCCATCTTGAGAAGGCTCTCTCACCATTACTGAGCCTGTATATAGCAACCCTCCTACGAAGGCAATGGCTAACACGATAACCAAAATCCTAGTAAGTCTGGCACCTTTTTTTCCACGAAAGCCCCTGAACAAGGGCATCTCCCCCAATCTTCAACGCTATGTTGTGAGTCTATCTCACAGTCCACCCGGTTGTCAACGACCGAGGCGCATACGCTCTCTGCCGATAGTGGTGGAAGGGCCATGCCCTGGATAGACACGTGTTTCATCAGGAAGGACAAGGAGCTTCTCTTCAATGGATTCGACAAGCTCATCATAGGAACCGCCTGGGAAATCGGTGCGTCCGATCCCCCCTGACGCAAAAATCGTATCTCCTGAGAAAACTACCCCTTCCCCAAGCAGAGAGATGCTACCCCGGGTGTGGCCTGGAGTATGTAGTATTTCAAGACAAACATTGCCTGCGTACACCGTGTCACCTTCAGCAAGGAGCACATCTGCAGGAGGACTTGTCTTGCCTTTAGCTATATTGCCTAAAGCCCGTGAAAGACTCAGAGTAGGGTCAAGAAGTGAAGGCGCATCTTCAGCCCCTATGGCAATAACCGCTCCTGTAGCTTCTGCCAATGCCTTGTTTGCGGTTATGTGATCCACGTGTCCATGGGTGTTCACTATTATCCTGCACATTAAGCCTGCTGCCTTCAATTCCTCCAGAATTAGATCTGCCTCGTCTCCCGGATCGATAACTATAGCCTCCTTTGATGTTTCACACCCCACGATATAGCAATTAGTCCCGAAAGGTCCTACACGTATGGTCTTCAGTATCATGAATGCAGTAGCCCCTTTTCCCAAACTTTCCGTACTTGCCACATAAGCGACTTCCCAATGAGGCGAGTCACCTATGGGTACCACTGTTAACAGCCTTTATGATGAGAGCGATATCCGGACATGTGATCTAAGCATGAATTCATTTTAGAATAGTCTATCACTGTCAAGAAGTATGGTAACCGGACCGTCGTTCTCTACAGATACAGTCATCATTGCCTGGAATCTTCCGGTTTCTACTGAGAGGCCGGCTCCCTGAAGTCTTCTGACGTATTCTTCATACATTGCCACTGCTTTCTCCGGCGGTGCAGCATGGCTGAAGCTGGGTCGTCTGCCTCTGCGACAGTCGCCCCACAAGGTGAATTGGGAGACAACAAGTACTTGCAGGCCGAGTTGCAAGGCGGAAAGGTTCATCTTCCCGTCATCGTCTTCGAAGATCCTAAGGTTAGCCACCTTATCCACGAGGTAGCTCACATCATCACAAGTATCGTCTTCCCCGACCCCGAGGAAAACCACAAGCCCGGGACCGATCTCACCGACTACCTCATCCTCCACTGTAACTCTGGCAGACTTCACTCTCTGAACTACGGCTCTCATCAATACCCCACTCTCTGTCAATACGGACGCAGTCTAAACCGACACTGACTTCCCAGGATGCAAGCCTATCTGCTGTACTCTCCGTACAGCTGTTACTCCTTTGACGCGTCCGACCCTCTCTATGACCGAATTCAAATGGTCGGCGCCGGTTATCTCCACAACCATGTTAACAATGGCTATGTGATCCTTACCGGTCTTGGCGTTCACAGCGCTTATGTTTGCGCGGAGCCCTGTAACGGCATTCATGATATTGGTCAGGAGCGCGACTCTGTCCATAGCCTCAATTTCAAGCTCCACAGGATATGAGTTTTCCTGGCCGAATACCCACTCGACTTCTATACACCGTTCAGGTGATGTCTTTAACCAGGCAATGTTCGGACAATCCCGCCTATGCACTGAAATCCCCTTACCCCTGGTAATATAACCTATGACTTCATCTCCGGGGACAGGATTGCAGCACCTGGCCATCCTGGCGAGCACGTTATCCGCTCCCTTAACCTTGATTCCTTGGACGTCTTCAGGCCTTCTCCTCTGGGTGAGCTGAGTCGGTTCCTTGTCTTCTCTTGCCTTCTCAGCTTTCTCAGGTGCAAGTCGCCCGACTACGAGGGCAGCTGAGATCTTGCTGTCTCCTATTGAAGCCAGGAGATCGTCAGCATCTTGAAATCCCAGACGATTTGCAGCAACTTGCAGTTTTTCTTCCTTGAGGTTTTCATGGATCTCCATACCTTGACGCCGTAATTCCTTCTCTAAGAGGTCACGGCCTCTAGGTACGGATTCGCTGCGCCGCTCTTCCCTGACCCATTGACGTATCTTGCTTCTTGCTTTTGATGTCTTGACAAAAGCCAACCAGTCCCAGCTCGGGCCGGTTTGACCTTTTGATGTGACTATTTCCACAATATCGCCGTTGGTAAGTTGATAATCCAAAGGCGTCATCTTTCCGTTAATTCTTGCACCTACACATCTATGTCCTATGTCTGTGTGCACGCTATAAGCAAAATCCACAGGCGTGGACCCTGCAGGTAAGCTTTTCACATCACCTTTTGGGGTAAATACAAAGACTTCATCTTTGAAGAGATCGATTTTCAAGGTCTCCATGAAGTCATGGACGTCTTTCATGTCCCTTTGCCATTCCAAGAGCTGCCTGAGCCATGAAAGCTTCTCCTCAAACTCGTTAGTGGCTTGAGTGCCTTCTTTGTACCTCCAGTGAGCTGCTATACCATATTCGGCTGTCCGATGCATTTCCCAAGTTCGAATCTGGATCTCCAAAGGCTCCCCCTTGGGACCTATTACCGTAGTATGGAGTGATTGGTACATGTTCGACTTAGGCATTGCTATATAGTCTTTGAATCTGCCGGGTATTGGCTTCCAAAGGGAATGAACAGCACCAAGAGCTGCGTAGCAATCTCTCACGTTACTGACGATGATTCGGACTGCGATTAAGTCATAAATCTCGTCAAACGTCCTGTCCCTCAGTCTCATTTTCTCATAAATGCTGTAAAAGTGCTTAGCCCGCCCCTGCAATTCGCAAGGGATATTGCCGTCGTCAAGGCTCTTCCTGAGTATGGCTTTGGCTTCTTCGATGAGGCCTTCTCGTTCTTTGCGTTTCCTTGCGACCTTCTCCACAAGCTTGTAGTATTCACCCGGCTCCAGGTACCTCAAAGCAAGATCCTCAAGCTCCCACTTGATTCTCCACATTCCAAGCCTGTGGGCAAGGGGCGCATAGATCTCCAGAGTCTCCTTGGCTATCCTTGCCTGGCGATCCCAGGGGAGATGGCCTAAGGTTCGCATATTGTGGAGTCTGTCAGCTAACTTAATGAGGACTACGCGAATATCCTGGGCCATTGCAAGGAACATCTTCCTGAGGTTCTCAGCTTGCTGCTCTTCTCTGGACATCAGAGGGACCCTGCCGAGTTTTGTAACCCCGTCAACCAATAGGCCGATTTCGTCTCCGAACGTAGCCTTAATCTCAGCAAGGGTTATGTCAGTGTCTTCAATTACATCGTGGAGTAGCCCGGAGGCAATTGTAGTAACGTCCATTTCAAGTTCGGCAAGGATAAGCGCAACCTCAAGAGGATGAAAAATATACCAATCCCCTGAGTCACGGCGTTGCCCTGCATGTGCCCGTGAAGCAAAGTCATAGGCCCGTGTTACAATGTCACAAGAGGCATTAGGAGCGTATTGCTTTACCTTGTCAAGCACATCCTCGATGGTTACTCCCATAGATACCACCTATGCCTCGGCCCGGATGTTCCTTTGGCCGAGCGACTTATTCAGCCATCTTCCGGCTTGTATACCTTTTATCAATTATACATCAATTAGTCGTGATTTTCAGCGACTCTCAAACCTTTTACGTTAAGTTGCGGCCGGATTATTCCATTCCATTCGTTAACCTCAATTGTGTAGATTATGTCAATTGCCGTTACGCGGTGCGAATACATTTGTGATGTCAGATGGCCTAAGTCGAATCCTATACCGTCATGTTCTCTGCCTACTTGGGAAAGCCTTAACTTCAAATGCCTCCCGCCTGCCCCAACGCCCCGGTACTCCTTGAGCATGACTTCGGTTGAAAGAAACACAGGTGTCGGGTTGGCAACTCCAAAAGGCGCCAACATAGCAATACCCTTTGCGACTTCTAAGTCGATTTCATCTAAGGCCAGCTCCTGATGGCAAAAGACCTTGGGCAGAAAATCATCTTCCGAAAGAACGCTCCGTCCCACTTCGTTTATTTCCTCACGGAATCCATCTATCGCATGGCGGGATACAGCGATTCCCGCGGCATATTTATGCCCTCCGAAACGCAGGAGCGTGTCGGAGCAAAGAGAAAGCGCTTTATATAAGTCGAATTCAGGGATGCTCCTCCCGGAACCTCTTCCTTCATCACCGTCAAGAGATATCAAGATCGTAGGACGATTGAATTCCTCTACAAGCCTGGACGCGACAATACCGATTACTCCCGGATGCCATCCTTCATTCGCGAGGACAAGGACACTGTCAATAGGCTGGCCGCCACAGGTTTCCACCATGGACGAAGCTTCCTTGAATATCTTCATTTCCATCTCTTGTCTCTCTGAGTTGACCTTGTCCAGGAACTCAGCGATAGCCATAGCTCTTTCCGGTGAATCAGTCAACAAGAGTTCTACGCAAAGCGAAGCATCGCCAATTCTGCCTGCGGCGTTAAGGCGCGGGGCAAGTACAAACCCTACGGTTCCTGCAGTAATCATGCGGTCTCTAAGGCCACAGACTTGGATCAGAGATTGCAGCCCCAAATTCTCAGTTCGGTTAATCTTTGCCAGGCCTTGCTTTGCGAATACCCTGTTTTCCCCGACAAGGGGAGACACATCAGCAATAGTTCCCAGGGCGACAAGATCGAGAAGACAGTCAGCCGGGGTCGACGCCTCCGGTGTGCCTTTGACAGCCATCAGAAGGGCCTGAGCCAGTTTATACGCCACACCTACCCCTGCAAGATCTCGAAAAGGGTAGAGCTCATCATGGCGCTTAGGGTTAATCACTGCAACTGCCGACGGGATCTCTCCATGGGGTTCATGATGGTCTGTAACAATCACGTCCATACCAAGACTCTGTGCAAGCTGAACCTCAAGGAATGCCGTAATACCGCAATCCACTGTAATCAACAGGGATGCGCCGTCTTTTGCTATACTCCTGACTGCCTCAGAATTCATTCCGTATCCTTCGTCAACACGGTCAGGTATATAATAGTCGATGTTTGCTCCAAGACTTGCGAGAACATCCACGAGGACGCATATGGACGTAATGCCGTCCACATCATAGTCACCGTACACTACGATTTTCTCGCCCTCTTCCATCCCGCGAATTATTCTTTCTACCGCCTTCTCCATATCCTTGAGAAGGTTCGGGTCTTCAAGATCCATAAGATCCGCCCTCAGAAACGCCTCAGCATCACTTGTGTTCTCGATTCCTCTCTGTACCATCAAATCCGCCACAAGTGATGGAATACCCAGAGCACCACTGATAATCTTACTTCTTGCCCGGGCTTCTTCAGGCATTTCTGATAGCTTCCACACACAACTAGTCAATCTCTCACTCCCCAACTACTTCATCCTATCCACCTAAGTATAACTTCATTAGTCTTCGCTCGTTTTCTGAGGTCTCAGGTTGTCGGTGATTGCAACGAGGGGTGTCAAAATTCGGCCACTAGCCTACAGGCCGGATTTTGTCAAGGCAACCCTGAACGGTACGTTTACTTTCCGAAACCGGCGATTACTTGTTGTGATCTACTTGGGTGACATGCTTTACATCTTCTCGCTCTCACCGCCTTGGGGTTCAGGAAGGATCTCCATGGCTTGCGTGGCTTCCAATTCAACCTGAAGAGCTGATACGCGCCTTTGTTCAGTCTCAAGCTCCTTGGTCTTGGCATGAATCCCCTCTTTCAGCCTTTCAACCTCTTTGCCTAAGCGGACACTGTCTTCTCGCGTTTCATCCAGTTCCTTGGCAACCGCATCTAATCTGGCGTTACATGACCTAAGTGAAAGCCTGAGTCCGATTTCTCTGACGAAAGTAAACAAGCCTACGGCAAGCGCGCCTGCTGCTGCAGAGCCCAAGATTACTACTGCTAAGGAAATATCTACAAGCTGCCACTTAAAAAATGAGATGGATACCAGAGTAGAGTTTTGAATGGCGAACATTGCCACAAGAACGGCAAATGCCAACGCCAATATGGCTACGGCAAGCAACGATATCATCTCCTAACTTGAAAAAGTATGAGGGTGGCCGAATATATGTTTTGGGGATATTCGTCAAGTAACCGAGGAAATCCTGCCTTCAGCGATGACCGCCCTTGGCGCTTTCTCGTCTTCCGGCTCTTACCAGGTTCACTAGAATATCCTTGTCAAATTCGTCCACTATATAGAGTTTACCATGAGCCACGTCGACGAGGCGAGAAAGAAAGTCGCGGTTCGGCTGAAGGCCTACGCACATGAACGTGATCTTTTTGTCAGCTATGGATTTTGCAGCTGTGAGAGCGTCTCTTGCAGGATCCGCAGTCCAGCGATTCATAGTGGGAATACCGTCTGTTATCAGGATAAGAAGGACGTCTTTTAGTTTTCTTGCCTTGATGAACTCCAATGTATCGGCTATACCTGCCGCAAGTGGAGTCAGGCCTTGGGGTTGGATTCTCTTCACTCCTTCTTCAATTGCTTTTTTCGATCTGGTAGACGCAATGTGGATCTTCACGTCGCGCTCTTGAAACGTTAATACGCTGATTTTTACCCTACACGCCATAGTCAAGTGGCGTATCAGATACTTTGCAGCTCGAATCCGTCTCCCTACCATACTCGCGCTGGCATCTATCAAAAGGCAGATTTCCGGCGGGCTTAGGGGACGACGCCGGTAAACCTGTATGTCTTCACGTAGAAATCCGGGCGGAGTGCCCTCCAGCGTCTTGCGTCTTACCAAAGAAGTGACAACTGTCTCCGGAATAGCTATAGTGTCACACCACTCGCCTTCTCTGAGGCGCCTCGCAGTCTTTGCAATTCTCGGCGCGTCTCCCTGGGCTTTCTTGCGGAACCGGCCTTCTTCATGTTGAGGAAACCTTCTTACAATCGGCATTTTCCTTATAAGTCGCCTGATTGCAGCTTCAATCTCTGAAGCATATGAAGTCAGGATGCTCTGTACTTCCGTGCCTTTCGGAGTCAGCGCAAACTTGCCCATCTCGCGTCCTATGAGTTGCAAGAAGGTAAGCCTTTCTATAACCTCATCCAGATCTCCCACATCTGAGCGAATATCCGGAGGAATACTACCTGACGATGTAAGGCTTTCAAGGAGTTTTGCCATGTTGACCCTTCCGCCGAACTCTTCTGCCATGGATGCTACGGCGTCCACACGGGATTCCTGATTCAGAGACTTCCAATCTCGGTCAGCCGGCCTCCTCCCTGTCTCATTCAGGTGTGAGTCAAAAATGCTGGAATACGGAGAAAGGTCAGCCTTTCCCTTCCCTTCCAAGTGAAATATGCGCTCCACTTTGCGGATCTCAATTCCCTGATTCGTAAGCTCTTCTTCTATGGCACTGACAATATAGAACACGACTGCCAGGCAGTTATCAGGTAACATAGCAGCCAGGTGCACATGATTATAGTGGGCTTTTCTCAAAGAATATTTTCTACCATAATTCAGAGAGCCGCTGACTCTACCCCCGCCGCTCCCTGTCTGCATATCAATGAGATCCAGGAGTTCTCCTGCTGTAGGGAATAGGAGCCCTCTGCCATGATGGAGCATAGGATTTCGGAAATACTCATGTACAGCCTGTTTAATTGCTTCTGCAATTTTTCTATGATCAATCTCACCGATTTCGTGGAAGGTATCAACGTGCAATATTTCGTTCTTCTTCAGCCTCGAGTAGAAGGCACACCCTGCATCCTGATTAATGATAATCTTGACTTCCTCAGGTTCTTGTGGATAGATTACATGCACTCTCCGGCTGATTACAGTAGTCTCACCAATCCTAAGGCCTCGTCCCATCCGAAACTCAGTCAGCATAGACTTGACCAGGCGGTGACTGTCATATCGCAAGAAGGCCAAGTGGCGGAAATCATTCATCGTATCCTGAGGTCCTCCTCGGTAAACAGAATATCCCCGCCTGCAAGGTGGAAAAGGGATTTAGCCTTGCCAGGCGGCGCGCACACGTCCACATCTCTGGGATCTGCTATACTTGTCCCGCCTCCGGCTGCATACCGCCGTCCATGCCCTGCTTGGCCTCGCGACGCGCCTGTACCGGGCGAAAACCCGGTTCCTTGCATACCGGGATGTCTCCTTGATAAATCAGGGCGAATCAGTCCCATACCTTTCATAAGCCTGTCCCATAGGGATTCAGGCTTCATAGGAGTGTCACCGCTTCCTGCCAAATCTCTCGAATCTTGCTCGCAGGTTTGTCCATCGTGTACGTTATCTCCTGAACCATCAGGAGTCCTGTCTTGATCCCTATTCCGGCCACGCCTGGATTCGTACTCATCAAGAAACTTGCTGATATTCATCAGTGTTGCCCCGTCAACACGATGGCGAAGGGTAATAGCCAGCACTCCCCTGATATCATCAAGTAACACTTTGGTTCTAAGGTTCATTGCAGCCCTGGCCCTTGCGCCGAGAGAAATCGCTTCTACAGCTCTCAGGCTTTCTATGCCGAAACCGACATACAGCTCCGCCAGAAGTGATGACAAGTCATCCGGTAAGGAAATCCTCTGCAATACATCTGCCTTCTGAGGGACAGAACCTTCGTGCTGAAGCCAAATAGATTCCTCCTCTTTGGTGTAGCCGGACAAAATCCTCTTTACTGCATCGTGATTCTGCGGTCGTCCCATGTTTACCACAAAATCGAACCTATCTGATAATTGTCTTCTGATATCTTCAAGCGCGCCCGGCTCTTCATCAGGATTACTGGCAGCCCAAACACAACACATGACAGGCAGCGTAAACGTGGGCAGGCCTGTCTCTTCTACCTGGAGGCGCCCGGGTTTTGTCCCCATGACATCAAGAAGGACGTCGGTAAGTTCAGGGGAGGTATCTGCGAGTCTGTTTATCTCATCAACGAAGATAATGCCCCGATATGCCCTGGGTATTGCTCCCGGTAATAGAGCTACTTCAGGCTGATTCGGGTCTACTACTCTCGCCAGGTCTATGCTGCCGACAACAGTCCCAAGTTTCGCAGCATGAGATATCTCAAGAAACGGAATAGAGACATACTCTGTGCCTAAGACAGAAAGGTCTCCGGATTCCATGTTCCTGTGAATCGGACAGTGGGGATTAGTAGGTTCGCAGTTGTAAGCACACCCCGCAATTCGCTCTATCGAAGGAAGGATACTCTTCATAGCCCGGACAACTGTTGTTTTGCCTGTACCACGAAGGCCTTCCACGTGAACGTGAATGGGCCTGCCTGCGATGAGGGATAAGACAGACATTTCCAAGGCATCAACCAATGATTGATTGCCTTCATGTACCACAAGGTCTCGATATCTTTTCAATATGGGCACCTCCATAGTGTAACGCGGCATCGGTGGGCAGCTATTGATATTATGGCCTTGCCATAATAGGCGCATACCGCGAAACAAGTGCCCTCATTTCCCAAAGATGTAACTGATTTACCGGTAATTCTCTTCTTGTAGACCGAGTCTCCTTAGGCGGTACTGAAGGGTTTGGCGAGGTATTCCCAGGATGCGGGCAGTTTGAGACACATTGCCTTCCGCCTTGGCAAAAGCCCGTCGGATAAGAGTATTTTCCAAATCTCGGACAGTCTCACGAAAGTCACCGCCTGATTCCAGATCTTGAACAATATCATCAAAAGGCTGTGGCGAGTCTTTCGGTCGAAGTCTTGACTTTCCAATATGATCAGGCAGATGCTCACAGAGAATCATATCCCCGTCCAGCATATGCATGGCGCCTTCAATCGCATGTTCCAATTCGCGGACATTGCCCGGCCAACCATAGGACAGAAACAATTGAAAAACTTCGTCTGAGACACCTTTTACATTCATCATTAGCTGATTATTGAACTTCCCAACAAAGTGGTCTATCAAGAGGGGTATGTCCTCGCGCCTTTCTCGAAGCGGTGGAATTTCCAGGCAAATGACGTTTAACCTGTAATACAGGTCATTCCTTAGCAAACCCATGGTAACCGCTTCCTCGGGCAGTCGTGTCATGGCAGCTACAACTCGTACATCTACCATGCGTTCCTTTATGTCACCTACACGACGCAAGCGCTTCTCTGAAAGGACACGCAGTAATTTCCCTTGTAAGCTGGAAGGCATTGAATCAATCTCATCAAGAAAAATCGTGCCTGAGTCAGCCAGCTCAAAAAGGCCGGGCCGGTCATAAGCGCCTGTAAATCCACCTTTGGTCGTTCCGAACAGTATCCCTTCAAGCAGTCCTTCGGGAAACGCTGCACAATTCTGCGCAATAAACGGCCCCGCCCCCCTGGGGCCGGCGTTGTGAATAGCCTGTACAAACAGCTCTTTTCCTGTTCCGGTTTCACCGTGAACAAGGACAGCTGATGTGCTTCCTGCAGCTCTTGCAGCTTTTCGTTTCAGATCCAGTATACATTCACTCTCACCGATTATGTCCTTGAAAGTGTAATGGGCACGATCTGAACCGATATCTCGCCTGCCTTCGCGCTTCGCGAACAACTCCATTTGAAGATCGACAATACGGTGGGCCATCTCCTGTATGAGTGTGATGTCACGAGAGACCTCCACAGCCCCGATAAGCCTACCGCCGACTGTTACAGGCAGGGTGGAGTTTACTGTAGTTATCGTATCTCCCTTGTAATTCATAAAGGTTTGCTCCCTGTTAGACACAGGTTGCCCAGTTTTGAGCACCTGAAGCAACGTGCTCGTTTCTCGGCATAGCGAAGGGAATACTTCCAGTACGTGTTTGCCAACGACTTCTTCAGGCTTCAAATTATCCAGATTCGCTGCCGCTCTGTTATAGAAAACCGTTACTCCGTTCCTGTCCACAACTTGAATTCCTTCATCTATGGAATCAAGAATCAAATGGAAGTTCTGAAGCAGCTGAACGGAGTCGCTGTCCAGGTTTGAATTGAGAGTTCTCGGGCCCATTACATCCATGACCATCACTCCTCGGGCAAGACCGCTGATCTTTGGGCGTCCTACCTCTAATTTTCTGGATGGATCCCGAGTTTCCTTCAACGGGTTATCAAGTTTTCGGCTACGGCAAAACGGAATGGGATGAGCTGCGGCTAATTATCCAGAGCGAGTTCCACAAGGAAAGCAATAAGGTCGGGAAACTCAATTCCTGCAGCCTTTGCAGCATCAGGGATTAGGCTGGTTCGGGTCATTCCGGGAATTGTATTCACCTCCAGTATATAAGCCTCATTCCCCGGTGTAACAATAAAATCGGATCGCGAGATGCCTCGACACCCCAGAGCCCTGTGAGCCTTCAGCGCCCCTTCTTGGACTGTCCTATAGACATGGTCCTCTATTTCAGCAGGAATGACATGCTCACTCATGCCAGGAGTGTACTTGGCTTCGTAGTCATACAAGCCTGTGACAGAGCGGATTTCAATTACCGGTAGCGCTTGAGGTTGATCATTACCTAATACGCCGACGGTAATCTCTGTGCCGGATATATATTCCTCGACTAAGACCTCATCATCATACTTGAATGCGTTCAGGATCGAGCTCTCCAGATCCTCAGAAGCCCTGACTACAGTCAATCCTATGGTTGAACCTTGCTTATTAGGTTTTACCACCAGCGGATAAGCCATGTCTCTTGCAATCTGTGCTATCATACCCTCAAGACCTGCTTTACGCAGCGCACAACTGCTGAGCAAGACATCCTTAGGGCAGAGGAGGCCTTCAAGGCTAAACAGCTTCTTCGAGATTGCTTTGTTCATCGCCAAGGCGCTGGCAAGAACCCCGGATCCTACGTACGGAAGTCCCAGTATGTCCAGAAGCCCCTGAAGACACCCGTCTTCCCCATACTTCCCGTGCAGGGCGATGAAGACTACGTCAGGCCTGGCTTCCGCAAGCGCGGTCACGACGTTATCATCCAGATCTAGTCCTGTGACATGAAAACCCTTCTCCACCAGTGCAGAACTTACTTGCCGCCCCGTGAGCAACGATATTTCTCTCTCTTGAGATTTTCCACCGTAAATTAGCGCAACTCTCTTTTTCATAGTGTCGGTCTCGGCAAACCGGCGCGAGAACTGCCTGGTATTGCCTGTGCTCCTTTCTTGACATGTATGGAATCATAATTGGTAGAATAACGGCCCCATAACCCTTACCGCGATAATTGAAATTAAAAAAATATATATGGTTATCGTAGCCATAACAATGCATGTGGCAAGGGAGATCACCCCTCCGGAAAGCCCTCCGCATCGCCTGGCTGTAATTACCCATGTCATCTCAAGCACTATTACAAGAGACAGA
>DUVA01000234.1 GCA_012841305.1 Bacillota bacterium | reverse complement strand
TGAGACAGTAAGGAGCGCATGGAAATAGCGTATCTTATCTCCTGCAACCAAGGTTATGGAGGGTTCCCTATATGATAGTTGATGTTCATGTTCATGTATTTCCCAGCCTGAAAGAGACTGCAGGATATGACGATATACAATCTAACTACGCTGTTCACCAAGGGAAGATCAGGAGACTGTGGGCGAGAATGAAAACGAATACCCTTGATGAGCGGTACATTCCCGAGCCTGGTGAAGACGTTGGGTTCCGAATGGATGATTACGGCAAGTTCTATTGGACTAAACACGGTAAGGAATGTTGGATGCAAAGGTTCCCTGCGGTGCTTAAGAATATGGAATGGACTCCCGAACAGATGATTGCTTTTATGGACGAGGTCGGAGTCGATAAAGGAGTCATACAGTCGGGTTACATGGAGATGAACTTTGAGCGGGACTACATTGCTGAAGTAACGGCAAAGTGGCCTGACCGCTTCATCGGCACAATAACCCTGGATTACGACGTGGAGAAAGGCGCTGAACACTTAAGAGGCGAGATGGCCAAGCTAAGAAAAGCAGCGGCTAATCAAGCCATCAAAGGAGTATATCAGGTCTTCCCCAGAGGACAAGCCATAGAGAGCAGTGATTTTGAGCCGTTATGGAAAGAGCTGTCTGACCTCGGATTACCTCATTTCTTCTTTGTCGGCTTCCAGCCTAAAGATAAATACCTTTACTCTCTGAAGCAAATTGAACAAGTGCTCAAGAAGTTTCCGGATCTTGTCGGTATCATCGGGCACTTAGGCGGAAATATCAGATCATCATCCCACCCCAACTACACCGACGGAAGGGAACTCCTGCCGATCTTGAGGCTTCCCAACGTCTATTTCGAAGTTGGGTATGTCTTAGCATATGAGAACTGGACATTTTGGAAGGAAAACTACGAGTATCCTTATCCGTTGCATACGAAGCTTATTAAGATGCTCTACGATGACGTAGGTTGCGAAAGGCTGCTGTGGGGTTCTGACATGCCGAACCTATATCGAACATGTACCTACAGGCAGTGTCTGGACTTAGTTAGGTTGCACTTTGACTTTCTGGATGACGACGAGAAGGACTTGATTCTCGGAGGCAATGCAGCCCGGGTATTTCGCCTTGAACCTTAGTGTCAGATCGTCTCAACCGTACTGACAGGGCTTACGCCCTGGCACGGGGTGTTGGAGCATATCCATAACAACAGTGAGACTGGGGGGATGGCAGAGGCAATTAGACGCACGGCACTCACTAACTTACGCACCTGAAATCGGACAATAGGTCGCGCAGAAAACATGGAGGGATAGAATTGGCTAGAACGAGATATCACCATTTTACGCTTTGGCTTGTAGTTGTTCTACTGGCAGCTTTAGTAGTAACAGATCTATCTCCTGTACTTGCCGCTGCAAAGGCAAAGAAAGACTACGGAGGAATAAAGTTCATTACAATTGCTTCCGGGACGGGAGACTGGGGGCTAATCGGCGGAAAGCTTGCTGATATCATAAATCGTGAGATTCCTGGGATTACAGCAACAAGTATCCCCGGTGGTGCAACTGTAAACATATCCCGTATTGAGAGAGGCGAGGCTCAGATCGGCCTGGTTCACAGCTTCCTTCCTTATTTGGCTGTCAAAGGCGAGAATCCTTACGAAGAGCCCCACAAGAAACTTAGAATGATGCTCAGTCTGTGGAAGGGATATGCTCACGTTGTAGTGCCGAAGAACAGCAATATTAAGGATATTTCCGATTTGGTAAAGGCACAGTATGACGTTTGGAACTCCAAACCGGGGCTGGGAAGCCAAATTCTAAACAATGCGATCTTCAAAGCATATGGTTTCACTCCGGAAGACATTCGCAAAATCGGCGGCGTAGTGCATGAGATAGGCCTTGGTGACGGAGCAAACATGATGAAAGACAGAAGAATGGACTTCCTGGTCTTTCCTGTAGTTTATCCCTATTCAATGCTTATCGACATAGATACTACAGTTGGTATGAAGTTGCTTCCCATTGATGGCGAGCCCAGAGAGCGACTGCTCCAGCTGCTACCTGGTTTAGTTGCAGACAGCATTCCTAAGGGAGCTTACCCTGACTTGAAGGAAGATGTGCCCACTGTCGCTAACTTCCACCAATTGGCATGCAGCTCGGATCTGCCTGATGAGCTTGTATATGACATCATGGAAGCGATAGTTAGAAACCTGCCTAACTTAAGAGATCTTTCTGACTCTCTTAAGGCAATTTCCATCGACAATGCCTTGCTGGGCATGGAAGCTGAGATTCATCCGGGTGCTGTAAAGTTCTACAAAGACTCAGGTATGATGTAGGACTTTTCCATCCGGCCAGAGAGGCCACATGACATGAGGGATAGTGGCAATTTCACTATGGCCGGCATTCTAGGATGAACCTGGACACTCAACGAGAGCATGATACCTGAATGAAACAGTGTTCTCGTTGAGTGTCATTCCTAGATACGTTCATAGACCGGCGGCACTACTCTGGCACTACCAAAGAATAGACGTATTTGAAGGGAAGAGATTGCTGTGAAATTGGAGCAAATGCCCAGGGTCAGATTGGCAGCTTTGCCTACACCTTTGGAAGATATGCGAAACCTTACTGCAAAGCTTAACGGTCCCAGATTGTTGATAAAAAGGGATGACATGACCGGCCTGGCTTTTGGCGGCAACAAAGTACGTAAACTTGAATTCATCATGGCAGACGCACTGAAACAAAATGCCGACATTATTATTACATCAGGCGGAGTGCAGACAAACCATGGAAGATTAACTGTCGCAGCTGCCAAGAAGCTAGGTTTGAAACCTGTGTTGGTACTGACAGGAGAAGAGCCTAAAGAGTACACAGGCAATCTTTTTGTTGATTATATCCTAGGCGCGGAGATTCACTTCGTTACCGCTGATTCAGGTTTGTCCCCCGCGGAAGCGCAGAAACAACAGAGAGCAAGAGGAGAAGCTAAAGCCCTGGAAATCAAAGCAAAATATGAAGCACAAGGACACAAATGCTATATAGTCCCACGCGGGGGACGTATGCCGGTGGCAACAGCAGGCTATCTCAATGCCACTTTGGAAATGTACAAGCAGCTTATAGAGATGAATGTCAAAGCTGACTATCTTGTTGTATCAACAGGTTCAACAAGTACAACCAGTTCCTTGATACTAGGCAGCAAAGTCTTTAATACCGGTATGAAGATAATCGGGATCAGTGTTTCGCGGCCTGCTGAAGAATGCAAGGACAGAATCATGGACGAGTTGGAAAAAGACATCGCTTACTACGGGTACGATGTGAAGATCGAAAGAGACGAACTGACGATATTTGATAACTATATAGGACCCGGATATTCCATACCTACCCCTGAGGGCATTCAGGCCATAAAGCTTCTGGCAGAGTCAGAAGCGATAATGCTTGACTATGCATATACAGGCAAAGGAATGTCAGGGTTAATAGACTTGGTCAAGAAGGGCTACTTCACTAAGGATGACGTTGTGTTATTCCTGCATACAGGTGGCACTGCAGGTCTGTTTGCACTGGACAAGGAGACTGTTGAACAGAATCTATAGCGCTTATGCCTATATATGTGTAATTCAAAGAGGTGAACTGACGGTGGATGCACAAACTAACACGCCAGGTACTGCTGCCAAGAAGGCTGAGACCTCGAAACTATTCTCACTGGAACGGATAATCGGTTCAATTGCATTTTGCATGAGTCTATTCCATTTATACTGCGCCTACTTCGGGCAGCCGGAAGCGCTGATGTTTCGCACAACGTTTCTGGGGTTCATATTAGTCCTCTGCTTCCTTACCCGACCTCTGGGCGGCAAGTTGTGGGATGGTAGGCACATAGCAAGATCCCTGCTCAATGTCATCCTCGTATTTCTACCGCTGTTGACTCAGTGGTATATACTCCACGACATGCAGGGCTGGTATACCAGATTCGGGAACCCTACGACTACAGACGTGATTCTAGGCTCCATCTACATTCTAATGGTTCTGGATGCTACCAGGCGAACGATCGGCTGGCCTATCGTAATTGTAGCTATATTCTTCCTGTTCAATGCAAGATTTGCCGACAAAATGCAGCTAGGTTTCTTTTATGGACCGCCAATGCCTTGGAAAACGTTGGTGAACTTTATCTGGATGGAAGAGAGTGGCATATTCGGTGTGCCAATATCAGTAATGGCGTCAGTGATTACGCTGTTCCTGATTTTCGCGTCGATTCTGCAGAAATCCGGTATAGTCAACATATTGCTGGATCTTGCGTTTGCGCTTGCAGGCCATAAGGTGGGCGGTCCGGCAAAAGCGGCTGTAGTTGGCAGCGCTCTTATGGGCACTGTATCCGGGAGTTCTGTGGC
>DUVA01000233.1 GCA_012841305.1 Bacillota bacterium | reverse complement strand
TCACGTAGGAATCGCCACCGCTTACATCGCCAGAATTGCAGGATTCCGAGTGACTATGGTTGATGACAGGCCTGAGTTTGCTGAGGCAGCAGAAACGGCAGCTGATGAAGTCATAATATCTGATTTCGAGGCGGCAGTTGAAAACTTGCAGGTAGATTCCGGAACATACATAGTCATTGTCACGCGCGGCCACAGCCATGACAAGGAGACTCTGGCAGCATGTCTCAAGAAGGGCGGGCCTCATCCTGCATACATCGGCATGATTGGCAGTAAGACAAAAGTGCGAAAGATCTTCGATGCGTTAAAGAGCGAAGGGATCTCAGAAGAGGATATCGAGGGGGTACACTCCCCAATCGGGCTTTCAATCGGGGCCAAAACTGCCCAAGAAATAGCTGTAGCCATTGTTGCTGAGATGGTTGCGGTAAAAAATAACAGTCTATAGAATCCTGGCAGTGATGCAAGGAGGCAAATTAAAGTGAGCGTCCGACCAAGAATGAAAGAGCTTTCGGAGGAAGAACGAAAATCCGGATTTGATGAGGTGGAAAAGGGGCTTGCCCTTCACCAGGCCCTTCCTGAAGCCTCAAGATGCCTTTTCTGTCACGAAGCGCCGTGCGTTACCGGATGCATTGCCGGAATCGATGTGGTCGGTTTCATACGTCGCCTCAAAACAAGGAATTTTGTGGGGGCTGCAAGGCTGGCAAGGGAGGCTAACGTTTTCTCCGCAGTATGCGCCAGAGTATGCCCATCAGAAGAACAGTGCGAAAAACCGTGCTCCAGCACTAACCTGGCTGAACCTATCGCCATTTCAGCTCTGCACCGGTTTGTAACTGACGAAGAATTGAAACGAGGCATACGTCCCGAGAAAGCCGGCACTCCCACAGGGAAGAAAGTTGCAGTAATAGGAGCAGGGCCTGCAGGACTCACATTGGCCCATGAGCTCGCCGGACAGGGACACGAAGTCACAGTCTATGAAGCGGAAGATGAGCCCGGAGGACTCATGATCCACGGGATACCAAGGTACCGGCTTCCCCGTGAAATCGTAAGCCGGGAAATCGACTACGCCCTGTCCCCCGGCGTTAATCTCAGGACAGGCGTCTCAGTTGGCAGAGATATCTCATTTGATGAGATAAAGAAGGATAGCGACGCTGTTTTCATTGGCATAGGCCTGGGTTACAGATCCCAATTAGACATTCCTGGACACGATCTCGCCGGTGTGCTCCAGGCAGGAGAGTTCTTGCGTATGGCAGCACTGGGAGATGTGCCTCGACTGTCAGGGACAGTCGCGGTTATCGGCGGTGGCAATGTAGCCATGGACGCAGCTTGCTCCGCTGTCAGGGCAGGCGCAAACGAAGTCGTTGTTCTTTACAGACGCCGAGAACAAGAAATGCCTGCATGGAAGCGAGAACGGGAGTTTGCCGAAAAAGAAGGCGTGAAATTCCGGTATCTCACCGCTCCTCGGAAATTCATTGAAAAAGACGGCAGGGTGGCAGCAATTGAGTGTGTCTCCACCAGGCTGGGAGAGCCTGATTCAAGCGGACGTCCCAGGCCGGAGGTTATCCTAGGCAGCGAACATGTTATTGATGTCTCCTTTGTCATCCTGGCTACAGGCCAGGCACCGTGGCCTGAAGTTTCACAGGTATTCGGAGGTATAGAACTCAGCTCTTCCGGCACTGTTAAGGTAGCGCCGGAGACTCTCGCTACCTCAGTGGAAGGGGTTTTTGCAGGAGGGGACGCAGTCAACGGAGGCAGGACTGTGGTTCAGGCTGTTGCAGACGGCAAATTGGCGGCGAAAGCAATTAATGATTTCCTTTCTTAATAGATGAATGTCCACCGTGCACTTGTGACTTTGGTCTTGGAAATCTTCAAAATTAATACGAGGAGGGACCGTACGTGGTTGATTTATCGTTAGAATTCTGTGGCGTGAAGTTCCCGAACCCGTTTACCCTCGCTGCAGCGCCAACCACTGACTCTGCTGAAATGGTGGCAAGAGCGTTTGAAGCCGGTTGGGGCGGAGCAATCCTAAAAACAACATCAGTGGAAACAGAAGTAGTTGAACTCGTATATCCCATGATGTCAGGTATAGATTTGGAAGACAAGAAACTCATGGGACTCCAGAATATCGACTTAATTTCCGAACGGCATATTGACGAAGTTGAAAAAGACGTAAAAGCCTTGAAGAAGGAGTTTCCTGACAAAGTAGTAGCTGCCAGCATCATGGGGGCGAAGAAAGAAGACTGGCAACAACTGGTGAGGCGCCTGGAAGCTGCAGGCGTGGATCTTATCGAGTGTAGCTTCTCTTGCCCGCACGGTATGCCTGAGCGTGGCATGGGCTCCACGATCGGACAAGATCCTGAGCTTACGGAACGCACAGCCCGCTGGGTAAAGGAAGCTGCCACAAGAGTGCCGATAGTCATCAAACTCACCCCGCAGATTGCTGACATTACAGCAGCAGCCCGTGCAGTAAAAAGGTCAGGCGCTGACGGAGTATGCGCCATCAATACGCTGAAGAGTATGATAGGAGTCGATCTTGAAACATTCATACCCTATCCCAACGTCGGAGGGTATTCCACATACGGT
>DUVA01000232.1 GCA_012841305.1 Bacillota bacterium | reverse complement strand
TGCTGAGTTACCCCTCCTCGAAGTAATCCGAGTCTGCTTTCTTCACTACATAAGTTGCCACCGGTGCAACTCCAATATCGTGGTCTATCATAAGTTGAGCTAGTTGATCCCCAGCAACAAGGACTATCTTCTTCTCGATCCTGGTCACATATTCCCTTGCCTCCTGAGAAAACTCCGATGTCGTAAACAAGACTCCCTTCCTTGCCCTTTGCCCTTCAAGACTTCCGGCGAAAGCCTGCACCACCGGTCTTCCGACAATCGATTGCCAGCGCTTAGCCTGGACATATACGATGTCTAAGCCCAGCTTATCCTCCTTGATGATTCCGTCAATACCGTCGTCTCCCACTCGCCCCATGGCTTGTTCTACATCTTGTCTTGAACCGCCATACCCCATAGCTACGAGCAGGTCGACAACAAGATTCTCAAAAAACCTCGGTGAACAGCTCTTAACACGCTCGAGTAGTTCTTCGACAAGCTCACGCCTTAACTGCTGACAGCTTTCTTCAAGGGTCTCTTCAGGCGTCCCCCCGCGCCTCTGGTCTTCCTTTTCACGCGGTCCGCTTCCCTGCCTCGATACACCCTTGAATTCTACATACTCTGGGAATTGCCTGAGGAATGTATCGTTGATCTCTATCTGGTTACTGGCTAACACTTGTAGTCCACGGGCTGTTACGCTGAAAAATCCGCGCTTACGACTCTCTAAACATCCTGCTTTCTTGAGATGGGTCATCGCCCAGCCAACTCGGTTGTCAAACTTGGCTTGACGCCCACTACCTAGCAGTTCTCTCCGATCCTCCTCACTCAACTGAAATTCATCGGCCAACCTATCAATAGTCTCTCGGTAGGAGTGTTCCTGACCGTCTCCTGCAAGCGTCAAAAGTGGCAGCATTATGCTCTGGAAATCTGGAACCGCCACGGCTGTCACCTCGCAATCATTGCTAATCTCTTGGATCCGTTTGATATATTCGATTTCACCATAGCATTCCCTGCACAAGTCACGATGACGGTGCTCGCACTTATTTGGGCATCAGAGAACGTCCTGTAGCGGCGCCTCTTCATCTCCGCAAGGTTCATTATCACTACGATCGCCCATGCGCTTTGCCGCACAACTCAGGTACTATTTGATGAGATAATCGTAGTTCATTAGGAAGCTCCGGCGCTTTTAAGAAAAAGATAGGCAGTGCACAATCTGAGCCACAGCGAAATGTCCAGCGCCGGACTGACTATTTGCACCTACAAGCTACTACGGTTGTGCCATCAGTAAATCCCACATTAGGTTCGCCATGTCCAAGCGTACCGATGCCAAGTCTAGGTTCACACTGGCCACTTCATATTGACGCATCCATCCTTCGCTGAATCGCATGCCTGTTCCCATCGCCTCGATTTTCAAAGCTGCACCTATTAAGGAAAAACACGCACTAGACATCTGTTGAGTGCAGTTATAAGCACATCTCCATGCAAGCCTTTCACCTGGCATCACAGTTGGCCACCTTGTAATAATGTCGTCAGATAGCTTTTTCAAGACATTTCGTTTGCTGTCGATCTCTGCTTTTCTCAAATCAATATCGCTCTTTGGGACATTTCCTTCTGCACAATCTAGGTAGATTTCTCGCATGTCGAGGTAGATATTTGCTAGTGAAAAGCAGTAAACGTTTAGGGTCTCAGCCATGGCCTGTAGCTCTGGAGATTTAGCATTAGCTCTACAAGCGAGGCTTCCGGCAACCATGAGTACGCATACTACCAAGATCACCATCGTCATCCTTCTCGTTCTCTTCATATCCTCTTACCTCCCTGATTCTCTTGGTATTCGGGTATCTATTCTTACTCGGAAGCCGGTTAGTCACATATAGATCGTGTCACGTTTTCACGCATTCGTACAAAACTCTCTTACTGATGGTACGTGGGACTCCGCCGTACTTATTGCTCCGTCTCCTTCGTTTTCCCTAAGGATTCCAATTCAGAAAATAGAGTCTCGAGCTTGGTCTTGGTCTCGTGAAGCCTCGTGTTATCCTCAGCAGCTATTTCTTCGGGCATTCGCAACTTAGTGATACCATATCTTTCGCGCAATAGCCTTACTCCCTCTACTACCTTCTCTCTTGCTTCCTCAAGCCATGCTTCTTCATTGGAAATGAGCTCCCAGTAACCGCGTTCGTTGAAAAAGTCAGGATCTGACTCGTAAGTAGCTTCAGCGGCAAGTCGGCTCCTGGCCACAACATCTTCGGGAAAATCCCTTAACTTACGTTCTACACATTCTGCGAAAATGGCTGGCGGAGAGCATTCTAATGCTAACACCAAATTGAGGACCTCTTCCTCTTCCTTCCTGCGATCCCTTAGCTTCTCTCGGAGCGCATCCACTATCACCGAACTCATACTTTCTTCCCCGCCAAACTTTTGCATGGCCTCTTGAAAGATAGGAATATCCTCTTCACTCACATAAATGGTTTTCTTAGGCACAATCTACACTTCCCTTCTTGTGTTAATCTGCACAATTACTTCATGCAATATAAGTATACATATACATATATGTATGTGTCAATAGCCAAAACAAATAATTCTTTCGAGATTATGGTTTTGGTTATTTACAGGAATCATCAGATTCTTTCTGGCGTTTTCCAAAATTGACTGGAAGCTGACACTCCGACCAGAAGACCGCAGACCGGTGTTATCTTGAAACACCTACAAGCCACGCATCATCACAGTCCAACAGCAAATCAAATTTCCCTCCCTCCCTCTTGACATCACCAACCACTTCGACTATTATGTAGATAAGTTCTTTTCAGTCTGCACATAAGATGAAAGGAAGCTGTCATGCGAAAACCACAACGCTCTCTCTCCAGTACAAGGCTAATAAGATCAT
>DUVA01000231.1 GCA_012841305.1 Bacillota bacterium | reverse complement strand
GTTTATTCTCGTCTGCTAAGCTATTAGGTAATTTGCAGTCTGACTCGTTCTACTTATTAGGTTGTCCATGCGCTGCGGAGATGGAATGAACTGACAAGAGAATATGGATGAAAGGCAGGCACCGGCGTAGCGTGGAGCAACTGCGTGAGAAGGAAAAACGAATTTGGTTCTCTGGTACACGTTGCCTCGCGAACGCCGGCGTTCTCTCTTTTGGATGATTACCCAGTGCACACAGCGACTATGATTTCGAGCGCTTGCACAATCATTTCCTCCGACATGCTAGGTGTCGGTGGCTTATCAATTACCTGCTCCGGAAGGAACGGAACGTGAATAAAACCGACTTTAGTATGCAATTGATTTACAGCTACGAAATGGCTGGCTGAATAGAAAACGTGGTTGCACACATAAGTTCCGGCAGTGTACGAAATAAAAGCAGGTACTCTGCTGTTAGTGAGCTCATCAACTATTTTGCGTACCGGAAGTGTGGACCAGTATGCAACAGGCCCGTCTACGGCAGTCGCAGCATCTTTGGGTTGGTTGCCCTCATTGTCCGGTATTCTGGCATCGTCGATATTCACGGCAAGACGCTCTACGCGGATGGCATGAGTGCCGCCTGCTTGTCCTACGCTAATCACAAGGTTAGGGTTAAGCTCGCGTATCGCCTGCTCAACCGCGTACGCCGATTTTCCGAACACAGTAGGGATTTCCTTTGTTATTATCCGATGTCCGTCTATGACCTTACCTGCAAGCTTTGATACAGCCCGTGAGGCAGGGTTGACTGTCTCGCCACCGAAAGGGTCAAACCCAGTCATCAACACGCTTTTCACGATAACCCCCCTTTTATTAAGTGAGACACTCACCTTTGTTCCGAGTCTAAAATGCTAGAAAGTACATAAGCACAAGATGTGCAACCCATAACGGCAGCGCCACAGCCACCTGTTCCTTTATCACACCGTACTTGTTCTTCATTTCAAGCAGCGCAGATGGTACCATGTTGAAGTTTGCAGCCATGACTGTGAGCAGTGTACCGCAATAACCTGCGGTCATAGCGAGGGGGGCGATGATATTAGGGTTTGCCCCATGGGCCACTATGACCAAAGGAATACCTATCCCCGTCGTAATTACAGCAAAAGCGGCAAAGGCATTCCCCATTATGACAGTAAAGAGCGCCATACCTAGAGCATAGGCTACGATAGCCCCAAACTTCGAGCCTACGGGAAGGACTGTTGACACCAGATCGGCTACTACAGGCCCAACTCCGGCTGCGTTGAAAACGGCGCCGAGCGCTGCAAGGTACGGCGGCAGAATAAGGGGCCAGCTCACCGCATCTGTAATCCTGCGGCCTTCTACCATCATGCTTCCAAAGTTATCTTTTGTAAGCACCATGGCAACAATTCCGCCTAGCACAGAAGAAAAACCGAGTCCTACTAGAGGTGCCTGGAAAATTGTCTTTATTGGCGTAAAAGCAAATGTTACCGCTGGGATTACCAGCACTGCCCACAGAGGTTTGGCCTTGAGTTTGTCAGCTTGTTGCTGACGATAAGTGTAGGGCGCTTCTTTTGCACTCCCCGGGACTACTCCGTTAATTGCTGAAATACCTGCAAGCACAGCTACGAGAAGGCCCACAAGTAAAGGGGGAAGCATACCCCCAAAAGCAAGGACAATACCGAGAACCAGCCA
Organism: Bacillota bacterium; assembly: GCA_012841305.1. Lineage (GTDB taxonomy): Bacteria > Bacillota > SHA-98 > UBA4971 > UBA4971 > UBA4971. Next base: position 8,955 of record DUVA01000231.1, on the reverse strand, counting down.
AAAAACAGCACTGGTAAACCTTTTTGCATTGGCGATATCTCTGTAGTTTTCGTAAGCCACATATATAATGAATAAGCCCATCGTTAAATAGACGTAGTCAAGAGCGGTCTTCATTGGTCTTTCCCTCCTTTAGCCTTCTCAATTTCAGCCTTGACCCAATTATCAAATCGTGTGAACTGGATGACTGCAAGCACCATACATACGATTCCGGCAGGGAGTGAGTAAAGCGCCATCTTAGCGAGACTGACAGGGTGATTCGCAGCGTCCATAACCCCTTGAATTAGGAGAAGACCTGCAGAGGCCACAAAAATGTTCTGACCGAGAAAGTTTCCGTAGTTCTCAGACGCTGCCGAAAGACCTTTTACCCGTTCATACACGTGAGGTAATTTCGATTTGAGTTCTTCGTCAGTGGTGACTGCCCCTTCAGCCATGGGAACCAGCAATGGACGGACAAAGACAGGGTGGCCGCCCAGCCTAAGGCCTAACACAGATGATAACCATCGAAGAAGAGCATAGATAGAGATGACTCTGCCCGCCGTAGCCGCTTTAATGCTTCTTATGAGCGTGGCTGAATACTCTTTCAAGCCGTGTTTCTCGAGAAGGCCGATGGCTGGAAGAGTGAGCAAAAACACAAGCATGGTTCTGTTGGCAACAAAGGTTTTACCAATTAACTCGAGGATCTGGGTTATGGGCATCTTGACAATAAGGCCCGTAACGATTCCGGCTACGAATACCGTTGCGACCGGGTTAAGTTTGAGAGCAAGCCCGGCAACCACAATAAGAATTCCGACTAACTTGATCAATCCACTATCCCTCCTAAATAATAGTCAGGAGCCGAAGGTCATAAAGTTCAGATAGCAGAGTGCGTGCAATTAGTCTTGTCGGAAGTACCTGGGATTTACAGGGCTCCTCACCGATATTTCGTCGTTTGTGCTCCAACTCCTCTCCAGCGGCCTATTTATTGCGAAATTTCACTCAAGTCTCAATTCGTTTTCCCAGCGAACTGCCTTTGCGGTATAATAGTCATTGAGGTAACCTCCGGTGTTCAGTTTTGGAGCGATGGACTGTTGAGAAGGCCCAAAAGAGCCCTAAAGGACGAATACATTTACTAGGATTACATTGTCGGGATTGGGAATAGCGGATGATAGCGAATCATCTGGCTGTTGTGTTCTATTTGATAGACTGCCTGCTTCAAACGACTATTAGGCGGTAAGAATCCAATGGGGTGAATATTGAACCTTATAACCGCCGGACGATAGTCGTTTGATGTAATAGAAAAAGATACAGGGAGGGAAATCAAATGGAGATAACGCCAAACCCGAATTACTTGTATTTTGTCATAGCTTATATAGTTGTCATTCTCGGCATGGGGTTGTATTATTATCGACGAATCGCAAGCAGTGAGGATTTCATTCTTGCAGGAAGATCACTAGGTAAGTTCGTTTTGATGGGTACGATGTTTGCCACCTGGTGTGGAGGCGGCACTGTAACCGGCGGCTATAACTCACTTGCCTACAGCTTCGGGCTGGGGCCAGCATTGTTTTTTGGAGTGCCTTCATTAATCGGCGTGCTCTTTCTTTTCTTGATCTCCAATAGAATTAGGGCAACGGAGACACTCACAATCCCCGAAATGCTAGAAATGAAATACGGGCCGTTTGCTCGGGCATTAGGGACAATAATAATAGTACTTTCCTATATAGGAATAATATCGTATCAGTACACAGGATTAGGTTTCATACTGAATGTCACAACCGGCATCCCTGTTAGGACCGGGACCATAATAGGCGCGATAATCATGGTGCTGTTAGCAATGACTGGAGGACTATTCAGTGTCGCGGCTACCGATGCTTTCAGTGCGATGATTATCATGGTATCGCTAATATTGGGGGTACCAGCAGTAATGCGTGCTGCAGGTGGGTGGGGTAATATAGTCGCAAATCTCCCCGCGACTCATCTGAAACTAACAGGTTCATTAACAGGGATACAAATGCTGGGGTACCTAATACCTACGCTTTTCCTGCTTCTGGCTGACCAAAACATGTATATAAGGATAGCTGCTGCCAAAGAAGATGAGGCTGCCAGAACCGGCATAGTAGGATGGTTTGTCGCCATGATCATCGTAATATCAACCATTCCGTTCATATCTCTTACGGCAAGATCTATATTCCCCAACATTGCTCCTGGAATGGCTCTTCTAGCAAGCACATTGGTTATGCCCACGGTAATTGGTGGATTGCTGCTTTCCGGTGCTGCAGCATTTCTTATTACAACAGGGGATTCATTCTTGCTCACAGCCGCCACTAATATTACTTATGATTTCTATGGTAAATATGTGAAACCCGATATGACGGATGATGAGAAACTTAGAATCACGAAATGGCTGATCCCGGTGATAGGTGTATTGGCATATGTACTAGTGCAGTACTTTCCGACTGTGTTGGCGGCCCAAATGTATTCATATACGGTATATGGGGCAGGGATTACTCCCGCTGTCTTAGGAATCATTCTATGGGAACGTGTTAATAAATACGGAGGAATAGCCTCAATGATAGCTGGGACTTTCGCAACTTTAGTCTGGGAATTAGTATTGCACAAGCCCATGAAAATAGATAGTGCAGTAATTTCTGTTCCCATTGCGATACTTGCATTGATAATTGTGACTCTTGCAACTTCAGGTAAGGAAAAGGTTAGTGCGAGCAAAACTGCGTGATCCTAGCGGTCATTCCGGGAAAGAGCTCAGTTAGAGAAATGCCAATGCCGAAGTCTCAGGGTTTAGAGGGGGGCATCGGCAACCGAAATGAGAAACTGGTTTGTCAACGATGCCCCTACTATGAAGCAGTCATACGCAAACGTATATCTGTACTTGTCAAGCAAGAAGTTAGAATCATTGACAGGAACCAGAATACGTGAAAATGAAAGGAGGGCTGAGCAATGGATGTAACGCGGAGGTTGACTGATTTAAGAGCTTTTATGGACAAACAGAGAATTGACCTGTCCATAATAATGCATCCTGAGAACCAGTACTATCTGAGCGGTTTTAAGGCAATAATATACTCGCGACCTATAGTATTTATTGTGGAAAGCTCCAAGACAAGCTTGATAATACCAGCGCTGGAAGAGGAACATGCCGCCCGAGAGGCAAAGGTCGACAAAACTCATGTCTATTATGAACACCCGGAAAAGGCGAAAGAGGGCACGTCTTATCTTGAAGCCCTAGACAGAATACTATCGCCATATCCCAGCGGTACGAAGATAGGCACGGAGGCTAAAGCTGTGTCGATGCATTTGTACAGACATCTGCAGACGGCTGGCTTCGAGGTGGCAGATATAGGGCAGAAAATAGCGGAGATGAGATATGTTAAAGATGAAACCGAGATAAAGATGCTGGAAAGGTCAGGCGAACTTGTGAACCTTGCGCTGAAAGCATCTTTGGAAAATGCACGGGTTGGTATCAGTGAATTGGAGCTTGATCAGTTTGGAAACAAGGCATTGCTTGAAGAAGTGGCAAGAAAATATCCTGATTCAACTGTGGATTACTTTGTAATGTCTCCTTCGGGTATCACCAGGAGCATAATGCTACATGTGTATTCAAGCACTAGGAAACTAGAGCATGGTGATGTCATAATACACAGCAGGCAAGTGGGTTTAAACGGCTATAGGGCAGAGAACGAGAGGACATTTTTCTTGGGGAAGCCTACAAAAGAACAGATACACCTGTTCAATATTGCGTATGAAGCGCAGAAGGCGGCGGTGGAGGCTATAAAGCCGGGTATGACGGCAGCCCAGGTGGATATGATAGCCCGTAAGATAATCCAGGATGTTGGGTATGGGGAGTATTTTGTTCATAGGACGGGTCACGGTATAGGTATTGGAACTCATGAAGAGCCTTCATTAAGATTTGACTCTGATGTTGTGTTACAGGAGGGAATGGCTTTTTCAATTGAGCCGGCAGTATTCGTGCCAGGTATAGGTGGCTTCAGACACTCTGACACTGTTATTCTAACAAAGGATGGTTCAAGATTGATAACTGAATATCCGAGAGAGTTGGAAAATTTGATTCTTTAATAAAGATCTATCGGGTTCAGGATATGCCGTTGGATAAACCAGGGGATTATCCAGCGGTATATCGTTTTTCTGCCTGACAAGAAGCCGCCTAGTTCTTCCGAAGAATCATCAAGTCACCATCCAGCCCCTGATGCGCCACTTGGACATGTGCGAGCTCTTCGATAACGTTAGGAGGCACCCATTTCAATGCGAATGGAAATAGGGCAGGTGATTGCAGTAAGTCATTGAGCAAAGATCTGCTGTCAGGGTTTGCGTGTAACAATGCCTCCGCGAGCCAGGCGATGAGTTTTGGGTCGTCTATGTGGCGGATAATTCCAGGCCTATAGACAGTTGTCTTTCCTTCCTTCTCCAATACGCCCCAGTCGACAAAGGAGTACATGAGACGTTGGGTAGCCCGGCTAACCGTTTCTCGTTCACCGTATTTCTCTCGGACTCTACGCTGAATCTGGGATGATGTCACAGACTCCTGCAAACGTAGGAGCCTGCCGACATTAGATGCAACCGATTTTAGAAATGGATATTCTGCCATTGACATTCCCCAGTGGATAGGCACATGCTCTTCAATAGGAAGTTGTCGTATTATCTCAAGCCCTCGGGCGCGAAGGGATTCAAGTTCCGGCATACCGTCAAACCATATTCTCATGAGTATGGTAATAGTCTTATCTCTGGCATTCCTCTTTGCAGTGCTTCCTACTGCCAGTTTATCGCTGAGGAATTCGTCCAGTGCTGCGTAGACGCCTTGCCGACTGTTTCCTGCCAGCACCAAGTTAACGGTATATTCAAGCCATTCGAATAGTATTTGCCTGTCAAATCCAATCTGCGTAAAATGATCGATCACGGTGTCCTCCTTTGTACGTGAATAAGTGGCACAATTACTTCTTCGAGAGATATTCCTCCATGAGCTACAATTCTTTCACCTTCATTGGCAAAAGCGGTACGACCGGGCGCAATCAGAGGTAAGAAATCATCAGGTAATCCTAGGGAAGGCCACTCTATGGAGTCTGGGAAAGAGTCCTTCACTTTCCTGCGCAAGATATCGCTGGAAAAGACTCTCACTCGTTCGCCTCGCACCTCTGCTGTGGCACCTTCCTTGGGACGACCGCAGCCATGAGCTTCTATGTTTCCGTGGTCACTTGTGAGGGTAATATCAAATCCGAAGTCTAAGAGAATATCCAACAGACGAGCGAGATATCCCTCTTTTGCCCAATCACGCACCTGACTGATCATGCCTGAAGTACCAAGCTCCATTCCGTGCATAATCTTGTCAACCTTGCTAATAACCAATCCCAGAGTACGAGTTGAAGGATTAGAAGCTACTTCGCGCACTTCTTCTAGATCATCGTCACCGAGACCTCTTAAGTACGCAACTTCTCTCTGAACTAGTCCTCTATCCACCCAGAACTGCGTCCAAAGAGAGGCATCTTTGTTTGTGGAAGTGATGCTGTCCGGAAAGTAAAACGGTGGTTTTCCGGAAAAAAGCGCCTGCCTGGATACTGATGTGAGTGTAGGCAACCAGGCGAAAACTGCGTTTTCCTGAAATCTGAGCATTGGCTGTTGGTCTTGTAGAGTATCGCGAATAGCAAGCCACTGCTCCAAGGCCAGGCCGTCTATGACAATAAGGGCAACCTTACCGTTATCGATGTTATCCTTCTGCCGCGCCAGAGCACGCGGTACGTGATGAATCATGACAGGGGGCAGGGGAGGTTGATTATGTAGCCCTATGTAACGGTTTTCTATCCATGTGAGGAATTTAGAGTCGAGCTGTTGGCTGAGGTTGTCAAGGTGACTCTGGGTTTCCGGTTTCAATTTGCTTTGGAGTTCGAGCCTCAAACGTGAAAGCTCAGCCCAGCGGTACGCAAATGAAAGCCATTCTTGATGCCTCGAATCAGAAGAGGGAAGAGTTTTTGCAACTAACCTAGCGAGGCCGTCGAGTCTACGTAAGAGATCATGCTGTGGGTCTATTTGCATCCCAACCGCGACCCATGTCTCTGACAGGACCGCAGATTCATGATGAGATACAGGTTGCAGTAGACCGTCAAGAAACAGGCTGTCCATGTAGACTCGAACATCATCATGGTCAAATGGTAGGGAAGTCGGTCCCCTGAACTCAAGCTCTGTAGATGGCTGACCATTCTGCGTCATGAATCCCTGTGCCATTGCAAGCTGGTCTAGAAACACCGGCCATCGTTCTTGCAGAAATCTGAAAAATGACTGCCTATCACTGACTATTTCGACCAGAGGCCAGTCTAAGAATAGCCCCTGATTCCGTAGGGACTGAATGAAGTAATCGTCAAGCATCTCCGGCACTTCAACATTCTTGTAATGACGACGTAGTAGAACTCGAAGAAGATCAGACGGGTAATGTACAAGTTCTGTCACAGTCCTATACACGTGTCGAAGGATGAAGTCTTTGGTGGCATTATCCCCTAACATGTCTACAGCATATTCCTGCTGAGCCTTGTACAGCGTGTCAAGATGACTTGTGTCCAGTTCAGCAATGACAGGATAACTTAAGTTTGGGAATAGCAGGCCAAGATCAAATGAGAGCTGTTGTCCTACTTGAAGTAGGTCGTAGGGCAACATGCTTAGTTCACGCGACTCACAACGCACAACCGGTGCCCGGTGAGCCTCTGTGGGGTTATCCCATTGTGATCGGTACTTAGATTCATAGAGATATCGAAACGCAATAGGGTCATCGAACGACAGAATGTCAAATCCTTTGTCTCGTATCCCTTGGAGTAGTTGTTCGTCTAAGAGGAGACCGTCAGGGTCCGCTACGAGAACAAGACGGGATACCTGCGGCATGAATTTGCTTAGCAACTGGACGCGCCAATCAGTCATGAGAAGCACCTTCCTCAATGCGGACTATTACAAGAGGTACCACATCCGGACTGACTTGAGCTTTTTGCTCCATCATCTTTTGCCACTCGTGTTTCTCTTGTTCAAGCTGCCTCAATCTGTAGTTTCTTACTGCAGGCAGTCCGATTCTTTCGATAGCACGATGGCGTGCATCAAAAGAATAATTGCCCTTTTCACGTTCTCGCTTCATCCGGTCTTCGTGTGCTCCCGTGAGTTCATCATAGGCAGTTCTTCCGTATGTCTTAACTGCCTCCATCAGACGTTGAAATACTAGATTTGAGTCCTGCTTGACATGGCCTTCGACTTTGATGGATTCAGAAAGGAGTTCATCCCATATTCGCCTAGCTGTCGGCACTAGAATCCTTCCGTCATCATGCAAGAATAAGGGAATGATTCTCTTTCGATTCCAGTCATCTGCCTGAACCGAGATTTCCCAGAGGGACCAGAAGCCGCATACACCCTGCGGAATATTAGGCAACTTTATGACTGGAATAGGTTGTCCTGGGACAAAACGAGGAAGACGCATAACCAGGTTACGAATGTTGGCGTTCTGCAATGTCAAATGTTGCGCTGTCGGGTTTAGTTCAGTTTCATTGCCTGTAAAGACTGCATCTATGGTTTCGGAGCTATCAGGCCAGCGAAGATTCCATCCATCAATACGCTTTTCTGCTTGACCTCCATGGGCTTGAACGAAACTTGTGGTCATACGCTCAACCCAGTATGGGAAGGGATGAGAGATAAGCCTCTCGGCTTCGTCAGGTGTCAGGTCTTCTGCTCGGCCTAACACAGATATGCTTTCTTTCGTTTGTCTCACTTGAGTTTCAATGCGGGTGACTGCATTGGCAATGGATGTCTCCATTTCCTCTGGGTTTAGAATGGCGTCCAAATATAAGTCTTCAAAGATACCTGCGGCTTGAGCAGAATCAAGGACATCACCTGTTTTGTCCACTCCGAATTCATTGAAAATCACAGCAAGTTTCTCTTCTAAGACTTCAAGAATCCGATGGTCCACTGAATCTTCTAGGACTAAATTGATGGCACGTACTACCTTGTTTTGCCCGATTCGGTCTACACGTCCGATACGTTGCTCAAGACGCATGGGGTTCCACGGAATGTCGTAGTTTACCACTACATGACAGAACTGTAAGTTAAGACCTTCTCCTCCTGCATCAGTGGATATGAGGATCCTAGCACGATCAGCAAATTCCTCCTGAACCCGGTCTCGTTCCTGCATATTCATTGAGCCGTTGAGGCAAACTGCTTGAAACCCACGGCTAGTAAGAAACTCATATAGCATTTCTTGAGTGGCCATAAACTCGGTAAAAATCAATATCTTTAGATTTGGATCTTTCTCTTCCTGCTGGAGACGGTATATCCAGTCCATAAGCGCTTCTGCCTTGACGTCAGGCCCGGCTTCATCGCATTCTTGAGCAAGATCAAGTAACTGCCGTACCTCAGCATGTTCATTCTTGATCGCCTGTAGTTTGTGCTTGGTGAGAATGTCTAGCTGCTCCTGGCCGTCAAGTTCAGCCCAGTCTTCTTCAGGGAAACCATCGAAGAAGGAGAGCTGTCCTTCAGGGCTTTCCAGTACTTCTAATCTGCGCTCAAGGGTAACCCTTACGGCTCTGGTGCTTGATGTAACCAGTCTTTGCATAAGGAGCATTAGGAAGCCTATGTAGTTTCGTTTCTCGCGCATTGCTTGGTTGTAACCTTCGCGAACATACCCTGTGACTGCATGGTACAGAATGCGCTGCATTCTATGTCTCTCATCCCAGGCTATAGCTTCGAGTTGTGTTCTACGTGGTTTGAAAAGAGGTTTTCCGTCTGCACATATAGCCTGTCTCTTCTCTGTGCGGATGACGTACGGCTTGACACGATCTTTGGTAATGCTCTCTATGTCCGGAAAGGCATCCTGATCGAGCAAGGAAATAAGTCGATGGAAGGAGTCTGTCTTGCCTTGATGAGGTGTTGCAGAAAGAAGAAGTAAATAGGGTGCAGCTTCAGCAAGAGCGAGGCCCAACTTATGTCTTG
>DUVA01000230.1 GCA_012841305.1 Bacillota bacterium | reverse complement strand
ATATTCATTTAGAAAAGGGAATCCAGCCGGATCCCCTTTTTTGTACGGATGGTATTAAATAATTACTTCATTCCAAAGAAATGGAATCAATATACACCTCTCCTGGTTGGTCGCCAGGATCAATTCTTAGCCTTGTAATTATACCTTTCCAAAGACTGTTTGATGCTAGATCAATGTACACGTCTGTATACCCGCTGTCACCGGAAGTAAGAGGTGCAACATAGGACTTCTGTTCATCCATATTCGAATCAGCGTTGGTGATAAAGAATACCCTCAATGACGTGGAACGTGTCATATTCTTAATCCGGATGTGCAGTCTCTTATAGCTTTTTGCATTAATATTTAATCTTTCCGGTGAAAGGATGTAAGGATCGTTCCCATTGCAATTGATGTACAGTGCACCGTCGACCGAGCGCATTTCCTCAATATCTGACTGGTCGATCCAGCCATCCACCTTTCCTTCAAACTGCCAATTGTCTACATAAGTAGTATTCACGACAGGGTTTTTGTTGCTCAAATCAATTGAGGACAGGCCAGCCTTCTGCCCGAACTTGATCTGTTTGATAACATCCTTCACGATGTATGTCATGGAATATTTTTCGCTTTCGGGTACAGACTCTAAAGGATATTTATACCAGGACTCTATAGAATTGATATCTGGCTTGCCCCCGTGTTTTGTGTAATCATTAAGATATGATATCGTCTGCCTGTAATATTCACCTTCAGGGCCTTCGGTGCCAGGTGTCTCGGAATTGAAATATAATGCGAAGACCAATCCTTTGCTCTTCACCTCTCTTTCAAGATCCAACAACCTTGCCGTCCAATTAATATTTGCAATTAGCTTCTTTTGGCTGCTGTATCTTTTTCCCGTGGCATAATCGTATGGATTATCTGCAAGCAATCCGTAGAATTTGACTCCCGCTTTTTCGGCAGCTGAAAGCACAGCCTGAAATTCCTCATAAAAATCCCCTCTCCCGTATTTATCTACAAGCTCATAGTAAGCCAGGCCACCCTTCCATCCGTGGTTTGGGAAATTGACGCAATAGATGAATTTTATATCGGGATATTCCTTCTTCCAATGAGTCATCGCATAAGCGAGCTGCTCGGCAGCCTAAGCGCAAGTCATACGCGCTGGCAGGCTATAATCTTCATTGGGATAAATCGCGCGCGTGAGCGGATGGTCAAAAATGATATAGTCTACGTTTTTGCCGGCTCTCTTCAACCTTCTGAGCCTATCTATCTCTAACTGGGCGCTCAGTCTCCCCAAGCTGTCTGTGCCGGCTACGTATTTATCGGCATACCAGTCGCAGATACCTGCACATTCAACGCCAAGTTTGATACCGGTTCTGTTTAGCATGCTGGCAAACTCCCTAATTGTATCACTGTCGGTTTGATTCAAATAATCAATAAACAAAGAAACGGTATCCACATTGGCGCTCACATACTCCCATTTGCCGGTGTCCACCAGATCCGCGGGACAATAGACATTCATCCAAACCCGAGGTGTTCCTTCAATGTCCCTCTGTTTAACAGGCTGCATAGTTGACTCCCTACTTTCCTCAGATGATGGGATGGAGTTTTCGGCAGAACTCTGCGGTGACAGTTGTTGAACTGCAGTAGCATCAACATATTGAAACGAACAGGAAAAAGCAACTGATAGAACGACAACCATAATAATAACGTGGATGAGTTTACCATTAACGCTCTTCTTCATTTGACTAATTCCCCTTGGCTAATGATCTTCTTTGATTGTTATCCCAATGCCGAGAAACCGGGTGGAGTATGATCAAACCATGGCTGTGCACGTTCGAGCTGCCCTGCAAGACGGAACAAAGTGGCCTCATTACCAAAGCGTCCTACGAAATGCATACCAATGGGCAGATTAGATTTATTCCAATATAGAGGCACTGACATTGCCGGCTGCCCAGTCACGTTAGATACGGGAGTACATGGCATAAAACCAAGAGTCTTATCAGCAAGGGCGTTAATCATATGAAATGCCTTCATTAACCATGCGGCATTGAGCCGGCTCTGCAATCCAATCAGGAAATGCTCAACTCTTGATGGTTGCAACGAACCAATCGGTACCGGGGGTTGGGAAAGCGTTGGAGTAAGTAAAACATCATAGTCTTCAAAAAACCTACCTATCGCACGCGCTGAGGCATATAGGTAGTTTAATGCTTTAGCATACTCGCCGGCAGTTAGAGTATTCCCAAGCAATGCCATGGCTCTGGTTTCGGTCTCGAAATCGGCTAAAGATGCTTTTCGTCCAACTAGACTTGAAACCGAATCTATCTCGGCACGTGTCTCGGCAGCTATGATCGTTAAAAAAGCAAGTGAAAAGGCTTCTTTGTCGACCTTTGGCGCTGCTTCTACAACCTCATGTCCTAGTTGTTCCAGTAGACGCACAGTCGCTTCCAATCCCTTTTTGCAGTCTTCATGTACATCTTTGCCAAGGAAGGGGTGGGATGTGAAGGCAACTCGTAACCGGCCAGGTTCAGCGGTTACTTCCTGCAAATAAGGCCGCTCAATCGGCGGAGCCCAATAAGGTGCGCCGACATCCGGGCCGGCGATAGCATCTAACATTGCAGCACTATCACGTACAGAGCGAGTGAGAACATGTTCTTGTGCAAAGCCACGCCACAGGTCGCCCACCTCTGGTCCGGAAGGTGTACGGCCTCTCGTAGGTTTTAATCCAAAAACGCCACAACACGACGCAGGCGTGCGAATAGACCCACCGCCATCGTTGCCTCCTGCCAGAGGAACCAGGCAAGCGGCAACTGCAGCAGCAGAACCACCACTGGAGCCACCGGCAGTGCGAGTTAGATCCCACGGGTTATAGGTTGGGCCAAAGGCTTTTGGTTCAGTATATGGCAATAAACAGAATTCCGGCAGGTTTGTCTTTCCAACGAAGATTAAGCCCGCAGCCCGGTAGCGTTGCACAATTTCATTATCTCGTAATCGAGGGATATTCCTTAGAATACTAGTTCCTGAGCTTGTGGGTTCTCCTTCTACGGTATCCGTTGCATCCTTTAGGAGGAAAGGAACTCCCATAAAGCTGCCTTCCGGCAATTTGCTCTCTGCAACCTTTCGAGCCTTATCGTACATTTTATGTATCACTGCATTAATCTTGGGGTTATGCGTCTCAATT
>DUVA01000229.1 GCA_012841305.1 Bacillota bacterium | reverse complement strand
TGTGAGAACTTGCCCACTACAGCCAGGGCCGTGGCGCCGTTGTCTTCAGCTTGGCTGATAGCGTCTATGACCTCTTCCCGGTTGATAGGCGCAACTTCACGGCCTCTATGATCCACTGAGCCTGACAGAACGTGGATTGGAAACCCCAGACCCAGCTCAGTGACGCTCATCCCGGGGCCGGGAGTCGCCAGGACGGCTGTGGGGTCTCCTTGTGCTTCGATGATTGCGTTTGTCGACAAGGTTGTGCTCAAGTGGAGTTCTATCGGGCCTGACAGAGCCGGGCCTCGATATGCATCGAGAAGCTTCTCGAAGGCCAGAGTTGTGGAATCCAGTAGCTGATCATGGCGAGTGGGCACCTTAGCGGTGGCAAGAATCCGTCCTTCCGATACGAGCGCGGCATCGGTGTTCGTTCCGCCAACATCTATTCCTACAATGACCATATCTGTCTGTTCACCTTCACTTGTTGCCATATGTCACCGGTGGTTAATGGTACAACCCCAAGCAGGTGGGGATACTCCTCCCTGCTTTACATGTCTTCATATGGATATTTCGTTCAACCCACGAGGGTGGGGATACTTCGAGGCTGCATCCACTGGACACCAGTCGTTTGACTGCAACCCACGCACGTGGGGACATTTCACGGGAATTCAGTTCACGGGAATTCAGTTTTCACGTCATTCTATATGGTACAGTATATAAGAGGAACACTCAAGCCGGGGAGCAGGAGTCTTGAACCTGACGCAGAAGGTACCGTCTATGCGATCCCTTGGCTGACGCATAAAAGGAGGCGGGTTCTGTGGAAGAGACTCTAGACACCATAGTGAAGATAATCGTGGAAGCCGCAGATCCTGATAAGATTATCCTCTTCGGTTCGAGGAGCCGTGCAGGGTGGTCAGATGACAGCGACTACGACATCCTTGTGATAAAAGAAGGGGCATATCATAGAAGGAAGCTCACGCAGGAAATCTATCGAGCATTATTCGAGGTGCCGGTCGCTATAGATATAGTACTGGAGACTCCGGAAAGGCTGGCCAGATACAAAAACACACCGGGACTCGTTTACTCTGAGGCATTGAAAGGTCGTGTCCTTTATGAAAGATAGGCCGTGGGAGCCGTGGATTCGGAGGGCAAGAAGCAATCTCGTCCGAGCGAAACAGGGGAGGCAATCTGAGGACATTATGTATGAGGATCTTTGCTTTGATGCTCAGCAAGCTGCTGAGAAGTGTCTGAAGGGGCTTCTGATATACCTTGGGAAAAACGCGCCGAGGACACACTCCATCGGACATTTGCTCAACATCCTCAGAAGGGGCTGCAAGATCGCTGTTCCCCGCGAAATCAACGAAGCGATAATCCTCAATGAGTACGCTGTCACCACTCGCTACCCCGGAGACTGGGAGCCCGTAACTGCGGAAGAGTATGAGGAAGCAGTAAGGCTTGCTGATGAGGTCTGGTGCTGGGTCGCAGGTATTACGGGCTGTGCGTAAAGCATCTTAACTGTAAAAAGAAGGATTCTCGAAAACAATATGGAATAAACCCAGAGGGAATATAGAAGAAGTGTTCCAATGCTCTCGTATAGACCTGATGATGATGGGTTCAGGCGTTTCTACCGGGAGGCCGTAACCGACCTGGCTACGAGGGCGCAGGCGAGGTGTTATCATATCCGGATTGTACCTGCCTTTGCGCCTTGGCTTTGGTCTCGCGACCTCCTTATGTTTTTGTTGCGTTGGATTAGGCGTGTTTCACAGTCGGGTAGACAACGAAAATGGCGAAGCGTGAATTGAGTTGAGATAGTCACACTGAAAGGAGTGGCAAGTATGTCCAAAATCCTCATTCGCGGCGGTAGAGTTGTTACCATGAACGAGAAACAAGAAATCCTGGAACGTGCTGATATCCTAATTGATGGACGCACAATTGTTTCAGTGACGCCAATGGGTGAGGGGAGCCCAACAACAGTTGACATGATTATCGATGCCGGCGGTAAGGTGGTTATGCCGGGATTTGTCCAGTCCCATGTGCACCTTTGCCAGACTCTTTTTCGGGGCCAGGCAGACGATTTGGAGCTGATGGATTGGCTGAAGCTTCGCATATGGCCGCTGGAGGGCGCGCATGACGAGGACAGTATCTACTGGTCCGCCATGCTGGGAATCACTGAACTCATCAAAGGCGGTACCACATCCATTATTGACATGGAGACTGTCCATCACACGGACAGCGCGTTTTCTGCTATTGATGCTTCGGGCATCCGTGCCACATCAGGCAAGGTTATGATGGACTACGGGGATGAAGTTCCTTCGACGCTAATGGAGTCCACAGAGGATTCGCTGAGTGAAAGTGAGGTGCTGCTGAAGAAGTGGCACATGCATGACGGAGGCAGGATTCGATACGCTTTTGCGCCGAGGTTTGTCGTGTCATGCACAGATAAGCTCCTTGTGCGAGTTTGTGATATGGCAAAGGCATACGGGGTGCTTGTCCACACCCATGCTTCTGAGAACAGGGGAGAGATCGAGCTTGTGATGGCGGATAGGGGCATGAGGAATATCGAGTGCCTGAGGGAGCTAGGGCTTTTAGGCCCAGGTGTTGTCCTGGCTCACTGTATTTGGCTGGATGATGACGAGATGGAGCTCCTAAGAGACTCTGGAACGAAAGTTGTCCACTGTCCGTCCTCGAACTTGAAACTTGCTTCAGGCGTGGCCAAAATTCCGGAGATGCTGGATATGGGCATGTTCGTGTCCCTTGGCGCTGACGGCGCGCCGTGTAATAACAACCTGGACGCATTCATGGAGATGAGGCTTGCGGCCTTGATCCACAAGCCCCGTCTGGGGCCTACTGCAATGCCGGCAAGGACAGTCCTTGAAATGGCGACAAAAGGCGGGGCGGAAGCTATGGGCATTGCGGACGAAATCGGCAGCATAGAGCCGGGGAAGCGCGCGGACATAATCATCCTGGACTTGAATCGGGCTCATGTTGCGCCAACCGAGAATGTGGACCTTGTATCTCGGATAGTATACGAGGCCGGAGCAGCGGATGTTGAGACTACGATTGTGGATGGACGCGTGCTGATGCATGAGAGGAAACTCACTTCAATCAACGAGGAAGAGGTAGTGCGTGAGGCGAATAAAGCCTTAGAGAGGGTGCTCCGGCGGTCCGGATGTGCGCCGTCCGATAAGAAATAAGGCGAATCAGTCGGCTGACGGAATATGCCGGCATCCGGCATGTCGCGCGTGCGACAATTCTACCTGTGGTGGATGTGATGTGCTGTGTTGACTTCTGAGGAAGAGGCGCGCTATGCAAGGCAGATTGTGATGCCTCAAATTGGTGAAGAAGGCCAGGAGAAGTTGAAATCGTCTAAAGTCCTGATTGTCGGGGCAGGGGGGTTAGGATCCCCTTCCGCGATGTACCTGGCATGCGCCGGGGTGGGCACAATCGGTATTGTAGACGAGGACACTGTCAGTATCTCCAATTTGCAGAGGCAGATCCTTCATAGTTCAGAGAGCCTTGGGATGAAGAAGGTGGAATCGGCAAAGCGGACGCTCGGACGTCTTAATCCTCATGTGCGTGTAGTCGCCTATGAGATGAGACTCTCCGAAGAGCGCGCGAAAGACATAATCGCCGGGTATGACCTGGTGGTAGATGCAGTGGATAATCTGACGACAAGATACATTGTGAATGATACATGTCAGGAGCTTGGGAAACCTTTGATAGAAGCCGGAGTTATGCATTTCGACGGCATGATCCTTACCATTTTGCCTGGGAAGGGTCCGTGTTTCAGATGTGTTTTCCCGTCTCCTCCGCCGGAGGACGTAGCCAGGACACCCCGGGAGATGGGTATCCTCGGGCCGGTTCCCGGTATTATCGGTTGTATGCAGGCTGTCGAGGCAGTGAAGGT
>DUVA01000228.1 GCA_012841305.1 Bacillota bacterium | reverse complement strand
CGCATTCCAGCAAATTCATCCTGCTTTCACCTCTCCGGAGACCTCTTCTCGGAGACCTGCAATTAGGTTATCCAGTGCTTCGTCCCGATCTGCTATTGTCCTAACAGATACAGCCTCGTCCGATACAATGAGTCCGTCCAGGAATCTCACAATTCTCTTGGCGTAATTGGCAATATCAACGTTATGGGTGACTATGACCACAGTAATTCCACTGTCATTCAATGCTTGAAAGATAGCCATTATTTCTCTGCCGGCTTTCGTGTCAAGATTACCTGTGGGCTCGTCTGCAAGGATAATCTTAGGGTGTGTGACGATACTCCTTGCTATGGCTACTCGCTGTTGCTGGCCTCCTGAAAGCTCCTGAGGTTTATGTAGGAGCCTTTCTCCGAGCCCTACCGCTTCCAGCGTGCTTGCAGCAAGAGGCCTTCTGATCCGTTTCGGCACACCTCTGTATATTAACGGCAGCTCCACATTGGCAATTGCATTAAGCCTCGGCAGCAGGTTGAAAGTCTGAAAGACAAACCCAATCAGTTGATTTCGTATGCGGGCAAGAGCTCTATCGCCCATTTCGCTGACTACGATACCGTCCAGGGAGTATGAGCCTTCAGTCGGCTGATCAAGGCAACCCAGCACGTTCATAAGGGTGGTCTTGCCTGAGCCTGAGGGGCCCATGACAGCAACGAATTCACCTTTGTCAATATGGAGAGACACTCCTCGTAGGGCAGGAATCTCAATGTCGCCGATTCTGTAGATTTTCGTTAAGCCGTCCACTTTGATCATGCTTAAGTCACCCCGCCGAGACGCTATTCTTCTTAGTCTACCTTCCACCAGAGAACGTACTTCTTCCAGGCTCAAGTGCACGCGGCACAACTCCACCGGGCATGAATTGCATCATCGGGTTTCGCTCTCCTTCTCGGATGCGGGCAGGGACAGTGCTTGCTGCGCCCGCGTCGGAACCAGGTACTGCCACCATTTCGCCTGCTTCGAGCCCGGAAATGACTTCGGTGAACGTTCCGTCAGATATTCCGAGTTCCACCCGTTTGAAGGAAGGCTCCTTGTTTTCGTCAAGGACGCGAGCCATGACGAATCCCCTGAAGCTTTCCAACGCTGCGTTGGGAATGACGAGCACATTAGATCGTTCATCGACGATAATATCCACATCCGCGGTCATGCCTGATTTTAGGGCCCCGCTGTCATCGGTGACTTTGACTGTCACTTCAAAGTACACTACGCCGCTGATTACTTTGCCCTGTTCAGCGACACTTTCAACAACGCCTCTGAACACTTTTCCGGCAATCGATTCCACCATGACGTCTGCCACCTGTCCTACTTTGACACTATGGACATCTGTTTCATCAACGTTTGCCAAAATGTTCAGGTGTTTCAGATCTGTGACGACCGCAAGGGTGTTGGACTGTCCTGCCGTCTGTCCCGGTTGAGCTGGGACTTCGGTTATCGTCCCGTCTATAGGCGATACGACGTTGGCAAGGCTCACGTTGCGTTCTCCTGAGCTGACAGAGTTTCTTGCTTGAGCCACCTGTGCCCGTGCTGTGAGGAGCTGCTGCTCAATATTGGTGGATTTCTCGTTTGCCTCTGCTACTTTCAGGTTTGTCCTGGCCTGGGCTACTGACGCTTCAGCCGCAGCCAACTCCACCGGGTCAGGGTCTGCCAGCAGGAGATCCAGCTTCTGCTCTGCAGCCTTAAGGGATTCAACTGAGGTCAAGTATTTGCTTTCTGTGCTTTCCAGTTGCTGACGGGTTACGGCTCCCTGCTCATATAGGGTTTTATACCGATTGTATTCGTTTTCTGCATTTTCACAGCTAAGCTGCGCTTGTCGGACTTGTGTCTTAGCCTGGTCTATGTCTTGAGACTTCGCGCCCTCCTTAAGCTGGGCCAACTTGGCTTCTGCATTCAGAAGGCTGACCTTTGCCTGCTCTACCTGAAGTCTGGCTTGGGTTGGCGCCAGGCTGGCTTGGCTTTCTACCTCTTGGAGTTTGGCTTCGGCAATGGCAAGGTTGTCTCTGGCTTCTTGAAGGCGTTCCAATGTGTCTTGTTTGTCAAGAGCAACCAGCGGCTGTCCCTTTGTTACAACGTCTCCCAGCTTCACAAAGACGCGTGTCACTATCGAGCTGAGCTTAGGCGTAACCTGGTATACCGCCCCTGGCTTTACTGTGCCTGAAGATGTAATCTTCAGCGTGATGGAGCCGTTTCGCACCGGAACAAGCTGGTATAAGTCCCCGGATTCCACGGTTTTTCGGTGTTCTGTAATATTCTTATACCAAGCATATCCTGCCAGTGCTACCGCGCACAGGACAAAGATGACAAGAAGTGTGCGCCATCGTCCTGTCTGATTCTTGGTATTTACTGTGCCTTTGCCTTTCATTTCTTCCACCCCTCAGTGCCAAGCAGACCGATGGCTTTTCCGAGGCGTGCTTGGGCCAGATAGTAATCGAATAAGGCTTCAACGACTCCGGACTCTGAGGAAGCCAGGGACTGGGCGGCGTCGATAACTTCAGTTGCCACGCCTGCGCCTTTTGCAAAGCGGGCTTCTGTTATTCGGAAGGATTCTTCAGCTTCAAGAACGGCGTTTTCAGCGAGCTGCAGTCTTACGCGTGCCTGTTTCAGCGCAGTTGACGTTGTATATACGTCTTCCGTTATTGCCTGTTTTTGACGCTCCTTGGCAGCCTCTTGAATCTTGAGGCTCATCTCTGCCTGTTTGAGTTTCTCCTCCGCGACTCCTCCGTCCCAAAGGGCAAACGATACGTTAATGCCCACTGTGGATGTGGATTTCGGTGCAAATCCTTTGTCAGGAGTCGACTCAGTTGACCTCTGGTTACCTAATGAGGTCTTCCAACCGGCATCACCTGATGAAAGGTCGAGCGAGGCGGAAGCGGAAAAGGAAGTCGTATCTTGATGCGAGTAGTCTGCGAAAAGGTTTACAGAAGGCTTCGTAGATCTCTTCGTGGTTTCCACTGAAGCTTCTACTTTTAGATAAGATAAATCAGCTTGTTTCATTTCAATTCGGTTCTCTAGGGCTATTGTTATGAGTTCTTCGAGTTCATATTCGTCCGGTTTTATCTGAAGTACTTCTGACACATCAAAGGAATCTGTGAGCTGAAATTCAGTTTCAGGAGGCAGGCCTAACATGAGGGCCAACGAACGCATTGCACTACATAAGTCGTCTTCCGTTCTCCGGAGACTGAATGTCGCTTGATCCAGTTGATTCTGGGCTTTCAGAAGATCGAGTCGAGTAGCCACACCTAAGGCTAACTTGCTCTCTACCTCATCGAGGAGGCGGTCAGCTTTTTCATGAGCGCCATCACTTAAGTCTTTTAGCTGCTGCAATTTGAGTGCGTTTAGGTATGATGCGATTGTGTCCAGCACAACTTTCTGCTGTATCTTGACAAAATCAAGTTCTACTTCCTCCAGACTGATTTCACTAAGCTCTACAGGTGAAAGCCCGACGCTGAACGGCTCCGGCATGGTACCCGGCAGAGACTGACTCACGGTAACAGTCACAGATGAACCGCCCGATGACGTAGAAGCCCCTGTAGGCAGGGCAGTCAACGTCCCGTGGCCTGACCCTTGGATAGAGATCTTCGGCTTCGTGTTTCCCCGGCTTTCCCGTAGCCTGGAACTTGTGAGTTCCAATGCTTGTTTGGCGGCGGTAATCTCAGGGTTTTGCCTGGCAGCGAGGTCAATAGCATCTGCAAGGGTCAGTGTGGGAATTTCAGTGCCGTTGGACGCTTCAAGCGCATGTTGCCATGAGAGGGCCAGGATAAGCACGCCTGAAAGGACAATAACTCTGATGAGTG
>DUVA01000227.1 GCA_012841305.1 Bacillota bacterium | reverse complement strand
TTGACGACAGTTGCGATCTTCTTGGCGGTGCACTTTTATGTATACAGTGGGCTGGACTATCAGCCTGATATATACCGCACCGGGAATCCTAAGAGTCGCCAGGTAGCGCTGACATTCGATGACGGGCCGAGTCAGGAGTTCACCCCTCTTGTTCTTGATATTCTTAGAGAATACGATGTGCCTGCCACATTCTTTCTAGTAGGGATTCACGCAGAACGATATCCGGAGATTGCTCGCAGAATAGCTGAAGAAGGGCACGAAATTGGCAATCATACGTATAGGCATATTACTATCCCGACTGCGTCAAATAAGACTCTCTATGAAGAGGTTATAAAGGCTACCGGAGTGATAACACAAACGACCGGGGAATATCCGAAGTATATCAGGCCTCCCAGAGGAGTGTACGATGCAAGATTCCGTAGACTCTCACACGTCTTAGGACAGAAAATAGTCCTTTGGACCATATCTACTCGGGACTGGCGGTATGGCACAAGTGCCCAATCGATAGTCAAAAGGGCGGTGTCTCAAGCCAAAGGCGGAGACATCATCCTGTTCCATGACAGCGGGGCACTGGTCAAAAATGAAGGCGGAGACCGTTCCGCTACAGTCCGCGCCTTACCTTTGGTCATTGAGGGGTTGAGACAGAAAGGTCTCGAAATTGTCCCCCTTGGTGAGCTCCTCGAAGAAGAGTTCAGCGAGGAGTTCCCGGTAGTCGAGATCCCTGAGTAACATGAATATCATTAGTGGCAACAAAGAGATCATCAGCGGTTGCGAAGAAGACATCCAGAGCATAGCCAAGATCTATCTGGAAGCTTTCCCCGAGAGCGTGGACTTCTTCTTTCGGAGAGATGCAGGTGATAGGATCTTGCAAATTATTGCTTTGGGTTTTGGTATCTTGTTGGATGCGGGCTGCAAATTCTTTGTAGCCAAGGATTCTCCGGGCAATCTCTGCGGATATTCCATAGTAGTCTTGGATGACGCTGAACTCCACAAAGCAGTTATTCGGCATGGGCATGCGCTTGGTGCTGCAAAGGCTCTATTTACAGGCAAGATTGCCATACGCTTCACAGAGATGCTGAAGCTCGGAGCAAACGGGATGGTTATGGCAGCGTCTTCTTTTGTGCTTCCCAAAAGGACAAGCTTCGGCAGGCTTATGTCCATTGCTGTTCACAAAGGAGCAAGGGGACAAGGGCTTGGCCGGGACCTGCTGAGACGTGCCTTGCAGTGTTTGGCTGATGAAGGTGTTCACGTTGTGAGGCTCGAAGTCAGACCTGAAAACACAGCAGCCTATGAATTGTATAGAACTGAGGGTTTCAGCGAAATAGGCGTAACCCGCGATCTTCAGGGCAGGTGGGTGGCTATGGAGAAACTGCTTTTCAAGGGGCGGGGTTGAGACTATGGCAAATGAGACTGTGGCAAATAAGACTTTTGGAAATGAGACTGCGGCAAAGCGCATTAGGACCGTTCCGGCGCCTATCTTGGATTACAAGCCGGTTATCGCAACTGGGAATGATTATATATCCCTACCCGAGATCGATGAGTGTGGGAGGGTGATGAGTGTAACCTTCTTGCACCAGGCTCAAGCAGCGCTGTTTGAGGCTAGAGGAAGTGCGCCCAAGGCTGTCACAACGTCTGATTCCACCGGACGCGAGGGTCGGCAAGCCCCTTTTATTAGGCCTTTTCTAGAGTGGAATGGGATGCAAGTAGACCTTAGAGGAGTGCGTCCCGAGGTGGAGCTGAAATCGGACTGGGTGCCCAGTCTCACTTGGGACTTGTCT
This sequence comes from Bacillota bacterium, assembly GCA_012841305.1. Taxonomy (GTDB): domain Bacteria; phylum Bacillota; class SHA-98; order UBA4971; family UBA4971; genus UBA4971. The sequence continues at coordinate 11,986 of DUVA01000227.1, read as the reverse complement.
GATGTTCCGGGTGGCCCTATCAGGCTCGGTTTGCGCATTGTGACGCCACCTGACGAGAAGGGTTTCTGTTATGTCCTCGAATTGGAAAGGCTCGGGTTTCATTCGGATGAGAGCACAACGGCGCAAAGGACAGCCGGACGTGCTATCCTAGCCACAAGCCGCATTATAGAACCCGACAGACAAGACGAATCGGGAACAATGAAAGCCCGGGCAAAGATAGGACTTGTGTGCACATGGGGTTCCAGCATATTTCGGGTATTCACGTCCCGTCCCATACCTTGCACACGTTCATGCAGATACGACACATGGACTCAAAGTGTAGTAGCTGAGGCTATGGGGCCTTTGCCGCTATTCGGTTTTTCCATTAACTCATCTTTGGACTTTGACAGCATAGACATAGAGGAGTCAGCAGACGATCCTTGCAGGATAAAGGTTTCGCAGGACAGTGAGCTTGCTTCCGGCGACAAGGTGACTTGCGCTTACTACGTGGCGTTCAACAGAGAAGCTGACGGAGCTCGCACTACCGGTGTCCATCTGAAACGAGTGGGCTGGGAGGAGCTTGAGGAGAAGACCTATGCATGGCTCAGGATGCGCAGGCGGTCTCTCTTGCCTCATGGGAGATGCGTGGAAAGAAGCAGGAACCAGGACAAATGCTCCAATGGATGCAGGCTTCAGAAGCCCGACGAAATGGCAGGCAACGTTGAACTGCTCGGCCGGTTGGAAAGTGTAATCAACAGGAACCTGCTCTTGAACTACTTTTTCGCAACAGGCAAGACCCTAGACTCTGAATCTTTAGTCGCTGTAACGTCAAGGAGTCCCAGGTATTACGTGAGCGCAGCGTTTTGGGCGCGGGATGTACTGCTATGGTCCATGCCTGCCCTGGTATTGACTGATGCAGTCAGGGCAAGGGATGTGCTTCTTTACTCGACGCGCATAGGCACGCTGAACGTCGGGGACCACGCCCTCTACATGGACGGGACAGCGCTTTATCCCGGGTTTGAGCTGGATGAGGCTGCTGCGCACATCATCGGGCTGGGAACCTACTTAGATGCCACGCGAGACTACACGGTTCTTGAGGCCCCTGGTATGATCGAAGGTATCAAAAAGACTTTGGCTGCGATAGAGAAATGGCTCGTCCGCGATGAGGCGGGAACGCCTGTCCTATGTCGAACTTTTCTGGATCCTTCAGATGATCCTGTAGAGTTTCCTTTCTTGACCTATTCCAATGTCCTCCTTTGGAAGGCCTGGATGATTGCGTCGTCTGTATTCAAGAGGCTTGGCGGTGATTATGCGCATGTGGTGGATGAGCTGCTAAGAGACGCCAAGGCACTAGATGACTCCGTACGTCGTTACTGCGTGGTGGACGGTCCTTTCGGTCCAATGTATGCGTGGGCTGTAGATCTGAAACCCATAAGAAGGGATGAGCTCAGGCGTTCCGGTAGCTCTACCTGTAACACCTCCACCTGCGATATTCCTGCCGGAAATCATCCTACCTCTCATAGCCTTACGTGTGGACACTGTGATTACGACAAAGAACTCATCCGCCGTGTAAATCACGAAACCTACGACAACCCCCCGGGCAGTCTGGAGCTGATCCGGCACTACGGGTTTCCTCACGACGAAGAGACTTCCAAAATCCTTAGAAATACTCAGCGCTGGATCCGTTCTCAGCACAACCGGTATTTTTTCGACGGCGAGTTCGGTGCGCCGGGGTCTGCTCATTCACCGCATCCGTGGCCTATGGCTGCAGCAAACACAATGCTAGCTGAAGTAGCCGAGTATGAGGCTTGCGGGGTATGTGATACCGAGGCTGTGACTCAAGCAATAGGACTCCTGACCACTGCGCCTATGGACGGGGGTCTAGTCTGCGAGAGCATAGATCCTGTGACAGGTGTTGCAAAAACCGGATTGGCCTTGGCGACAGGGGCGGGTTTCGTCGCTTATGCCCTGTGGCGGGGTTACAAGATTTGCCAGGCTCTACATTTGTGAGTGTCTATTAGTAACAGGTGAACACATGGACACATGACGAATAATCCGTGAGCGCCTCACGAGTATCCACAAACACTTGGTTCATCCTTCAAATGAGGGCAAAATAAGATCAAGCGGATCCACAATCTGCCGCTTGCCGTTTAGCGTATGTGCAGGTGGCAGCGAACCAAGTGTTGCGCATTCATCCGATTAATGTTGGTTCTTTCTGTGCGACGTACTACATTCTCCATCATATCGTTTGCTCCGTTGTTTATTCGGCAGTTTACTACTTCATTTACTGCTTCGGTTGCGCTTCCGTTCACTGATTCATCACCCATTCTCCTGGCGCGTCTCTGTGCTACTCCGGTTTGGATAGGCGTTTGCACAGGCACAAGCTTTGGCGCCTCTTCCTCACAGACAGGCATACGATGTCTGCATCTTGGATGGAATCGGCATCCTTTCGGAGGATTGATAGGTGTCGGCACTGTCCCTTCAAGAAGAATCCTATTTGCTCTGCGAGACGCATCAACAGAGGGAATTGCCGAAAGGAGCGCCTGTGTATAAGGGTGCAAAGGATTCTTGTAGAGCATATCCGTGTCTGCTGATTCCACTACCTGTCCCAAGTACATCACAGCTATCCGATGGCTCATATGGTATGCGACACGGAGGTCGTGCGTGATAAAGAGATACGTTAGGCCATATTCTTCCTGCAGCTCTTGCAGGAGATTGATTATCTGCGCCTGCACGGAGACGTCCAGTGACGACAAAGGTTCATCTGCCACAATAAACTTGGGATTTGTGGCAAGGGCTCGAGCGACACCGATACGCTGACGCTGTCCGCCGCTGAACTGGTGGGGATATCTGTCTATGTGGTCTTCGCCTAATCCTACACGTCTAAGTAAACCAATAGTCTCTGCTTCCCTGTCCTGGGGGTGCACACCCCTTGCCGCTAAGGCCACACCAATTATCTGACGCACTGTGTGCCTGGGATTTAGCGAGCTATATGGATTCTGGAATATTATCTGAGCTTGGCGTCTCAAAGCTGTCTTAGGTATAGAGCCCTGGCCCCAAAGAGGTTTGCCCTGAAATCGGACGTCGCCTTCAGTGGGCTCGTAGAGTCCTACGATTGCCCTGCCAAGAGTGCTCTTGCCGCATCCTGATTCTCCCACGAGGCCAAGAGTCTCTCCAGGCAGTATTTCGATACTTACCCCGTCCACAGCCCTGACAACGCGGTCCTTTGCACCGGCTAAGTATCGAGCAAGCAGGCTTTCTTCGATAGTAAAGTGCTTTTTAAGATTTTCCGTGGCCACAAGGGGCTTATCATGCACAGGCGCTTCTTGGTGATTTGTTGCTCTCGGCATTGCCTTGAACCTCCTAAGTTGAGCCTAGCCCTGAGTCCGGTGTTGCGCAGATTGGAGTTGAGATTGCTGCCGGTGATCTTTAGTCATTACTGTGTCAATAATTATTATATCATTTGGGATCAATGGGCAGAGGTGCCAATTAACAGTCACGCCCCGGGAATAGGAGGATATTCATATATAATGGTAGAAGATATATTTTATGGCTAATTCCTTTGTATGATTGAAAGGAGACTTTGGTTGGGAGGTACAGGCGTTGCCAAGATTGCTGACTCTTTCGCTCACTGAGACAACCAGGGGAGAAAACGATTACCAAGTTATAGCTCGAGATCTGGATAATGATAGATGGGTCATGGTCAGTGTGCCCCGGGAAGAGTTCCGATCCGGTCAGGATGTGAAGTGGGACCTCTTTGCAGTTACGGAAGCAGACGTAGAGGAGAAACCACGTAGAAGTCGTCCTGAGGAGTATGTTTTGACTCAGGCATCTACCCCAAGACTGACCGGCAGATACTCCACACCGGATCAGCGCATAGAAATCCTAGCCGACCTCGCCGTAGGCAGTATCACAAACGATATAAAAAAGTCTCCGGGATATGTTGGAATTGTAGTTGTTGACACGGTTCAGGATATCTCTATGTCTATAAAAGGGCATGAGCTAGACCAGAACGATTTCGATCCGGAGAGGCGCTTCTTTTGGGAATCGCGCATTAAATTCATAAATGATGGACTATGGTGGAATCGGCCTTGCAAAGACATGCGCTGGAAACAGTATTGGCTCGATGTCAAGGAAAGAAGGGAACACGACTTTGAGGCTTTGAAGAAGAAGTGGATTTCGTATATCTCAAATCATCATACCTATTTCTTAATCGAGTTCTATGCAGCTACCCCTAGGTTTCCAGGTAAGAAGTATCCTGTGATTTCCGGGGTTCATTGCTTCTAATCAGGAGATAGCATTGAGGAAGCCGCGAGAACCTGACTTAGAATCCGATGTAGAGTTACTTGTGAAAGGATGGTTATGGTGGGTAGCGAAGTTGTGCTTGCATTAGTAACCCTGCCTGAAAATGATAGTCAGCAATCCGTCGTGTATCTCAGCAGCGAGAATCGAGTAGAGATACGCGACGAGACTCTGGCCGAAGCTTCTCCACAGGACGTACTTCCAGTGTTGCCCGAGAAAACCGAAAGGACAACTCCTAATAGCAGTCAACTGTCTTTGTTAGACAAGAGCAGTGAGCCGTTGGCTGTTGATAGAATTCCAGTGAGGCGCTTGAAATTTGATAAGAACTTGGACCTCTTCGATGGTAGCAGAAAAATCGGCGGACTGATAAACGATGAACAGAGACAACAATGGCTACAGCTAGTCCCTTGTCGACTTTCGTACATAGTCAAGTCAGAAAGGCCTGAGGACGAAGTCATAGTGCTTCATAACGGCGATGCACTCGTATATCGATTGCTGCTCCCTGCCAGGGAGTCACAAGGGTCGGCGGGTACAGCGTCAAAACGTTCCAAGAAGAGTAGTCCTCCTAAGAAATCCCCTGGCGCTGGAAAATCGCCTGGCCCTGATAAGAAGACTATCGCCTCTCCGCCCGCTTCGAGGGCCGGAGCTGCTTCCGGAGTTCCTGTAGAACTATTCTCCGCTGCACACTCATGGATATCTGCCTTGAGTAAAGAGGCATGTGAAAAGGCTATTGCTTCACAAATGGACATTGTCATACAGAATCTTACAGGCGTATTCGAGAAAATCCTGAATGAAGCCTTTGTTTCACATACGCGTCACGAAAACGATTTGCGACAAGAACTCGATAGGAAGAACCAGGAGATCAATGGCCTGAAGATCCTGGCGAAAGACTTGGAGCACACACTGAAGATTACCCATGATATAGCTGTCTCTGAAGTATCCGGCAATTTGGAACGAGCCTCACTAATCCTTCGAGGATACTCTGAACCGGCACAAGACGGTATGATGCCAGGAGAGAAGCTTCGACGGTTGTTGGAGTCATCAGAGCACTGCCTGTCTCCGCACTGCCCGGATGACTTAATACAAGACGAGGGTATTTCGAATTTCATGGACGAGGCTGATAGGATGTACACCGACCTTCGGGAGCTCGCAGAAATCTTTGTTGAGCAGAAAATGATGACTGCCCGGAAAGGTGAGAATGATGAGCGATCAGATCTTCGGGATTGACTTAGGAACCACAAACACAGCTCTATCCTATCTTTACATGATTGACAAACGGGCTTCGGTGAGACTGCTCAAGAATAGAGACGGGAAAGAGCTGACTCCTTCGGTTGTCTATTTCCAACCCAATAGTGATGACAGCATCGTTGGTACTACTGCTTTAGATAAGTACATTGAAGACCCTGACAGGACGTTCCGGTGGGTCAAGAGAGAAATGGGGAATTCCCCTGATTGGACGATCAGCGCAGGAACTGAGCCTTTGAAAATAAACCCTGAGACTATATCCGCTCGGATTCTGAAATTCGTATGTGAAGATGCCGAGAAGAATCTCGAATTAGAGGCTCCCATAAGCAATGTGGTCATCACGGTTCCGGCTTATTTTGGAGACGCACAAAAACGAGCGACTCTGGATGCAGCGGAGATTGCAGGTCTGAAGGCCTCGCTAATAGAGGAACCGACTGCCGCGATATTAGACTATATCTTGAATCTTCGTCAAGAAGGACGACTCCGTAATGTCTTTAATGAGGATAGATCAACTGTGGCAGTCTTTGACCTGGGTGGTGGGACTTTCGATTTGTCAGTGTGCGAAGTGATATTCAACAAACGAAGCAATGGCCTTCCTGAAATCTTGGTCATAGCAAAAGACGGTGATCCGCGACTGGGAGGATTCGATTTCGACTTAACCCTGGCAAAGGTTGCTCTGAAGAAGGCGATACGCCAGTCACCCACTAATGAGAACCTAAAGGTTCTTGATGACAGTTTTGAGGAGTTGCGTAATGAATCCAGAATTACCGACAGAGGGTTGCGGGATGTTGTTGCCGAGCTTGTACACACTGCCGAGCAATGTAAGGAGCTGCTATCTCATCATGAATCAATTGATTTTCGGATCCCCCGTTTTCGAAACGTAGTTGCGAGCGTCCAGATTTCCCGGAAGGAATTCGAAGATAGCATAGACGAGTATATTGAAAGGATTAAGGAAGTCATTTCACGTACGATCACGCAGGCAAGAAGTACAACCGGCGGTGAACTTGATTCATGGAGCAAGGTAGACAAGGTGATTCTGATTGGGGGTTCCACCAGGATTCCGGCGATAGCAAGACTGGTTAAGAGCACGTTTCAAGTAACACCTTCTCGCGGCGCGGATGTGGATGCAGCGGTTGCAAAAGGAGCAGCTATCAAGGGAGCGCTTGATTCAGGGCATCTGGTGTTGGGCGGCCTGCAAATGACTACATCCCATGCTTACGGCGTGTTGAACGAATCCGGGCACATGACTACGATAATTGTGCCTGAAGGTTCGAAATATCCTCATGAATATCGCCACAAATACGAAGTGCCGTTTTCGCTGGATGTGAATTTACCTTTACGAATCGGTCAGCGATATCTAGGATCTACGAAACAGATAGCCCTGAAGGAGTTTCACCATCCATTCCTCTATACCGGTGATCAGTTGGATATCAGCATAACAGTGGACGCCAACGGAATGCTTCATTTCAAGACGGTTGAGCCTAATTCAGGAGAATGCCTGGAAGAGAGTATACTCGAAGGCATTGGCATGTCTCAGGGAGACAAGGACAAGCAATCAAGGGTCGTAGGGCATAAGTGACGCAATCGTAAGACTATCGGTGGTGGTAGCAAATTGGAGTTTACTCTGATAACTAGACAATTTGTGAGTAGAGCTCGTCTCGTCGAGAACTTAAGACTCTTTCAAGATAGCAACCTGAGAGAGTTGTTGGTTTCTATGACCAGTCGAAGCCTGCCGGGAAACTGGAAAGACATTGCGGACTCAGAGAGGCCTGTGCTCTTTTGCCTTGTCGAAGACGACGTGGTTCATCCTGTCAGACTTGGTAACATGCTTGACGTCAAATCCTACCCTAACCGGCTTGAATGCCGTATATCTTGCCAAGAATTTGTGAGTAATGCGGAACCCGATTTTCAATCTTGGTTTAACGAAAGCTATCAGTATCCTCCCATCTTGGGCGCGATTTCTCTCCCGGACGAGATACTATCTTTTAGTGAGAACGTATCAGGAGAATACTGGCATCACGTTGCACGGTCTCTGTGCCAACTGGAATCCTGTAGCAATACAGTGTTCTGGCGCGTGATTGAAATTGAGGGTGATGAGACTCCTCAACTTATCTTGGATCTTGAGAACGAGTTTGCAGCGAAGGGTTCCCATCGGAAGCAGCTTCAGATAATAGACAGTGACACAGGAGACATAATTAAACAGGTAGATGCCGAACGTTCACATGAAATTACTGTAGAAATGCCGTCCTTGGCAATGTCTCGCTGTTATGAAATCGCCTCGTATCCAATACGACATTCTTCCCTAATGGAGAAGATAGAGATCCCGCCTTGTACAATGCTTCCTTCAGAGCAAATTGACACTAGTGATTTGATAGTGGACACGAATGACCGGATATCGCAAAAAGCTGTGAGAAAGCTGTGGGAGCACATAGACAAATACACGAACACGGATTTGGAAACGAGAATAGAATTGCTTTCATACTATGTCCTACCGTCATTCCCTAAGGATGTTGACTTGGTGGAAGATTTAGCCACAGCATATTTTAAGTATGGCCGCCCTGAGGAAGCATACAATCAGTTGCGGTGTCAAGATCTGAATCGCTTGAGCAATAACGGCGCGATGATGTTATTCGAAGCCGCTACCGCTGTTAGAGCTGACTATTCTTATGAAAACCTAATCCCACTAATAGATTTGCAGACCCAGAGTCAAATGACTGACTTTGTAAAGGCGGTCGAGCAATTAGGTGAAAGTCAGGCCATGCAAGTTTTAGAGTGCCTTGCCAATACGGATGTGTTGCTTTTTGTTCAAATCATCGGGTTTATGTCAGAAGGTTATTTCACTGAACCGGCTAATATCTTGAGGTTTGTCGGCTATCTGGAGTTGGGTTATGATGATCCCCGGGATCCTGTCTTTAGGTATCTTGTAGATCAATGCGAGAGACACCCGCATCTAGTAACGAACCCGCAATTTCTGAAACTGTACATCGATTATGGAGAAAAAAGCGACGAACCACCTAATGAGGCTTTCATCAGACAGGCTATTAAGCACTGTATTCAGAACAAGAATACCGAGATGGTCACACGTTTTGTGGAATTGGCTAAGAAGAAGCTCACTTTCGAGACTTTCGAATACATAATCGAAGATACATATATGGATTTATGCAGCGGTGATACGGTTTTGCGGGCACTGGCTGCACAACATGTCCTGGACATAGTTGGCTCACAGCTTAATATGTGTAACCTGGATGGCTCAGCAAAATGGCTGAATCGACTTATTGCAGCTTTCGGTGAAGCAAATCCGTTGGTTCAGGGCCGCATGGGTAGACTCCAAGACAGACTGAACGATGCCATTACTGATACGGAGCTTTATAGAGATTATCGGGCGCTTGAGGAAAATGCTATTTGCACAAAGCTAAAGGGGGTTCTGTCAGGCAAGATCTTGGTAGTTGCAGGAGGCCTAGAACCCGACTATGCCGGTGAATTGAAAGAAAGCTTGGGGCTAAGAGAGTTAAAGTGGTATAGATGCGAGAAAAATCAGCGTTTTGATGCAAAGCCTGTAAGGGAGGCTCTTAGGCATCAACATTGCTGTGGATTACTTTATATCACAAGTCATATGGGCCATGATGTAGAGGCGGCACTGGAGCCGGCGTGTAAAGATTTACCGGTTGCTAAGTCGCAACTAGGGAAAAAAGCAATTCTTAATGCACTTGCCAAGAGGTTTCTGTGATATGAGCTCTGGCGGATGCATGAAGAGAGACAACAGGCAAAATGATCCATTGACACATATAAGTCCCACGAGTAATATAATAATGGTAGTGTGTACTAATAACAGAACATATGCGTCATTCATGCTGTGCTTTGTCCAAGAGACAGACGCAGCCGCTGAATCTTCCGTAAGGAAGAGCGGGGGAACCGAAGTCCCAGTGGGGGGCGAATCCTGCCCATGAGGCAGGTAGGGCTAGCTCCTTCAGCCCGAGTCCGTCAGCTAACCTCGTAAGCGTCGAGAGGGGGGCGCCGAACCTTACCCAAGGAGGCCCCTTGGGTTCTTTTGTCTAGCGATCGCTTTTTCTCCTAAGCGATTGCTCAGTATCCCCCACCTTACGCTGCAAGGTAGAAACTGTCGGAGAACCTCTTGTGATAATGACCTTTCCGGGGCAGGTCCTTCCGAGCTTCCAAATGATTCGCATCTAAACGAAATGTCATGAAGTGTTCACGTAGAGTGTTCACGGGGACCTTCGTATCAAACGTCACCGGACGTTCGCATAGGAGGATCACATGAAGCGTTCACACCAGAGCTTATTGGGCGTTCACATGAATTATCCACAGGAGACGTCTTGGAATGATCACACTGATAATCTACACAAGTTAATCACATGGGATGTTCGCACCAGGCATTTACACGAGGCCTTCATAGGAGAGGCTTGCATGCGATGTCCGCATGAAAGGCTTGAAGGTCTATGAGAGAAGTCAAGGTAAGGAGGCTGAAGACATGAGATCTCAGAGAGGTTATGGCATACTGTCATGCTTGGCAGCCCTGGCTGTGATTACCGTTCTCCTGGTTTCTGTTGCAGTCGCCACCGAACACTCTGCCCAGGCGGCAGGCAAGACTCTTTCGATAATCATTGATACTGAAGCTGACCGTGCCGACGAAGCAGAAATCATCGCTACATATCTCCGTGGTATCGGGGTCGAAGCGGAAGTCCGCATATGGGAGTGGAATGCTCTAAAAGAGCGACTCCTTGCAGGTGAAAGACAACTGTGTCTAAGTGACTGGGGCAGCGCATACTTCGATCCTTTTGACCTCGTAATACCTAAACTAGGCACAAACGACAGAGGCAACTACTCAGGGTACAGCAACACAGAACTGGATAAACTCCTCAGTCAAGTTCAGATGACCTCGGACCAGGGTGAGCGCAAGGAGGCCTATTTCAAGGCTCAGAAGGTCATCTTCGGGGACGCGCCCTGGATTTTTGGGTATGCGCTGAAAGAAACCGAAGCTGCGAGAGGCGAAATCGTAAACTGGCAGCCTGCGATGGATTCGCGAGTGAATCTTCATGACGTAGGCCTTACGCGAGGGGACACTATCATTGTGGGGATGAAAGCAGACAAGATCATAACCTTGGACCCTGCTATGTATCGAGACAGAGACACGGAAACCGTCCTTCGCAACATGTTTGACGGGCTTGTCACTCGGACCTGGGATGGAAAAGTAGTGCCTGAGATAGCTGAGTCATGGACTACTCCATCTGACGATGTCTATATCTTCAAGATTCGGAAAGACGTGAAATTCCATAACGGTGAGACACTTGATGCAAACGATGTCCTGTTCACATTCGAGAGGATCCTCGAAGATGGGGCAATTGCAGGTCAATCATCACCGCGGAAAGGACTTCTCGGCCCACTGGAGACAGTTGAGAAGATAGACCAATACACTGTGAAGTTCACTCTTGCTAACCCATTCCCCATATTTCCGCAAGCGCTTGTACATTTTCAGATTGTGCCCAAGGACTACATCGAAAAGGTCGGGGACACTGAATTTGCGGCTAAACCGGTTGGCGCAGGACCCTTCAAGTTCAAGGAAGGACGACTGGATGATCAAATAGTTATGGAGAGGTTTGACGAATACTACGGCGGCTCCCAGGAGATTCCCCCGGTAGGAGTTGCACCTGCAAAACGGGTGATCTTTCGGATGATGCCTGAGGCGACAGTGCGCGTAGCTGCTCTGAAAGCAGGCGAAGTCCACATTATTCAGCAATTGCCGCCGGATCTTGCAAAGACCCTTGCCACGGACAAAAACATCCAGGTGAAGAGTGTGGACGGGACGCGCGTATATTGCGTGGAGCTGAACTGCCAGAAGCCTCCCTTTGACGACGTCAGGGTGCGCCGTGCAATGAATTATGCGGTGGACTGGGATGCAATCCTTACGTCCATCTATGGCGGGAACGGCGTCCGGTTGGCGTGTGCGTTCCTGCCGAGCGGATTTGGATTTGATCCGGACCTTGCGCCGTATCCATATGATCCTGGGAAAGCCAAGGCTTTGTTACGCGAAGCGGGCTATTCTGTTAAGTAACAGTAATAGCTTGCCACTGGAAGCGGGAAGCTGCCCTGCCAAGTAGCAGTGACGGCTTGCTGCGGGAAGCTGTCCGGTCTGTCCGGTTGCGGAGGTAGGCATACAAGTACTGGAGGTTAGCATGACACGCACACAGGTACAGGTAATAGAACGCATAATTGCTGCAATCCCTATAATGCTGGGCGTTGTGATATGCGCATTTCTTTTCATGCGGATGATCCCAGGGGATCCCGTAGATATCATGATGGGCGAAGCAGGGGGAGTGACTCTTGAGGAAATGGACTCTCTGAGAGCCCAGTTTGATCTCGACAAGCCCCTTCTTGTGCAGCTCACAAGGTATCTCGGAAAGCTTACTCGAGGCGATATGGGGTACTCGATTCAAAGAGCCCG
>DUVA01000226.1 GCA_012841305.1 Bacillota bacterium | reverse complement strand
TAAACGTCACGCCATCGCCATCTCTTTCGTCCGGCCAGCAAAGCTACTGGCATGAGAAAGAATACCAGCTCGTTAACCCAGAGGTTAAGGCCCAGTCCTATTCGCGGAACCAAAAGGACGCTGCCGACTAGCATAAAAAACAGCGCTGCAAGGTAAAGCCGATTCGCCTGGCTTGGATTCGGTCCCGGCTCTATCCCAGGCCTTAGCCCGGACCCGTCGCCGTCTTGCAATTCCTCGTTTCCCACACAGAACACCTCTGATTTTCACACAAAACTCTTTTGCATCGTTGTTCGCCCTATAGCTTGGTGATCCCTGCAACCGGATGCACATTTCGATGAATTTCGCCGTACGCAGCAGCGGTGCGGAATGACTCGACTATGGCGCTTTCAGTATCAGAGTGTAAGGGATGATCATTTCACCCTCGATGAGCCTAATCCCTAGCCAACCAGAGCAAATACTGCTTCTTTCCCTGTTGCAGCCGAGTGACTCGGGATCTTAGCAGCCAAGAAACCTGGGCATTGACAGGACGGCAGTTTTCGTAGTTATATGGGTATACGGCATAGTCTATAGACACCCAGTCTTAGCTTATGTGAATGACGACGCTGAGGTAACGCTTTGTATGCCCAATGATTCTCGTGATGACGAAGTAGCGAAGGAGGTCGTCTGGCATTGCCTGTATTCAATTATGATGAAGCATATGCCAAGCCGGGCCTATACTGGGGACGAGAACCCAACTCCCTGTGTCTGGAGACGATTGCCCTGGATTCCACAGTTCATCGAGAAGATAAGCACGCCATCGATTTAGGATGTGGAGAAGGCAGAGACTTAATCCAGTTCGCAAGGTACGGATATGAGTCAGTAGGAGTTGATAGCTCTCTGCCGGGGCTTAAGAAAGCGAAAGCCTGGGCTGAAGAAGAAGGCCTTGTAATACGCACATTTCGGTCTGATTTAGTAGACTACCGGCTGAGCCAGGCATTCGACATAGTGTACTCGAGTGGCACCCTCACATACCTTCCTCCCCATGTAAGGCGTGACGTGTTCTCAAATTATAAGCGCTTTACCAGGCCAGGGGGACTTAACGCGTTCAACGTTTTTGTGGAAAAGCCTTTTCTGGCCACACCTCCCGATTGGGGAATTAATGAACACTTCTACATCTCCGGAGAGCTCCTGACCTACTATTGGGATTGGGAGATTGTCAAATTCGAAGAGAGGATATTCGACTGCAACTCCGGCGGAGTTCCGCATAAGCACGCCATGGATGTAATGATAGCAAAACACCGATAACCTCTGCTGAACACTATCGGGAAGTTTAGCATCCTAACAAACTCTATGGGAATGGTTCCGCTAACTCTAAACGTCAACGAATTTCTATCGCTTAGCAAAAGCTGAGGCGGATCACGATTTCACGGTCATATAAATGATCTCAATATTTCCATCCTGTATGTTCTCAGATACTATCAATTTGTCGGTAGGGGACTCCTTATCATCATCTGTGATGAACACATAGCTATAGAATCCGCTAAATCCGCTATCGCCCTTGCGAGCATCGTCACTTAACCGGCTATAAGTATCGTCAAGAGGAAGGGGTATCTCTTGCATACTCAACTGAGCCGCATAAGTGACCGGAGTCAACAGAACCAATGTCAAAACAACCGCTGCAGCAGCTCTCGCAGGCCTAACTAACTCTCATCCGTACAGCCCTCGTTCGTCAATCATTCACTTGATGCCACTTAGAAGGCTTCTCCGGCTAGATTCCCCATAACCAAGAATCCTCACCCTCTTCGTCATCTGCGTCCACAAAAACAATCTCACTGACGGTAAACTGAGACGACCAGGGCGAGACGAATTTTCTTGCCGAAGCAGGATCCCAACCGGTGTACGTTACGGCGAACCGGATCCGAAAGTAAATCGTGTTATTGTAGAAGAAGTCTATGCTGTCTGCGCCGGGGACTTCTGCCAGACAGTCTTGGAAGTAGTGACTCTCTCCGATTGAAAGGGCGCCGTCAAAAGTGCAATCCATTGGAACCTCGTCCTCGTCCTTAAGGGCATAAGCATCCCAGAACGGCTCATATTGCCAACTTCCATCTTCGCCTAGTTTGTAATCGGCTTCCAGATAGAATGACGGCGTGACCACATTCAACTTCTTTGCGATAATATCTCTCGATTCCCAAAGATCACGGATGACTTGAGGCGTGGTCCAGCTGAAGCTGAGCAAATAAAAGGGTATGCCCTCCACCCGAGACACCTGAACTCTCGGGTTTTCCGGTACCGGCAGCAGATCAGGCACCTCAGTCAGGGCTTCAGCCATGGCAACCTGGGTCATAGAAAAAATCGACACGAGCACGAGAAGGATCCAAGTGAATTCGCGTTTCATGTGGATACTCCTTTCCTATCCTACTCCCGTAGGCCATCTCCCAACGTGTCTGTAATTGATTATCAGTTCAGCTCTTGTGTCAACACCAGGCTTTCCGTAGATTGCGATCATGTGTGTGTTTGCTGTCGAATACCTGACATTCGCTGTAGTGAAGATAGAATCACACCTCCCCAACCAAAGTCCCGATCCCTCATCTGAGAAGACAGTGCACTCCTAAGACCCTGAAATATATACAGAAGCCGACGGCCTGACTCTTCTGAAGCATTCGGCCAGGTATTCTACGCACCTATGATCTTGACCAGCACCCTTTTCGGCCGCCTCCCGTCGAATTCTCCGTAGAATATCTGTTCCCATGGGCCGAAATCAAGCCTGCCCTCAGTCACGGCAATCACCACTTCCCTGCCCATGACCTGCCTTTTCAGATGAGCGTCTCCGTTATCTTCTCCGGTCAGGTAATGACTTCATTCGACATCCCCCTAATCACCCGCTTAATGCCGCTTAGAAGGCTTCTCCGCCTATATTCCCCGTAAACTTGCCATCTGTAATGGTAAGCCAATGGGTAGCTCCGTCTATAAAGCAATCTTCATCGGGAACGAGACCAAAGATGGAGTCCGGCTCGGCATCCACCAGGTCAAATCTTGCATAGGAACCGTTGGAACGTTCAAACATGAGTCTATAGGTGCAGAATCCCACTATAGGCGTGAACGAATTCTTCTCATACCCCGTAATCTTCTCATAGTGGTATTGAGCCGCATACCCTCCCGCTGTTCTGATGTACTCAAACAACAAATCAAGGACACCGTCTTTATATGCTTCAACCCGCAGCGAATCGGTATCCCCGTCATACATGGCTCTCACCTGGATTGCGCTGCCGGAATCGTCAGTATGCGCCACCACATAACCGGTATCCTGATTATACGTAACCTCTACATCATCGCCCCACCCGGTTTTAAACATAATCATCTCAAAGCCTGCATCATACTTTCCAAGAGACTTAATAGACTCGCCCATGAATCTCAGTGGAAGAAGGTAATGAAGATTTTTCAGGTCAGTAGGTTCGACTGTGCTAAACTTGACCGACACTAACTCGTGGTCTTCGCTCTCCGCCAGCACATACTTACTAAATTTGTCTTCCGCATCACTATAGGCCTCATAACTTACACAGATAATGTTCTTCGTGTCACCTGGCCGGTCAGGGAGCTCAGCGATCTTTATCGGTCTTGGGGGTTCGGCTTCAGTCTTCCCCGTTTTGGCTGCCTCATTGCCGGGGGTGTTTTTGTTGCTGCCGCAGGCACCAAGGGAGAATACCAGTAAAAGGACTAAGACAACCGCAGATAACCTTTTCATCATTATCCTCCTATCATTGTCGTCTGACCTACTTAATTTCGTCTATAATATGGAAATTCCTCTATGTTTTTCATGATTATCTATTTTGATCTATACCATCCAAATAACCCCATTTATCTGCTCCCTAAGATAGTCCTAACCCCAGTCTCAATTGCCACACGACACATAGCGCAATGTTGAATCCGGCAAGTCGGACCCGGAGGTATCGACTTCGGTCTTCTAAGCGGATGAATACTGGAGATAGAGAACATGAAGGAAGCATTGGCCTCAATGTGGAACCCTATCAATAAATACCTTTGCGCGAGCAGGCAAACACTGATTCCAGCAGGTGAATCAAATGACAACAATAACACTGAAGCAAGACAAACTTGGACTATGGAGTATACCGGGCTTGGTCGCTCTTGACTCAGCTTCCGGCAGATTAGTTCTGGATCGTACCGTTCTTGCGGAAGCTTCTGATCGCATAGTCTTTGGGCGTGGATTGGGCGCAAAACATTCGGTACATGCACTGAAAGAGCTGCCTACACTGGAAAAGTTGCCTACACTGGAAAAGTTCCCTAAACCGGAAGGGCTGCCCAGAGGAGTCCTCGCTGTAGTAGGCACGACAAGCTCCAAATCCAAAAGCATACAAGAAGTACTCGAGACCATCACCCGGACCATGTCAAATACCTACATATTCCAGGTACACGGCCGTGCAGACCACGAGGCGATTCTCGGAGGGATTGAAGCCCTACACAGAATTCAGGCTAGTCATGTGATAGCCATAGGCGGCGGCACAACTCTCGATGTAGGTAAGGCCATAGCAGGCCTGGCATATCAAGAAGACGGGCAGGATATCGCTGCATTCCAAACTGGAAAGAGGACCATAGACCCGAAAAAGGCTCTTCCTTGGATTGCTGTGCCCACTACATCCGGGACAGGATCCGAAAGCACAAATAACGCAGTGGTAGAGCTCGGCGATGAGAAACGAAGCATCAGACACATACCGCCTCCGTCCATGATAATAGCTGATCCGGCCTTTACAGATTCACTACCGCTCTCATATACAATAGTATCTCTGGTGGATGCCTTGGCTCAATCCCTTGAGGTCATCACACATGCAAAGGCATCTCCTGAGGTACAGGCTGTATCGCTTGCCGCTTTTTTGAATCTCGCACAAGGCCTGAAAGCGCTGATACCCCATGACGGAAATGAACGTAAAAGAAGAGAGCCCTTAAGAAACGTCGACCGTTCAGTGGATAACACTCTTTCGCCGAGAGCCCCCGGAATTGAGATAGCTCCCCACACCCGAGACGTGTTAAGCTGGGGTAGTCTTTTGATGGGGATTGCTTTTGCCCACGCAGGCCTGGGCCTTCCCCATGCA
Organism: Bacillota bacterium; assembly: GCA_012841305.1. Taxonomy (GTDB): domain Bacteria; phylum Bacillota; class SHA-98; order UBA4971; family UBA4971; genus UBA4971. The sequence continues at coordinate 216 of DUVA01000226.1, read as the reverse complement.
TTGGTGCATTTCTGCAAGAAATTCGGCATGTCCCATGGCCACATGGTGGGGATATTGCTTGTACCGGGACTCCTGGTCCAAGCACGTCACAACCCTGCGACCGCAGTCAGGCTGCAAAGGGTTGAGCGAACGCTTGAAAGATCCGGCAAAGAACATACCCTTCACCTAAGCTTTAAGGAAGAGACGACTGCTCTTTCAGGCTTTGGATATGACAAG
>DUVA01000225.1 GCA_012841305.1 Bacillota bacterium | reverse complement strand
GCCAATCTCTCCAAAGCGCCGCTTTATACAGGGGCTATCACAGGGCGTGGACCCCGTTATTGCCCTTCCATTGAGACAAAGGTGATGGAGTTTCCTGACCGACAAAGGCACCAGGTATTTCTGGAGCCTGAGACAAGAACGGGAGAAATCGTGTACCTGGGAGGCCTATCGACAAGCCTGCCGAAAGACACTCAAAGAGAGATAGTCCACAGTGTTCCTGGTTTGGAAGATGCGGAAATTGTGCGTCCCGGATATGCAATAGAGTATGACTGTCTGGTTCCTACCGAAATATCTCCATGGCTGGAAGTGAAGAAGGTGCCAGGTCTGTTTACTGCCGGACAAATCAATGGGACATCAGGCTATGAGGAAGCTGCAAGTCAAGGCCTCATCGCAGGGATTAATGCAGTTTTGAAGCTACGAGGACAGGAACCTTTCGTGTTAGGACGCTCAGAGGCATATGTTGGGGTGCTCATTGATGACCTAGTCACAAAAGGAACGAAAGAACCTTACCGGATGATGACCTCCCGTGTGGAGTACCGTTTGACTCTTAGACAAGACAATGCGGATTTGAGGCTGACTGATAAGGGATTTGCTTTAGGTCTGGTTCCCGAGGAGCGATACGAGATGTTCTGCAAGAGACGCCGGCAAATCCAAGACGAACTCGAAAGACTCAAGGCCACAATCGTTCCTGGGGATGCAGCTACCGCAAAACTTCTGGAAGAAATAGGGACTGCGCCTGTGCAATCCCAGACTTCGCTGGGGGACTTGTTGTCACGTCCGGAAGTCAGCTATCAATCTCTGGCTGCGATTGATAAGGACAGAGTCAAGTTGCCCAAAGACGTAATTCTTGTAGTGGAAATAGAGTTGAAGTATGCCGGCTACATTAGAAAACAGATGAGTCAAATAGACCGAACTCAACGTCTTGAAACACGCAAGATACCGAGGAGCACAGATTACTCGCTGATTCATGGGCTTTCCAGGGAAGCAAGAGAGAAATTGACTGCCGTAGATCCCAGATCTCTTGGACAGGCGGCCAGAATATCCGGTGTGACGCCTGCAGATATCGTGGCACTTGTCGCGTATCTTGAGGCAGGTAGTCACAAACGAAAGCAGGACAGCGGTGATGCAGATGGAATTTAGAGAGGCGCTCGTTGCCGGTGGGCAGGCCCTGGGCGTTGAGATGCGCCAAGACATGTTAGATCTATTCGAACTCCATTATCAGGCACTCATGGAGTGCGGAAGACAAACAAATCTAACATCGATAGAGGGGGCAGAGACAATTGCTGTAAAGCACTTTCTGGATTCTCTCACATGTTCCAAGGCAATCGGGATCAAGGACGGCTGGCGAATAATAGACATCGGAACCGGCGCAGGGTTTCCAGGAGTGCCGCTAAAGGTGGAAATGCCTTCTCTGGCCCTTACCTTAGTGGAGTCTTCGCAGAAGCGCGTGAGATTCCTCGAGCTCCTCGTATCAAAGCTCGGACTCAGTGATGCAGAGGTGGTATGGGGTAGGGCTGAGGATGTAGGTAGGATGGAGCGGCACAGGGAGAATTATGATCTGGCAGTTGCGCGAGGAGTTGCTGAACTGGCAGTCTTGGCTGAGCTATGTTTACCCTTTGTCAGGGTCGGCGGGGCGTTTACCGCATTGAAAGGACCCGGAGTTGAGCGTGAGCTTCCGAAATCCATGAAGTCCGTGGAAATAATGGGTGGGCGGATGGAGAAGATCGTGCGCATGGCATTACCGTGGGATTATGGTGAGAGGTGCATAGTAACAATCCGGAAAGAGGCATCCACGCCTGAGAAGTACCCGAGACGGCCTGGAATTCCCGGTAAGCGTCCTATAGTCTAAAAGTAGGATTTTGGGGTGAGCAGTGACAAAACCCAGAGAAATTGGAGACTATTCATATGGGTTTGAGCTGGCGAGAAAGAAGAACGCCCCGCCTTGAACAGGAATTTTGGAAAAAGGGGTACGAGGAAGGCAGGGCAGGAACTCACTTCTCTACGACGAAATAGTATCTACGGTATTTCTAAGGAGAGGTCTTTGGATGAGAGAGGAACTGTCGCGTCTTATGGGCTTTCGTGGGAAGGACAAGACGACGACAAAAGATCGAATTGCACAAATCCCCATTGAGCAGATCAAGCCAAACCCCTACCAGCCTCGGGAGACTTTTGACGAAGAGAGCCTCGGAGAGTTGAGTGCCTCCATTAAGGAACACGGAGTGCTTCAGCCGATAATTGTGAGGCAAAGCGATGAGGGGTACGAGTTGGTTGTGGGTGAAAGGCGTCTTAGAGCCTGTAGCATGGCCGGACTTTCAACTGTCCCTGCATTAATAAGAGACCTTACCCCCAGTCAGTCAGCAGAGCTTTCGTTAATCGAGAATTTGCAGCGTAGAGATTTGACAGTAGTTGAGGAAATCAACGGGTACGAACGATTAATTAGGGAATTTGGCCTTACCCAGCAAGAACTTGCCAAACGCGTAGGTAAGGGGCAGTCGACTATTGCCAACAAGCTTAGACTTCTGAAGTTGCCCGCGCCTGTTCTCAATGCTTTAGGAGAGAGGAAAATCACTGAGCGACATGCAAGGGCTCTGTTAAAGATGGAATCCGAACGCGAGCAGGTCGCCATGCTAGATAAGATATGTAAGAAGGGACTTACTGTCGGGCAGACAGAAGCACTAATAGACGTAAGGATTAAACAAATTCATAAGAGACAGCTGAAGAGAAAGATACGAGGGGAAGAAGAAGGTTCTGTTCGTGCGATCAAGGACATACGACTTTTCCTGAATGCCATAAGAGACGTTGTGAGACAACTGAAAGCAACCGGTGTGAGGGTTGTCACAGAAGAAGTCGGTGATGAGGATGTGTTGGAACTTAGGATTCGCATAACGAAGCCATGGGATGGAACAAAAGGAGAGAATCGCAGCAGACATAGACTGGCCTGATGTAAGCGAATCTGAATTGAGAAAGAAAAGCCTCTCAGGAGCGGGTGGTTATGGGAAAGGTAATAGCTGTTGTCAACCAAAAGGGTGGAGTGGGAAAGAGCACTACCGCAGTGAATCTTAGTGCATGCATGGCAGATGGCGGCACAGATGTTCTTCTGGTGGATATTGACCCTCAAGGCAATGCAAGCAGTGGTGTAGGAGTTGATAAACTTTCCACCGGAAAGTGCGTTTACGATGCGATAATAAATGATGAACCCATCGAAGACTTAGTGCTTAATACATCAGTCGAACATCTGCAGGTAGTGCCGGCCACCATTCAGTTGGCAGGCGCAGAAATTGAGTTAGTTTCCACTATGTCGCGGGAAATGAGATTGAGGAAAGCACTGGAGGGAGTGCGTGAGAACTATGCCTATGTAGTTATTGATTGCCCTCCCTCACTAGGCTTGTTGACCTTGAATGCGTTAACTGCCGCAGACTCTGTCATCGTACCTATCCAATGCGAATACTATGCGCTTGAGGGACTTAGTCAATTACTGAACACAATTCAGTTAGTCAGGAGGCACTTGAATCCCAGCCTGGCACTTGAGGGAGTAGTCCTGACTATGTATGATTCTCGAACGAATCTCTCTCAACAAGTAGCAGAAGAAGTGAGGAAGTTCTTCTCTGACAAAGTATACGAGACCGTTATACCTCGGAACATTAGATTAAGCGAAGCGCCCAGCCATGGAGTCCCAATTATCACTTATGATGAGAGATCAAAGGGTGCTGAAGCATATAGAGAATTAGCAAAGGAAGTGATGGCTGGTGGCTAAGAGGGGGCTAGGGAGGGGGCTTAGAGCGCTCATACCGGATATGGAGACAGTTACAGGTCATGAGGTAAGGGAATTGCCGATTGACGGGATCCTACCCAACCCCTTTCAGCCGAGAAAACGATTTGATGAATCGAAACTGGAGGAGCTTGCCGAGTCCATCAGACAGCACGGCATAGTGCAGCCTCTTGTCGTGAGGCAGAAAGGCGACTCCTATGAACTGGTGGTGGGCCAGCGCCGGCTTCAGGCTGCTCGGATTATAGGGCTGGAGAAAGTGCCTGTTATTGTAAAGGCCTTCGAGGACATTGAGATGGTTCAGGTTGCTCTCATCGAGAACCTGCAGAGAGAAGAGCTTAATGTAATAGAGGAGGCAGAAGCATACAGGCGGCTTGTTGAAGAATTTGGGATGACCCAGGAAGAGCTGGCAAAAGTCCTTGGGAGAAGCAGGCCGACAATCACAAATACCTTACGACTCTTGAATCTTTCTCCAGAAGTGCAGGCAATTGTTTCACGTGGAACAATTTCTATGGGACATGCCAGAGCGCTGCTGTCAGTTGATGATTTGAGGCTGCAGGAGAAGGTCTGTAACCATGTAGTTGAGAAGCAGCTTTCTGTGAGGGAAACTGAGGAAATTGTGCGTCGGGTAGTGGCTACAGGCCGATTGCACAAGGCCAAGCCCAGGACTGACCAGGCAAAAGACCCCCATATTGTGTCGATTGAGGAGAGACTGAGACGTGCCTTTGGTACACAAGTTCGGGTTCGCCCTGGTAAGAAAAAAGGAAGAATCGAGATTGAATACTATAACGATGAGGATCTCGAAAGGATCCTTTCTCTCGTGCTGTAATCTTCAGGTTAGGAATTACTGTGCGACTAAGGTGAGTTTGCCTTTCCTGTGGCTGTAACAGCGTGAATACCGTTTGGTTCTAGATAACTCGTGGCGTGGTGTATTCCAGCACGCCAGGAGTTTTTTGGAATTCTTCATCTAAGTAGATCGCCACGAGACCGTTGTTCTCTCCCATATTATGTCAACATAGCCCGCTCGAATCGCAAAAACTGGCCGACGTCTTCGGCGAAACTGGTGGTCACTGGAGAAGTCCAACGGTCTCCGCCACAAGTAATCGTCAGTTCCAGAAAGTGTGCGTACCGTGCAGGGTTGCAGGTGTTGCAACGACGAGCGTCATAATTCGGCCACTAGCCTACGGGCCGGATTATGTCAAGGCAACCCGCTTGGAGAGCTGTCCCCGAGTGCAACACCGGCCTCAAAAAACGTACGTACCGTGCGGTGCCACCCAAGACCTCGGAAAACGAGCGAAAGCTAATGAACGAGACCGTTGATGTCTCCCAATAGCTGCCAGGTATCGTGGGTCGTTGTGGTTATGCCGAGACTATTTTCACATGGACTGTACCTATCATAAAGCAGGATTATGGCATTACCCTGTTTATCAATGTACAGCCGATATTTGCATTTAACTGGGAGAACTCAACGGTCTCATGAACTCATACTTAGTTGGTGCTGTAGCAGAAAAAGCAGAGAAGATACTAGAGGTAATAGTAAAGAAAAGGGAGTTGCGACATGATTAGCCTATTGTTGCTTGACTTAAAGCCAGTGTTCATGTATGTGTTATAGAACATACATTCCCATGATATAAGCAAATGGTGCCCATTGCGTCCCGCGAAGTCTACTAGGAAGCACGCCTTATATCCCCATAGCTAAGGCTTGGAGATATAAGGCGCATATGGTAACCGGAAATGGACCGACGCCCAAATTTCCTGGCAATTTTCAGGAACATTTGCTGGCGGTATGTGGGAGCAAGTACAGAGGGTGTTAGTTTCGCAGTTGCCGGAGGTCAATGGTAGACTAAGACGAATGTTCCACGTGGAACATTCGCATAGTCGCGCGTCTGTTGGCACTCCTCATGCCTAAAGGCAGGGGAGTCTCGGGTGATTAAACCGAAGTCCATTTCTGGTATTGGATTATGGCCCCAGGTTAAGGGCTATGCATTAGCCCGTCCTAGACCAGAGCATATAGCTGTCTAGGTTAGTAAACTATTACCGTCTGCCACAGCTCTGGAAATGATATTCAGGACCCCAACTCTATCCCGGTGGCGTTATACTAACAATCGCACCTGTAGTTCCTATCGCCGCCTTCGTTTAGATTGCTGCAATCAGGGCGCCTCTGGCCTTGTATGCTTTGGGTTGACATACTCCACGTTGACTTCCTGCGAAATGCGCTTTGCACCCGATGTGCTTGGCCAGTCAATAAAAACTCCAGGTATGCAAAGCCTTCTCGTTTCTACGGCTTGTTCTTGCCGTCTGGCGGATGCCAGAAAGTTGTTCGAGACGGATTCCGGTTTGATAGTCAGTTAGGATAGCCTGAACTCTAATTTGCCCGGATTTGCCGTCAATCAGCATAGGGAAAGATATCATACCGTTTTCTAGAGGGTAGTTCTGATTGTTCCATATGGCAACAGGCTTTTCGAGAAGCGGCACCTTGACTTCATTTTGGCCTTCCGGCCCTAGTATGGCATTGGCGCGGAGACTCCTCCTGCACTTCCTGAACACGCATTTGGCATCTCGAATAGCCTGGCTTCGGAGCGCATTCGGAAGTTCCACAATTACGGTTTTGCTCGTGTATCTAGGGAAGGCATCAGCATCCACAAAGCCAGCGACAATCTCGTTGACCAGCCGTATGTATTCCTTCACTGTGGATTAAAAAAAGAAAGCAGCTCTTTGGTCGGCTCAAGCTTGATCCTGACGGTGATCTGCACTGTGTTACCCTCTCTCGGAAGTCTGTTGGCTTGCGACATACTGCTTGGTTGCAGAAATAGGCAGGTTGCCTACGGTGGCGACAAGATAACTGGTTGTCCATAGGGTGGGAAGTTTGGTTGATAAGCGTTTAAACACCTGCGTAAGTATTTTTGATGTATAGGCTTAAAGCCATTTGATGAGCCTGTGCACACCAAGTTGCGGGTGTACTTCCAGTAGCAAATGCACAGGTCAAGCATGATTTCCATTTCCACGAGTTCCGCTAGATGTTCGGGACGGACGCCGGAAATCAGCTCCCTCGGTCGCCGCCTTGCATTGCCAACCAGAATCTTCCTGTGGTATTTGGAGTACCAGACTACATGGCACTTGCAGGAATATACCACGTTCCTGTTTGACTCAAAGTCGGTGTTTATACATGTATTATGCGAACATATGTGCCCATGATACAAGCAAATGCCACCCGTTGCGTCCCGCGAAGTCTACTAGGATGCGCGCCTTATGTCTCCACACCTAAAGACAGGGGCTTTACGGTGCGTTTGGTAAAAGGGCTATCTACACATAGAATCGACAAGAGTCGCGTACGGAAAAGGCAAGGGGATCTACAGCCTAACGCAGGGGCTTACATGTCAATGGGAACTCTGGAGGAAAGATCCGCATGCCTTAGGCTTGAAGATCAGAAATCCCATTTGATATGGCTGATGAACTAAGTATGGGTTCATAGTTTTCGCTCGTTTTCCGAGGTCTTGGATTGCCGGTGATTGAAACCAGGGGTATCACAATTCGGCCACTAGCTTACGGGCCGGATTTTGCTAAGGCGACCCGCTCGGGGCACCGTCCCCGAGTGCAACACCGGCCTCAGAAAACGTACATATCTTGCGGGGCCACCCTGCACGGTACGTACATTTTCTAGAACCCGCGATCACTTGTGGTGATCTACTGAGAGGGGCCCGGAATAATCATAAGGCTCTAATCCCCGAATCCACCTACAGTATATGACGATGTGGGAAGTCCGACACCAAGACAGGGTCTTTCTTAGGGGCCATGCGTCAGATCCGCCAGATTGTTCTGCAGTTTCCATTGACATTTGCAGCGAAGGAAACAAGAGCGGCAGGCGTCATGTCCTGGATCGTATTCCAGGTACTGGAGATGAAAAACGCGGTTGGTTTACTGCTTACTATACGCGACGCGCGCGAAGGAATGTCCAAGGCCACGACTGACGGACAATGTCCTCGGGTGCCTACTATACCTATTACGCGTACGCACGCGGAGGGCGGAGGAATGAGTACATAGAGAGCGGCAAGTCATATGCCTTCTGCGCTTACTATACGCTATACGCATACGCGCGCGGAGGAATGGGGTCAAAAGTCCCTGAAATCCCCGTGATCTGCGCATACGCGCACGCGCGGCGGAGGAATGGGAAGAGATCCCGGCAAAATTGAAGACGCCTGCCGTGATTACTATACGCACGCGGAGGAATAAGACATCCGAAAGACTGCTAGGGCGATATGGGAGTGCTCACTATACGCGCGCGGAGGAGTGATTACACTGGAAATCAGTAACAGCAGTCACTGCAAGGAGGAAGTAAGGGATACGCGTGGAATCGAAGTAGTAATAACCCTAGGTTGTCTTGAGGAATTGATGAGTAAGGTGGCGAAATCCTTATATAACCTTAGAAACGACCATTGCTCAGCCCTATGCAAGGTGGTGTGAAAAGACGCAAGCAGTTTAACCTCCTGCGTGAAGGCATTCGTCCAAACTCCCGCGAATTAAGGAATGCATCAAGGTGGAATTGGGCCAGACCCATAGAGGATGATAGCTGTATCGTGCATGGTCTTTCTCATAAGCGGGAGAAGTACGGTTTGCGTGGAGATATGAGGAAGTTGTATGGTATAGTCCGGCAGGAAGGATGACTATGTGATCATTGCGTAGCGCTGCCGTGCTTAACGCGGTATTTCCCGGGAAATATTTGTCATGAACAGAAGCCCTGTTTTCAACACAAAGGAACAGGGTGTTTACTTGTGGGTATGCTCTATCTGTGACGGGAGAAGAGGACAATATCTACATCGTGCGAAGTATGCATGATAAACTTTTGGGGAGGAAGTCTTGTGGAAGTGTTCAACAGCTTGTATGAAGCAATTAGTGTCATTATGAAAGATCCTATGAACGTTCTTACTATCCTTTTTACAGCAACAACTGCCCTTTTTCTTATACTTAACCTTCAGATTAGCCGAGTGTTAAGAACATATCGCAACTTACTGCGTGGAGTGCGGGGAGACAATCTCGAAGAGATTCTTCGAGAATATGTTGAACGAATGGGAACAACAGAACGTAAGCTGGAAGCCCTGGAGGACGTTATCGAAGATGTCCATAGTCAATCCCAAAGGCATTTCCAAGGTGTTGGTGCAGTGCGTTTTGATGCTTTTGAGGATATGGGAGGCAAACAGAGCTTCGCATTGGCTTTGCTTAACGGTAAAGGAGACGGAGTCGTTCTAAGTAGCCTTTATGGACGTGAGGAATCACGAGTGTATGCAAAACCTGTGAAAGGAGGTCTATCAGAGTACGCTCTCTCAAAGGAAGAGGAAACTGCCGTTCAACAGGCATTAATGCTTGATCAGTAGGCTTTTCGATACTAGCTGGGTAAGGCCGATACGCGTTTTGCCTTTACTCAAGTTTGGGCATTGCCAGATGTACATTGACTGCATCGAGCCCGATATTCGGCAAACACAGATTGGAAGACTTGTAGGAACGAATGGATAATTTCACTTAGGTGCACACTAATCTCTAAGAAATTATGAAAACCAGGCACCAAAGATTTATGGGGTAGCAGGAAATTGGGCATGCTTGTCGAAATGTACCTTGTCCTTTTGGGTACCATGCTTAGCTTGGGCAGCCCTGTCCGGAGAATTGGATATTCTCTCTCTATTATAGGCGCTCAGTTCGACTGCTATCTGTAACCAGTGACCAACAAGTCTTCTAGGGACTAACTTATGATGAGTGAAATGAGAGTAATCGGTGATACTCTGCCAAGGAAGGAGCGAGCCATATTGTGGCGTAAGACCCTGAAGAATAACATTGCCAAGAAACGTGGTCGCACGCTGACTATTATGGCCATACCAACCGGGGATGAGTCTGTTAAGAGTTTGAGCTTACCGATGCTGTGGGTGTATGTAGGACTTGCTGTCATTATCGGTATTTGCATACTCTTAACATCGTCATATCTAGGAATGACTGCAAGTGTTGCCCGCTCCTATATGGAGCACATGAACAAGGACTCATATATTGAGCACCTGTCTAGAGAGAATGCTGTACTCAGTAGTCTCAATAGGGAGAATGAGAAGAAGCTTCAAGAGATTAGGGGCAAGCTGGTTCAACTAGAGACGGATCTGGCATTTCTTGACTCGCTCAGTGGAGATATTGCGGAGATTGTCAAGGGGAAAAAGTCTTCTACTGCCAGTGCCTCTATTCCCAGTAGAGGAGACTATGAACGGGGAACCCTGTCAGGTCGTCAAATGGAGCCTGCGGAGATAATTTCACTTGTTAACAGCTCAAATCAGGATTCACCTTTACTGGAACGGGCCACGATGTTTTCAGAAACAACAGACTGGCTCCATGAATTGCAGCAGTCCGCGGACAGGATGGAGACCCAACTTAATTCCTTGAAGAAGTCGGCGATTTCATACCGAGATAGGCTTGAGCACACTCCTCGTGGAATGCCTACAAGAGGCAGAGTAACATCCCGCTACGGATCCAGACGCCATCCAATTACCGGGCGGACTCAAATGCATGAAGGTATCGACTTGGCTGCTCCTACAGGTACACCCATTGTGGCCACAGCCGATGGTGTGGTGCTGTTTAGCGGGTCACGTGCAGGCTATGGACGTACAGTGATCATAAATCACGGGTATGGATTCCAGACGCTGTACGGTCATGCCAGCAAAATCGTTGTCCGTGTTGGTCAGCGAGTCAAACGTGGACAGGTTATTGCGTATGTGGGAAGTTCCGGTGTAAGTACAGGATCTCATTGCCACTATGAAGTTCGTGTTTCCGGAAAACCAGTGAATCCATGGTCATATATGAACTAGCCCACCACGAGCCCGCTTCCGTCAATTCTCTATTGCTCCGATACGTTTCAAATCCTATGGGATGGACACTAATTATGAGCGTTATGTGAGTGAGAGTTGCTTGCTTGCAAGATTCTGTAAAGGAAGCCCGTCTTAGGCCTAACTCTCCGGCAAGACAAGGGATAATTGAAATGACGGCTCCGCAATGGCCCTTGCATGTGGGCATTCAGACGTTAGCCGATTTTATGTTGGGAACCCTGACATAGGTCAGTTATAAGTGGAAACTTTCACACTAGAGGTAAGAGAAGGGAGAGTATTGCTATGTTTGGCAGGCGGCCGCAAGCGCCTCAGAACAAGAAGGTTGACACGATTATTGGAAAGGACACAATTGCAAATGGACGAATGGAGATACGTGGTTCCGTTCGTCTGGATGGTTGCTTTGACGGAAACATCCATGCAGATGGGGATGTGGCCATAGGTGATAGTGCAAAGCTAAAGGCGACAATTCACGCGGTAAACATAACAATAGCAGGCGAGGTTGAAGGAGACATTTATGCCAGTGGACGGCTGGAGATTGCCTCAACGGGAAGACTATATGGAGAAGTAAAGGCAGGAGCCCTGTGTTTGGAAGACGGGGCGATATTCAGGGGTTCGTGCGAGTTGAAGGCAGGAGCCCTGTGTGTGGAAGACGGGGCGATATTCAGGGGTTCGTGCGAGATGCTGGAGAATGAGGAGTTCCCAAAACTCCTACCCGGTGAAGTGTCTGAGGTTGCAGTGTCAGGCGATGAAATCGGAGGGAATGAGTGACTGGGAAATGCTCTTTAAGGATCGTACCGAAGCGGGAAAGATACTAGGAGGCCGGCTCCGTGAATATCAAGGCAGAAATGCATTGATTCTGGCATTGCCTCGTGGAGGAGTCCCTGTTGCAGCAGCGGTGGCTACTGCGCTAAATGCGGAACTAGACGTCGTTATTACAAGGAAGATCGGCGCACCCGGAAATCCCGAATTGGCCATCGGAGCGGTGACCGGTGATGGAACCGTTCTACTTAATGACTCTCTTGTCTCCAGCCTTGGTGTAGAGAAAGACTTCATAGACCTGAAGGTTAAGCAGGCTGAGAGTGAAATTCAGGAGTATATAAGGCGATATCGCGGGGAAAGGCCAGTCCCGAAGGTTGCTGGCAGAATTGTGCTTATTGTAGATGATGGTATTGCTACAGGTTACACGGTAATGGCTGCTGCTGAGGCTATTTTGAGAAAAGGCCCTGAAGAGTTGGTTATTGCTGTTCCTGTTGCCCCGCGCGAGTCTGTCTATGAGCTCGAACGAACGACAGGATGTCAGGTAGTCACCGTGTCCAGGCCAGCCTCTTTCGTTGCGGTAGGTCAATTCTATGAAGATTTCAAGCAAGTGTCTGATGAAGAAGTTCGTAATGCCCTGGAGGATCACAGCAAATACGGGAGAGTGGAGCAGAAGAAGAACGATTAAGGCAAACATGTTATTTGAGGCCTAGGCGAGTCTATTCAGTCAATTGAAGTATGCGATACATGGACGATGCTTCAGACTGCATTGCCCGATAGAATACAGGACTTCAACTTGAGACATGCTATCCCCGAGAAAGAAGGGGTGGCAAAGTATGAAGCGTATAGTGGCAGTGGCAGATACTCTTTCGGCTTACCGGGATGCTTTGGAGGAACGAGGGTATCACACAATCGGTTTCGACGAAGGTCTTGATTCTGCTGATATAGTGCTTATTTCCGGCATGGACATCAACCACTCCGGGGTGTCGACTATTCACACCAGAGTGCCTGTGCTTGATGTTACAGGAAAAGCACCCGAGGAAATTGCTGACGATATTGAAACGTATCTTGGTTCCTTTTAGAATTGGTTTTTGAGAAGGAGCCTATGCTGCAACGTCAGTCACAGGTTGGGCTTACGGCGCTCGTATCGTCGTCTGTTTCTTCAGTTGTCTGTCGGAACTCCTCTGCAACTTGCAGAAGGGCTTTTGAGATTACTTCCGCCATCCTTATTACCACTGAGAGCCTGGTATTCTGAAGGACCAGATATTCCATGTATCCTCCGACATTGACAATTCCGGTAACATGGATGTCCCCAACGGGCGGTAAGGTTTTGCTGACACCGGTACCCGGCCTAAGCGGGCCTCGTGAGACAGTCACCATGCCTACATTCTCGAGCCTGCCGAGACATGCGTCTACTGCAATAACATATGGATTTTGAAAAGATGAATAGGCTTCATCTATTGCAGCATGGAGATTAGCTGCATGAACCGGAGAATCCAGTGTTCCCCACACATATGATGCGTCAAGTCCCAGAGCCATCAAACGACTGCCTATGAGAGGCCCGAGTGCATCTCCTGTAGAGCGATCAGTCCCAATGCAGAAGAAGAGTACAGGACGATGCGCTGGGAGAGGTAGATCCTTAATTATCAACGAACGTAGTCTTGAGACTATTCTGTCCGGGGTCGTAGGGTCGTCAATATGACTGCGCCATAGCATGTCGCGGGAAATACCCCTCAATGGCCCCAATTAAGCGCCCTCCTAACCGATATTCCCATGGTTGCCTTCTGCGTAGCTTATCCGTGCGCAGCTGTGAGACTCCTATCGATTCGCTTTCCATTTTCGTGTCAGGATTCTTTGCGCTCAATCAAGCGCCGTCCACTGACTCGATTTCGATAGCGTGCCGTTGTGTAGCATTCTATTTTTTCAGATAAATGGATCATTCTATGGTGACGAAATACTACTTGCAGTATATGAAGTCTGAGCATTAGATATTCCGTAGGCGCAAGATAGAGGCGTTTATCAAAGCACGAATCCCATATGCCTTAAACCTCCGTACGTTGCATAAGAATTTAGGCGTAGACCATTTAGCATGACAACGGGGGAATGTAGAATCTTGCGCAAGAATAGGATGCTTGAACTGGCTGCTAGCTACGTAGGGGCTGTTGTTGGGGCGGGTTTTGCTTCAGGTCAAGAGCAAGTACACTTCTTTTTTCCAATGCGTTTTCAATTGGAGGCCGGGGCTCTTCCATTAGGCTCAGGCGTTCTTTCGGCAGGGCTACTATTCGTGCTTTTTGGTGCTGCCCTTGCGGAACTCGCATATAGATACCAGACATCGTCGTCAAGGGATTTCCTCGAGAAGTTGGTTCCGTGGCCCCTATGTGCGATTTATGACTGTCTGATGATTTCGTTCATTTTCTGGTCTTTCTCAATAATGCTGGCAGGTAGCGGCATGCTATTCAAGCAGACTATGGGCGCTTCTCAAATGACCGGAATTCTCCTCACGGCAGTGTTTACTGTCTTAGCAGCAGCTACAGGAATAGACGGATTGCTGGTGGTCAACCTAATCATGAGTCCGCTTATGGTAGCCATGCCTGTTGTGGTAGCCATACTTACGACATGGAAGAGGGCTCAGGGCTTTCTAATGCCGGTATCTACCGGTAGCTCCAGGGGGATATTGGCATCTGCATTGACTCCTTCATGGCCGCTTTCAGCGTTGTTATATGTTTCCTACAATGTTCTCTTAGCTGTCGGGGTCTTTGCATCCATGGGAAAAAATATACCGGATAAAGTCACAGCGAGGCAAGGAGGCCTGTTAGGAGGAATTTCGCTTATGTTCTTCCTTCTCGCTATCCAGAGCGTGTTGGCTACCTACGGGAGATCTGTGTTTAGTGAGGAATTGCCTATGCTCAAGGCTGCATCTTACCATGGGTTGCTGATAGCAAGGGGTTACTCTCTCGCTCTATGGTTTGCAATGGCCACGACATCTGTGTGTAGTGTCTTTGCATTGTCACAGAGGCTTAGCCGGCATGCTTCTATATCGAAGTTGGGTCTAATGGTGGCGATAACCGCTGTTGCCTGTCTACCGGCTCAATTAGGTTTTGCTAAGCTGGTGGGAACGGTATATCCACTTATTGGATACTTAGGATTGCCTGTCCTTGGCTCAATTCTACTGCAGTTTCTCAAGACTTAAATTGGCTTGAGATGACATCGTGAACTTCTGAATCTTACAGATACCTGTAGACACTCTAATTATTGGGTATATAATGTATAATTTGGATAGAGCTCCTAAATCAAGCCTACTGAGGTTCGGAGGAAAGATGCGGTGGAGACCGAGTATAGGAAGAGATGGGGGAACATGCAATTCATAAGCTGGAGGAATAAGCGGTACCAGCGTAGAAAACTCCCTGTAGATTTGGGATTGTTGTTTTTGCAGGACTTAAAATGCAGAGTTCGGTAGAGTCAGTCTAGAAGCTTCACACTAAAGGCCGAACTCTCATTTGAACTCCATATCCTTAGGATGCGAGGAAAGTCAGATCCAAAAGAAACGGACGTGCCTAATTACTTATGGTAGGAAGTAGGTTTGGATAATGTCTGTCGTGCCTCGAAGTCTACATATAAAATTCATTTTGCTATTCATTTGTGTTTTTGCTGTAGTGGCACAGGCTGTTATGATTGATAATGACGTTGATGCAAGACCCCTTGAACCGGAAATCCTGGAGCGGGTTGTAGTTGAGGATGTTGAACTTAGCGGTATGACCCGCAGTCAGGCGGAAGAGGCGCTCTATCAGTACGTACATGAGATAGTCTTGCAGCCAGTTGTGTTAACATCAGGCGATGAAGCCTGGCTACTGGATCCTGCTGACATTGGTCTTCATGTCTTTGTTCCTGAGATTGTTGAAAGGGCTTTGGCTATCGGACGTACCGGGAGCTGGTTGGAGAGGCTGAGATTCAGGACATCATCGCCACGTAAGGTAGTCAACATTCCCTTGACTATGTCAGTTGATGAAGATCTTTTCAAAGACTTTGCCTTCGATCTTATGACTGATATCCACATTGCTCCTGAGGATGCTTCTTTCGTAATTAACCCGGATGACACGGTTACCGTGAAGCCTTCCAGGATCGGGAGGTATCTTGATCCGAGAGACCTAGGAAGTCGCGTAAGAGAGGTCATTCCAAGGAGAAGCAATCGAACACTAGGTCTCAATGTGCAGCCGATTATGCCTTCTCTTACTACCCTGCAAGCAAATGCTATGAATATCAGGGAATGTATAAGCAAGTTCTCTACGAGCTTCGATTCAGGCAACAAATCGAGAGTCCATAATATACGAGAAGCAGCCAACGCTATTGATGGTAATATTCTTAGCCCAGGTGAGGTATTCTCGTTTAACGAGACTGTAGGGCCGCGTAGTGCCGAGACAGGGTACTTAGAAGCGCCAGTAATGGTTGATGATGACTTGGTTCCAGGAATAGGTGGGGGAATATGTCAGGTATCCTCTACCCTGTATAATGCTGTTCTTCTCGCAAACCTAAGTGTTGTTGCCCGTTCAAATCATTCTATGGCACCTGCCTACATTCCAGCCGGCAGAGATGCTACAGTTGCCTATGACTATATAGATTTTAGGTTTCGCAATGACGGCTTAAGTCATGTTTTGATCAAGTTTCTCGTGACCAATAATACAATTACTGCCAAAGTATATGGTCATGTTCCAAGTGGTCAAGAGGTGTCTATTGTCACCTCTGTTGACGAAAAGATTCCACCTGGAATCATCAAAAAGGAGGATCCTTCATTAGCATCCGGCGATGAAGTGGTGGAGGATAACGGGACCTGGGGATACGTGGTTACTGTGTATCGAGTAGTAAAAGAGGATGGTATAGAGTTGTCAAGAGAACTGATTTCAAAAGATAGGTACCGTCCCAGGTCAAAACGTGTTCGAGTTGGCATAGCTCCCCCTAAAGGCGCGTAGGATACCTGGTAGGCTTATTTCTTAGTCAACACTGAATCATGTATGCTCTGAGAAGAGGGAAGTAAAACAGGGCCTGGAGGAAATGTCAGTGGGAAAAGAGAGAAGGAAGCTTAACCCCGGGTTTCTGGAAGCACTCCAGTTTTACGCCAGTGTAACTATGCGAATTGGGGTTTCTCTCTTGCTTGGCTTCCTAGGCGGGTACGTCCTGGATTCTAGACTTGGAACTCAGCCTTGGCTGGCGATTGTCGGTTTTTTCATTGGGGTGAGTCTGGGTGTTTGGAGTGTTTATGACATGATCAAACTCACGCTCCGGAAAAGCCCATCCAAATTGAGGCGGAGACGACGTATCAGATAGAGATACTAGTATGCATTTTCGCATGTATTATTTTTGGAACCGCGGAACGTCTGTCTGGTTGTATCCTATGCTCTGACACATCTTACCATGATGAAACCATTCTTCCTTTGGGTGGGCAAAGGGAAATCTAGGCAGTGCCAGGAAATGGGGGAGAATGACA
Organism: Bacillota bacterium; assembly: GCA_012841305.1. GTDB lineage: Bacteria > Bacillota > SHA-98 > UBA4971 > UBA4971 > UBA4971. The sequence goes on along the minus strand of DUVA01000225.1, from coordinate 25,764 downwards.
TGAAACTTAAACCCTTCGCGCTTGAGCGGTGGTTTGGAAAGTATGAGTTTACTGTCAGATACAACATTGCTGAGAGTTGCATCAAGCCTTTTACCGTATCTGAGCTTGAGGAAATATGCAGGTGCGATCTATTACGCACAGAGGAAATCAGCAACCTTGGGTACACGGATAGCCGTGGCGCTTACGAGTTACGTGACGCAGTTTCCAAGCTTTACCCAGGTCGTACCACAGACAACGTGCTGATAACTACCGGTGCAATTGAAGCAAACTATCTTGTATTCATGGCCTTACTTCAACCTGGCGATGTGGTGATTACTGAGTTCCCGGCTTATCAGCAGTTGTACGAAGTCCCGCGTGCCCTGGGTAGCGAGGTAAAGACCTGGAATCTTAGAAGCGAAAGCAATTATCGGCCGGACATTTCCGAGCTTGATAGGATGATGGCTACTTCTGATGTGAAAATGATTGTGATTAATCATCCGCACAATCCTACTGGGGCGTCTCTTGATGCAGGCAGTATGGCTGCAATTTGTGAGATTTCAGAGCAATGCGACGCAGTTCTCTTGTCAGATGAGGTCTACAGGGGACTGACCCTTGTAGACGGAATTGCCACACCTTCGGCACAACTCTTTTCTGACAAGGCCATAACGGTAGGGAGCATGTCTAAGGCATTTGGTTTGTCAGGACTCCGCATCGGATGGATAGTAGGACCTGAAGACATAATTCAGAAGTGCTGGACAATACGGGACTACACGTCGATATGTCCTTCAGGGCCTTCACAGGTAATGGCGTTGTCAGCATTGAAGAATATAGGCACTATCATGGGTCGGAACACTTCTCTCGCAAGAAAGAACTTTTCCATCCTGAATCAATGGATATCTTCCAACTCTGACATTGTCAGTTGGATTCCTCCTTGTGAAGGCGTTGTAGCTTTTATCAAATACAATGTTGACGCAGGTTCCCTACAGGTTGCCCGTGAACTTGCCGAATTCGATAGCGTTCTTGTGGTGCCCGGGGAGTGTTTTGAGGTGGAGGGCTACTTTAGAATCGGTTTTGGAGGAGATACTGATTTACTTCAAGCAGGATTGGATCTTACAGCAAAGCGACTCCGAGCTATGTGATGTCTTAGGAGATCGGGGTATCCCTGGTATTTCTCGTGTTAGTAGAGGAAGATGACGGTTAAAATATGCTATAATGTCGTTGGTAGGAAAGTCTGGAAGTATGCTTTCCAAAATCGCCATTCATAACCCGGTTACATTACTAAGGCTCCTGCTATGAGGTGCATGGACAGCTTGCGGAAATGGCTTGTTTGTGGCCAAAGGCGGAGCTTAAAGAGGAGCTATCGATGAAAAGAGGCAAATTCATTGTCCTCGAGGGCATTGACGGTGCAGGTTGTACGACAGAAGCCATCAAAATGAAAGATTACATTGATTCAAAGTTGAAATTACCTGTCCACCTGACTAAGGAGCCTACTGACGGACCTGTTGGCGGTCTTATTCGGTCAATACTGGCAAAACGTGTAGGCACTCTATCTTACGATGGGGTTTTCCAGAGTTTAGAGCCCCATAGTCTTGCCTTGCTTTTTGCCGCAGACCGTGTGGACCATCTTGAGGTAGACATTAAGCCTAAACTCGACAACGGAGTTGTTGTCATATGTGATAGGTACTATCTTTCGTCCCTTGCTTACCAATCGCTACATATGGATCTGAAGTGGCTTGAGGCAATAAACGCAAAATGTATTACACCTGATCTGACCATCTTCGTTCAGGTTCCTCCTTTGGTTGCTGAACGTAGGCGAAACAGATCGCGATGGCATGTTGAGCTTTATGAAGATACTGCCAAATTGGAGCAGGTAGCTGAGAATTACCTTCAGATCATCGAAATGCTTCAGAGGAGGGGCCAGAATATCGTTATTATTGATGGTAATCGGCCCCCTCGTGAAGTGCAGCGCGATATTACAGCTGTTGTTAAGCCCCTGCTTACAACAAGAGCCACCACAAGGAGCAGGAAGAAAGAAAGCGCACAAGGCGCACTACAACTTGACATTGGCCTTCCCGAAGAGCCAGAGACCGAGTCTAAGGGGGCTTTATGATGCTGAAGTTTCTGAATGAGAAGATTACGGTGACACTTAGTGAGGATGGGAATGAGCCTACGAGTTTTCTACATAGCGGCAAGGAGCACACGATCCGCGAGGTAGTTAAGGCTTGGCAGGACGGAGCCTTTCAAGCGCCGGTAGGCAGACGAGGCTCTGCAAAGCAATGGTGGAATCAACGTGGCAGGCAATTCTATCGCGTCATAACTGACGAAGACATAACCTTTGAGATGTATCACGACCCCCGTAAGAACCAATGGTTCTTGAGCAAAGAGTGGCGACAGTCTGAGCAAGAGTAACCAGGACTCGCCTTGTCAAGATTATGTGCTATCCCTGTTGAAACGGCTCTTTCTTGAGGTATTCATGTCCATATAGTAATCATCAAGCGGCGCTTCGCTGCACTTCGCTTTTAACATTCCGTCCTTGTCTAAAACAAACGAGATCTTCAAGTGCCGATCTTTTACTCATGATTTCTTAGTGCTTGCCATAGTTGTCAGGGGATAGGCAACACATGAGACCTAACTTTTCTAAGTAGATCACCATGAGACCGTTGTTCTCTCCCATATTATGTTAACACAGCCCACCCGAATCGCAGAGACTGGCCGACGTCTTGGGCGAAACCGGTGGTTACTGGAGAAGTCCAACGGTCTCATGAACTCATACTTAGTTGTAACAGTACATAGAAGATAGTAGAAAGGGGGCATCACAAAGGTCCTATAGAATCTGGCGGATTCTTATGGATGTTTGCGATAGGAAAGATGAAGACCTTCATTGATCTGAGAAGCGATACTATTACAAAGCCTAGTGACGAGATGCTCCAAGCCATGGTTTCAGCACCTCTCGGAGATGACTGCAGCGGAGAAGATCCTACAGTCAACCGCTTGGAAGCCTTGGCTGCAAGCAGATTAGGTAAGGAAGCCGGCCTGCTGGTGCCTTCGGGGACTATGGGTAACTTGGTATCTGTGCTGGCTCATACTCAGCGTGGCGATGAGGTAATCATGGAATCAGAGTGCCATATGTACTATTATGAAGTTGGTAACATCTCTGCTGTAGCAGGTGTGATACCCCGGTTTGTCAAAGGCCATCACGGTGTGCTTATCCCTGATGATGTGAAGAAGGCTATTAGAGGCGGAAATATCCATTACGCCCCTCCTAAACTTGTGGCTGTAGAGAATACTCATAACCGAGGCGGCGGGACGGTTACGTCTAGTAAGGTCAGTTGCGATATTTGTGATATTGCCAAGGACAGAGGGCTGTTTACCCACCTTGACGGCGCCCGAATATTCAATGCGGCAACTGCTTTGGGCGTTGATGTGAGAGAACTCACTCAACCCTTTGATTCTGTTATGTTTTGTCTTTCAAAGGGCCTATCAGCACCGGTTGGCTCTATTGTTGTCGGTCAGCGGGATTTTGTTGAGCGTGCAAGGAAATATCGGAAGATGCTTGGTGGTGGAATGCGTCAAGCAGGAGTCATAGCAGCCGCCGGGATTATCGCTTTAGAGACTATGGTAGAGCGATTGGAGGAAGATCATATCAATGCACGTTACCTCGGGGAAGGCCTGGCATCAATTCCCGGTATTCAAGTAGCGCTTGAGACTGTTCAGACTAATATGGTCTACTTTGATGTAGAGGGTCTCGGCCTTGATAGTGTGTCGTTCATTCAGGAGTTGGAGAAACGTCTGGTGAAAGCCTCTCTTCGTCCGCCTACAGGTGTAAGGATGGTCACACACAGACATATTTCCCGGGAAAACATCTCTTATGTGCTCGGCGTAGTTGAGGAAATAGCCAAATTTCGTTCCATGCCACAGTGACTTCTGTAATGAATGAGGTGTTCGGAGAAAACCGGGTTGGGAAGCAAGTGAGGAAGACGATGGAAAGCGTCTTCCTCACACGTCTTTCTGCATGCTTAATCGGAGACAGCATCAATATGCTTTTGCAAAGTAGACCCAAGAAGTAGCGTTGTCTCCACAGTGAATGCACTTTCCAGGGTTAGGCTGAGCGTCCATAGGAATGCACCTGATAGTAGCTCCTGTCTCGTCTTTCACCGATACTTCACACTCCTGGCTACCGCACCATGGAGCAAATATGAGGCCTCGCTGCTTATCTATGATAGTCTTAAACTCGTCGTAATTGTCCACGGTGTGAGTGTTTTCGTCCATAAAGCGCTTAGCCCGTGCGTAAAGACCTGCCTGAATGCTACTTAGCATGTCTGTTACTGCGCTTTCCACGTTTTCTATAGGCACAGCAGTTTTTTCGCCTGTGTCTCGTCGTACCAACACCACTTTGCCCGCCTTAACATCACGGGGTCCGATTTCCAGTCGAATGGGGACACCCCTCAATTCCCACTCATTGAACTTCCAGCCTGGCGAGTATTCCTCTCTCGCATCCAGCTCGACTCTGGAGATCTTAGCCAACCGCTCAAAAACACTATGAGCTGCGGCAAGCACGGTCTCTTGAGAGGGGGGAGGCATGATAGGCACGACTACTACTTGTATCGGAGCGATTCTCGGCGGAAGAGCAAGTCCTCGTTCATCCCCGTGAACCATGATGATACCACCGATTAGTCGCGTTGAAACGCCCCATGACGTCTGCCATACATATTTCAGCTGGTTGTCTTTATCAAGAAAAGAGATGTCAAAAACTTTTGCGAAGTTCTGGCCCAAATTGTGGGATGTGCCTGCTTGTAGAGCCCGACCATCGGTCATAAGTGCCTCAACGCAATATGTGGTAATTGCTCCTGCAAATTTTTCTTTTTCCGTTTTTCTGCCGGTTAGAACGGGTATTGCCAAATCCTCAGAGAGGAAACTCCTATATACTTCTAGTATCTTTAGGGTTTCTTCTTCTGCTTCCTCCTTGGTTCTATGACAGGTATGTCCTTCTTGCCACAGAAACTCAGAGGTTCTCAGGAACATTCTGGTGGTTTTTTCCCAACGCACGACGTTAGCCCATTGATTAATCAGGACAGGAAGATCTCGCCACGAGCTAATCCACTTTGAGTACATATGCCCTATGATCGTCTCAGACGTCGGCCTGACTACAAGTGGCTCTGCCAGCTCTTCATTGCCTGCCCGAGTCACCCAGGCGACCTCAGGAGCGAAGCCTTCAACGTGTTCAGCTTCTTTCTCGAGAAAACTTCCTGGTATAAACAATGGAAAATAGGCATTCCTATGCCCCGTAGCTCTAAAGCGTTTATCGAGAAGCTCCTTTATGTTCTCCCAAATGCCAAACCCGTACGGGCGTATTACCATACAGCCTCTCACAGGAGCATAATCAGCCAGTTCAGCGCGAAGGATTACATCCAAGTACCACTGCGAAAAATTCTCTGATTTTGCTGTTATGTGCTGCACAAATCCTTGCGAGTTCTCCATCATACGAGTATCCCTCCTAATTCGGCTACAAGGAATCTATACATTGTGCCGTGGTCAATAAATTGTGTACCGTGACAGACGGTCAGAGTCACCATAGGAGCCGGAACAAAAAAGCCTTCGCCCACTATGAGGGCGAAGGCCAAAACCTCCGCGGTACCACCCCGATTGGCACTGTGCCCCAGGGACACAGCATCCCACTCTAATTCGTGCCCATAGTTCTATGGGACACACATCCCTCTTAACGGCAGGTACCCGTCGAACTCATCATTCGCAGCTCCGGGGTGGGTAGCAAGTTAACACGGTTGATGGTCCTCTCAGCAAACGGCCCACTCTCTGTGCCCCGTAGTCAGTAGCAGCCCCTTCATCACTAAGTTTAACTCGATTTACTTGTGGTCATATGATAGCATATTCATTCTACATAGGCAACTAAACCTGCCTGTCTTTGTCGTCGGCTTTTCTTTCGCTCTTTGCAATAACGATGCTCAAAGGCCATAGGAATAGCTAAGTAGATCGCCATGAGACCGTTGTTCTCTCCTACATTATGTTAACGCAGCTCGCTTGAATCGCAAAAACTGGTCGGCGTCTTCGGCGAAACTGGCAGCTACTGGAGAAGTTCAACGGTCTCCACCATAAGTAATCGCCGGTTCCAGAAAGTGTACGTACCGGCAAACCAAGGCCTCGGAAAACGAGCGAAGACTAATGAACTCTCATACTTAGAATAGTGTCTATAGTGCGCTCTTATGTGTCAAGTGACCCATGGCTCTTTCTATCTCGGTTTCTAAGTGACTCCTAAGTCTGTTTCCCGCAATCTTCATAGGCGACGAGGAATATTCCCTACATGGCACCGTAAGGCGTCAGCTTTGAACCTAATACATTCGTTGACCTACAGGACCTGATACTGTTGCTATGCCAGCGGCTTGCAAAGGATTTCGTGGACCTTCAAACCGAACACATTGTTTGAGTGCTCCGGGACTATTATGGCTGCTGTGTCCGCGCCTGAACCACTGCCTCCGACTGCTATGACCGGCTTCCCATACGGCACTAGGCCTGCGTCTAGAGCCATGATAGAAATTTCCACACATACTTTGAGGCCTTGTCCGAGCATTCTTAGACTATTTGCGATTATCTCCGGGGGGTAGATACCTCCGAATTTGCTCTTAAGAGCTCTGTCAACACCTGCCAGGACATGGGTGGTGGTAAGGACTCTTACCCCTTGTGACGCAAGATATGCGCGTTCATCTTCCGGCATCTCATCGATTCCCGGCCCGCGAAATCCCACATGATGTGTAACACAACTTACCGAGAGACCGCTGACGTCTAGCTCCAATGCCTTTCGGACAGTAGCTCCACTGTTAGAAGCAATAACAATGTGTTCTATCCCCCGTGTCCTACAGGCATCCAGAGCTATCTTCAGAGTATCAACGGTGTTCTTCGGACCTGACTCTTCCCATATCATTGGAAATACCTCCTTTAAGGACGGTCAATTACCTAAAGTCCATGGAACAAATGAACAAGAATAGGAGCTACAGCTATTGCAGGTAACAGATTTGCCGCCTGAATCTTCTTAATTCCGAGCATATCGAAGCCTATTCCGACAATAAGTAGTCCGCCTGTTGCAGTCATCTCTGCTATTGCAGCATCTGTCAGCACCTTACTCATAACAGATGAAAGGGCTGTCAGTCCCCCTTGGTAAACAAGAACCGCTACCGCAGACAACGCCACTCCGATTCCCATAGCTGCACCAAAAGCAATAGAGCAGAACCCGTCCATCATGGATTTTGTCATGAGAATATGATAGTTTCCTGAAATACCGTCTTCAAGCGAACCGATAATAGCCATAGGCCCAACACAGAACAGGAGAGTTGCTGTGAGGAAACCTTCGGCGATTCGTGATTCTTGAGTAGCAAGACGTGTTTCAAGGCGGGATGCCACCCGTTCGAGACGTCCTTCTATATCAAGGACCGCTCCTATGATTCCCCCGATTATCAGAGAAAACAAGGTTGTGATAGCGCTCTGTGTTTGAAGAGCCAAGCGTATTCCAAGAAAAACAGTAAATATGCCAATTCCTTGGATTACTACATTTGAGACTCTGTTAGGTAAGCGTGTCTTCAGTAAAATGCCCAGGCTTGTCCCGCCTAAGATTGCTGCTACATTGATGAGTGTTCCTTTCATGGGCATATGCATTGCCTCCTGGTGTGTCTTAGCATGGGACCAAGTTCCGAGTGGATGAACATGGAATTTGGGATGATCTGCACTCCTGGTGGTGACTTCCGGAGACCCTACGAACTAGCAAGTCATCCCAGGGTTTACTTGGAATTTAGAAGTGTGTTTCTACATATGTGTCCGAAATCCCTGCTACAACCAAATGAAGAGCATGGCGAACTTACGCGTTCTATTTGAGAGAACGCTTGGCTATGGGGCTTAGTTGGTGAACTGCAAAATGGACGCAATTAGCAGGCGGTGGATAAGTTGCTGTCCACAGTTGCAGGGTTGAAGTGTTGCAGGATTGTTGTCATCGTCCTTTTCTTACTATGACGATACAAGTTTTCTTTCGCCACCTGAAGATAGGCCCAATGAGTTTCTCAAGTAGCTGATACATGGAAGTAACCTCCTATTTCCGACTATCCTTCACTTAAGCAATCTCGCTACAAACCCCTGTTGCATACTTATTCAAGTGATAGCAATTGAGTGGTCTATAGTGGCAAGATTTTTGATCGTAGACCATAGTATCCTGTGCAAGGCTAAATTGTGCAGTTCTTTGAGGGATAAAGATCCGCAAATCTCTCAACGAAGTTGTGAGAAAGAAGGAATCATGGTGTTTTGGTCTAATATATAGTAAAGGGAAACCAGAAAGTGTCGGTTCCAACCCGGGAATTTATGAAGTCAGACTTACTTCCGGTCTTCGAGAACACCTTGGATTTTCGATGGGAATGGGAGTCGGAAGCGTTGCTGAGACTGTAAAGCTGAAAACATCAATCGAATGCCGGCCGAGCCGAATGATGGCTGATAGGAATTATAATAGACGATGGATTCTCGCTGATCCCATGGGATCAGCTGCACAGGTAGATTACAGGAACCAAGGGAGCCTCCGGCTCCGGCTGTGATGAGTCACCGTGTCTGCTCAGGGATACAACATTAAATAGGTTGCCGGATGAAGCTAGAGGGAGATGCCTTCACAGGATCAATAGGCTATCTAGGGATCCGTAGAAGAAGGAGCCGTAGGAGCAAGACGCCTTTCAAGCCGAAGGGTGTCCAAACTCTCAGGCAAAAGCACCTCCGGCTGACGGACCTCTGGAGAGGCGCATTCTACTTTTGCAGGAGCGCCGCCGAAGGAGTAACCCGCCCGCTCTGCCGGCAGACGGGGAATCTCTCAGGCGACAGGACAGGGAAACGGGCAGCAAGCTTTGCCCGTTTTTTTCTTAAGAACAATCAAGGAGGTGCTTGACATGACAGAAACCCACGGTGGTGAGCCAAAGAAGACTCCGCTGTACGATGCTCATATTCGCGCCGGGGCAAGGATGATCGATTTTGGTGGCTGGATCATGCCGGTGTATTATCGAGGAATCGTAGAGGAGCATAAGAAAGTACGACAAGACGTGGGTCTATTTGATCTCTGTCACATGGGAGAAGTCAAGGTATCCGGTCCACGGGCTCTCGAATTCTTGCAGAAGGTTACCACTAATGATGTGTCTACGCTAGTTGTAGGCCAAGCCCAGTACACATTGCTTTGTTACCCTGATGGTGGAATAGTTGATGATATCTTGGTCTGCAAGACAGAGGACGGGTATTATCTTGTCCTGAATGCTTCTAACGCTACTAAGGACATAGAATGGCTCAGGTCTCACGCAGGAGATGGTGTAGAGATAAAGGACGAGTCGTCTGAAACCGCTCTCCTAGCTATACAAGGGCCTAACTCAGCAGCTTTGCTTGCCCAATTGACCGATGTGGATCTGGACAAAGTTTACTACTACCAGTTCACTTCCGGGCGTGTAGCAGACGTTGATTGCTTGATATCTCGCACAGGATATACAGGCGAAGATGGGTTTGAGCTGTTTTTCTATCATACTCATGCCGAGAAGCTATGGGATACGTTGCTTGATGCGGGTTCTAAGTATGGCATTGAACCTATCGGACTCGGAGCTCGTGATACGCTACGGCTTGAGATGGGTTACTCGCTCTATGGAAATGAGCTGGACTCGAAAACCAATCCTCTGGAGGCTGGGCTAGGCTGGATTGTGTCAAAAACGAAAGGCGATTTTGTGGGGAAAGATGCTATTGATCAAGTCAGGAAGGAAGGTATTTCCAGGCGTCTTGCAGGGTTCAAGCTGCTCGAGCGTGGCATCCCCAGGACAGGTTTCCAAATCGAAAAAGACAATGAGGTAGTAGGCGCTGTAACAAGCGGCTCTCTGTCTCCTATGCTTGGTATCGGTATCGGCATGTGTTTTGTCCGTCCGGATCTGGCTAAGCCGGGGAATCAGTTCTATGTTGTCATTAGAGGAAAGAAAATCCTTGCAGAATCTGCGAGGCCTCCGTTTGTGGAGGCTAAGGTAAGAAAAACTAAGTAAGAATAAGATTATTGCGTACCATATACCCGATGTTCCACGTGAAACAATGGATTGTCCCACTATTCGCACGGTTGGCGCTGGCTTTGCAAGACAACGTCAACGGTATCAAAAAGAGAATCAATGGATTCAGGCTTCTAGTAAGCCTTCAAGGTAAGGAGGAGAGATAACGTGTATCCCAAAGATCTGAAGTACACCGAACAGCATGAATGGGTGCGTGTAGACGGAAATCAAGCAACTGTAGGCATTACTCATTTTGCCCAGGATCAACTTGGCGCAATTGTCGGAGTAGGCTTGCCTGATGAAGAGGCAGATATGGAGAAGGGTTCAGAGCTTGCAGATCTCGATTCAATGAAGACTGCAGATCAGATTTTTGCGCCCGTAAGCGGAAAGATTGTAAAAGTCAATACGGCATTGGATACTCAGCCTGAACTGCTAAATGAGGATCCCTACGGCGAGGGATGGGTCGCTGTCATTGAGATGACTAACCTGAAGGAACTGGACCATCTGATGTCTGCGGACGAATACGAAGCTCACGTTGCCAAGGAGGCTGGTGAGTGATGAACTACGTTCCCCATACAAGTGAGGACCGTAGTGAGATGTTGAAAACCATTGGTGTTTCCAGTATTGACGAGCTGTTCTCGGACGTTCCCTCCCAAGTCAAGCTGGATCGCAAGCTAAACCTACCACCTGCGATGTCCGAATTCCAGCTCATGAAGTACATGTCTGACCTTGCAGGAAAAAACACCACAACTGATCGCATGGTTTCATTTCTGGGTGCAGGTGTGTATGACCACTATGTGCCCAGCGTTGTGAAACATATCATCTCACGGTCCGAGTTTTACACATCATATACTCCGTACCAAGCGGAAGTAAGTCAGGGAATGCTCCAGTCTATCTTCGAATATCAGACACTTATGTGCGAGCTGACTGCTATGGATATCAGCAATGCCTCGCTATACGACGGCGCCACCGCGATTACTGAAGCTGCAATGATGGCAAGCAGGCTGACTCGTAAACAAGAAGTGATCATTTCCCAAGCAGTGCATCCTGATTATCGCAGGACATTAAGGACATATGCACACAACCTAGAGTTGAACGTAACAGAGGTTCCTTTCAAAGACGGTTCGACTGATATCAAAGCGATACGGGATCTTGTTTCTGATAGTACGGCCTGTGTTATTCTGCAAAGCCCAAACTTCTTTGGTTGCATAGAGAATATGGCGCTTGCGGCAGAAGCGGCTCACGAGAAGAAGGCGCTCTTTGTAGCGTGTGTTGATCCGATATCGCTAGGTATCATAGCTCCTCCGGGAGAGTATGGTGCTGATATCGCAGTAGGTGAAGCCCAGGGTCTTGGAATTCCCATGGGCTTTGGCGGTCCACATCTGGGCTTTATGACCTGCCGTAAAGAGCATATGAGACAGATGCCTGGTCGCGTTGCCGGCGAGACCCATGACAATCAAGGACGTCGGGGATATCTCTTGACGCTTCAAGCCAGAGAGCAACATATTAGGCGAGATAGGGCAACATCAAACATTTGCTCAAACCAAGCGCTTTGCGCTCTTGCTGCAACAGTATACTTGTCATGGCTAGGGAAACAAGGGATAAAGGAAGTTGCAGAGCAGTGTGTTGCGAAAGCGCATTATGCATGTGAGAAGCTTTCCGAGATTCCCGGGTTTGAACGAAAGCACTCAGCACCTTTCTTTAAGGAATTCGCAGTGAAAACACCTGTCAATCCGGAAAAACTCTGTAAAGGCCTTCTCGAGGCCAGCATTTTAGGTGGGCTACCGCTTGGAAGGTTCTATTCAGGCCTGTCTGATTCCATGTTAGTCGCAGTGACAGAGAAGCGAACCAAAGGGGAGATTGATGCACTATGTCGGGCATTGGAGGGATTAGTATGAGTATGCCACTGATTTTCGAAAAGAGCAAACCAGGCCGCAAAGCCTATTCCTTGCCCGAGCTCGATGTGCCGAAGAATGAGAGCCCTGACTTGTTACCGGATTGGGCAATTCGAAAACAAAATGCTTCTTTGCCTGAGATAAGTGAAGTTGACCTGGTTCGTCATTATACTGAATTGTCCCGACGAAACTTCGGGGTAGATCAAGGATTCTACCCTCTTGGGTCATGTACGATGAAGTATAACCCAAAGGTAAATGAAGATGTCGCAGCTCTCTCCGGATTTAACAACATTCACCCATATCAACCGGAAGAACTGGTGCAAGGCGCGCTGCAACTTATGTACGAATTCGGACGGGATTTGTGCGAAATCAGTGGGATGCACGAAGCGTCGCTTCAACCTGCTGCAGGGGCTCATGGCGAACTTACAGGGCTTATGTTAATAAGGGCGTACCATGAGAGTCGCGGAGAAGGCAAAAAGAGGACTAAGGTGATAGTGCCTGACTCGGCTCACGGAACCAATCCTGCCAGTGCTGCATTTTGTGGATATCGTGTGGTTGAAGTAAAGTCAGATGAACAAGGGGGAGTCAATCTTGATTCCCTCCGCGAAGTTATCTCTGACGATGTTGCAGCTCTCATGCTGACCAACCCCAATACGCTAGGCCTCTTCGATGAAAACGTTACTGAAATTGCAGAAATCGTTCATAATGCCGGAGGACTTCTCTATTATGATGGCGCTAACATGAACGCGATAGTAGGCGTAGTACGCCCGGGAGACATGGGGTTTGACGTCCTCCACTACAATGTGCACAAAACCTTCTCTACACCGCACGGCGGCGGTGGACCTGGTTGCGGCGCTATTGCAGTCAAAAAGATCCTGGCTCCGTTTCTCCCTGTACCGGTTGTTGACAAACAGGGCGATCTATACACCCTGAACTACGACAGACCTCAGTCAATTGGTATGGTAAAAGGGTTCTACGGCAATTTCAATGTCATGGTAAAGGGATTTGCGTACATTAGGTCCCTCGGAGCTGAAGGATTGCGTAGAGTAGCTGAGACTGCTGTCCTTAACGCGAACTACATCATGAGAAGGCTTGAGAAATACTATAACTTGCCTTATGATCGTCACTGTAAACACGAATTTGTCATTGACGCGTCTCGACAGCTTCAATATGGGGTTCACACTAATGATATTGCTAAAGCCCTTCTTGATCTGGGATTCCACGCTCCGACGGTATACTTCCCACTTATTGTCAGGGAAGCTATGATGATTGAGCCTACGGAGACAGAATCTAAGGAAACCCTCGATGCTTTCATCGAGGCCATGATTGAAATAGCGCAGCTCGCTGAAACCTCACCTGAGAAGCTACAGACAGCACCACACAATACAGTTGTCGGTAGACTGGATGATGTTACTGCTGCGAGGCGACCTATATTGCGTTGGACTCCGCCTGAGGAGTAGATGATTCTTTAGGACTGTAATCGGTATTACTTCAACTACAAGAGTAAACGCTTTGATGTTGAGGGTTACCTGTGCTTTCAGCTGCGGATGGTATTACGGTCAAAAGCGCGGGTAACCCTGCTGACTTAAGAAACATGGCAAAGGCAGAAGCAGTCATATGCTTGAAAGAAGCGTGAGTCTTCACATGCCTAGGAAATAGCGACTCTATCATACGCCTGATAACACAAGAGCCCGGGATGTTCACGGTAGAACAGAAAATGCGTGACTATTGGATAACGTTCATTGAACCTCTGGTATGAATAGGGAGAACCGCTGATGAATAGATCAAAGTCCCATGTGGAAGTAGATATAAGGTCATTTGCAGCCCAGCCTCTAGAGAGTCTTATGAAATCTGCGTGGGATATCCGTGTCAGTAACTTCGGGCAAGATATCAACTGGGTGAATCCGATTCGTACTGCAGTTCTGAGCGTTACAGGAACGACATGCATCCTTAAGTGCGCTCACTGCGGGGGAAAATACCTCAGGCATATGCTTCCCATTGAACGTCGGGGCGAACTTGACTCGTCTCAGATTTCCAGCTGTCTCGTGAGCGGTGGATGCGATTCTTCCGGTAGAGTTCCGGTAGAACGGCATATCCACGTACTTCCGGAACTTTCGTCAAAATGGCGACTTAATATGCACCTTGGCCTAGCCTCTGAAGAGGTAATAAGAACCGTCGCTCCTTTCTGCCACGTGGTGTCATTCGATTTTCTGGTTGATGACGACACTATTCGGGACGTCTACGGCTTTCCCGCCTCCGGCGGGGACTATCTCCGGACATATTCTATGCTAAGACAGCACGTAAAAGTAATCCCTCATATTTGCATCGGCTTGCACGGCGGACAGATTTCAGGAGAACTCGATGCGCTTTGTGCCTTGACTGAAATCGGCGCTGACGCTATTGTTTTTATTGTATTTATTCCTACATCAGGGACTCTCTATGAAAACTGCACGCCTCCACAGGTTGAAGACGTGGCTCGCATAATTGCCACTGCAAGGTGCCTATTTCCTCAGACACCGATTTACCTTGGGTGCATGCGTCCGCATGGCCGGTACAGACATGTGCTGGATCCTATGGCAATACGAGCAGGAGTGAACCGAATAGTAGTGCCTTCACAAGAAGGGCGAGCTGAGGCATCAGAGTTGGGACTTAATGCATCATGGATAGAGGAGTGCTGTGCGCTGTGAATGACAACCGAACGATAAGAGTATCTGTAGGGACAGCGGCAGCCTTAGGGCTGGTAAATGTGCGTTGTGATATTCTTCCCAGCACTGCCTATTTGATGACTTGCGGAGGGTGTGTATCGCGATGCGCATTTTGTGCTCAGGCCAGATCCAGCAACAGCTCGGAAGCCCTCCTATCCAGGGTGAGTTGGCCTGAATTTCCTATAGAGCAGGTTCTCGATGCTCTTGCCCGAGGCAACTCCATTCTGCAAAGAGTGTGTGTTCAGGTAACTTCTACATCTACCGCACGCAAGACTACCAAAGAATTAGTCAGCGATATGATAAAGATTAGGCAGGCGTGCGGATTCGCTCACCAGATCTCTCTGTCGTACCATCCTTCTTCTGTTTCTGATGTAGAGAGCCTGTTCGCACTAGGAGTGGATAGGATAGGAATCGCGCTGGACGCGGCCACTCAGCGCATACATGAAAGAACGAAAGCGGGATCCGGATCCTGGGCAGGCACTCTGAGACTCATTGAAGAATCTTCCGCCCGTTTCCCGGGGAGAATCAGCACTCACCTGATAGTCGGTCTTGGAGAAACAGAGGAAGAACTGGTCAATATCATTCAGCATATGAAAGACCTTGGAATAACGATAGGGCTTTTTGCGTTTACACCTGTAAAGGGTACACCGATGGAGCGTGTTCCTCAGCCACAACCGGATACGTACCGCAGGGTGCAAATAGCCAGGCATCTGATTACCGGCGGGTACGTAACCGCTCAAGACTTCTCTTTCGCTAACGGACGCATTCTTGATGTCGGTTTGGCCCCTGAAACCCTTAGAAAACTAATAAGTGACGGTGCTCCGTTTGAGACTTCAGGCTGTCCGGATTGTAACAGGCCGTACTATAATGAACGACCGGGAGGAGTCACGTTCAACTACCCAAGGTCGTTGACAGAAGCAGAGATTCAGAATTGTATACTTGAAGCGAAGCTTGAGGGATTAGAGACGGAGGATACACCGCGTGGAAGTAAAGGCAGGTAGGAGAGGAAAATCAATGAAGTGGAGACTGCTTCGTACAGGACATAATTCCGGTGCCTGGAACATGGCTGTGGATGAGGCTATTATGATTCATGTGGCGAAGAAGATTGTGCCCCCTACGTTCAGACTGTACGGCTGGGTACCGCCTGCCCTGTCCCTTGGCCGGCTGCAATCCTTTGAGAGGGACGTGGATCCTGACAACTGCAGGAGTCTGGGGGTGGATGTAGTACGGCGTCCGACAGGAGGAAGAGCTGTGCTTCATGATAATGAGGTTACTTATAGCTTCATAATCAGTGAGGATGATCCTCTGCTCCCTCCGGATCTTCGAGATTCATTCTATTTGGCTACAGAGGGGATAGTAAAAGGTCTGGCTCTCCTTGGAATAGAAGCTGAAATTCAAGGCAGGCAAGGGGCGGGAAGTCTGGCTGACGCTTACGAAAGGGAATCACGAACCCGGCCTACACCGGATCAGAGTGTTCAGTCCGGGGCGTGTTTTGATTCGCCTTCATGGTATGAAGTAGTCGCAGGCGGTAAGAAATTGGTGGGTAGTGCACAGGCCAGGTTGAAAGGAGTGTTCCTTCAGCACGGGTCTATTCTCATCACATTAGATACAGATAAGGTATGCAGGGTCTTAAGGTATGATCATCCTGATGCCAGGGATCAGGCTTCGACACAGCTTCTGGAAAAGGCCACCTCGATTGAAGCCATCCTGGGACGTGCTGTAAGCTTCAGAGACGTAGAAGAAGCCGTCATCTCCGGTATCCAGGACCATATTAGTCCTATAGAACTTGTTGAAGGCCAATTGCTTCCTGAAGAATTATTATGTGCCGAGGATCTGATCTCCCAGAAGTACGCGGCAGACACTTGGACGAAGCGTCGATAGCCGGCGTGCTCAGGAAGAAATGGCACCTGGGAAAAACTGAACCCGGGAGAGAGCGGAATACGAGTGCCTAGGGGGCGTTCTTGTTGATGTTAGAACCTAAATCCTGCGGGAGTGGCCTAGAGAGGCTAAAGGCGGACTCACACCTGATTCTTGAGAGCGCGCTGAATGCAGTAGATCCTTACAAAGCAGTGCATTCTCATGTTACCAGAGAAGGGCGCTTCCTCAACGTGGGTGCCCATAGATATGATCTACAAGAAGTAGAGAGAGTAATTGTTGTCGGTGCCGGAAAAGCCAGCGCAAGGATGGCAGTGGCTATTGAGGAGATTCTGGGAGACTTGATTAGTGACGGACTGATCAATGTCAAGTATGGCCACGGAGAGCCCTTGAGGAAGATAACGGTATGGGAGGCAGGCCACCCTGTGCCTGACCAAGCCGGTATAGAGGGTGCCCGTAGGTTGCTTACTCTTGTGAAGGACGCAAATGAGCGGGATCTGGTAATATGTCTCATCTCCGGAGGGGGCTCCAGCCTATTGCCACAACCCACTTCCGGGATAGACCTTCTATCGAAACAGGAGACTACACGGGCGCTTCTTGAAAGCGGAGCGACGATTCACCAAGTCAACGCAGTGCGAAAGCACATTTCCGACATTAAAGGTGGGAGACTTGCACAGGCTGCAGCGCCTGCCCGCGTAGTATCGCTCCTGCTGTCAGATGTTATCGGAGACGATCTGGATGTAATCGCGTCAGGGCCTACTGTCCCTGACACAACAACGTTTGCCAGTGCTCTCGATGTGCTGGACAGGTATGATTTGACGGGACGTGTTCCTGTCAACGTGCTAAGTCACTTACGAGCAGGCGTAAGGGGTGATAACCCTGAGACTCCCAAGCCCGGTGACGCAGTCTTTAATAATGTAGTCAATGTAATCATTGCAAATAACGCAGGCGCAATCAACGCTGCAGCGGAAAAAGCCCATTCTCTGGGATACAAGCCGCTGGTGCTGTCTTCATTCATCCAGGGAGAGGCAAGAGAGGTTGCGCGGGTTATGGCTGCGATCGCCCGTGAGATAGCCGTGACCGGAAGGCCGATTGCAAGACCTGCCTGTGTGATAGCAGGCGGGGAAAC
The DNA here is from genome assembly GCA_012841305.1 of Bacillota bacterium. Lineage (GTDB taxonomy): Bacteria > Bacillota > SHA-98 > UBA4971 > UBA4971 > UBA4971. Next base: position 8,138 of record DUVA01000225.1, on the reverse strand, counting down.
CACAGTGACCCTGAAAGGCACAGGCGCCGGTGGACGTAACCAGGAGCTTGCTCTTCAAGCATCACTGGACATTGAAAACATTGAGAATATTCTTATCCTGGCTTCAGGCACTGACGGAACCGACGGCCCAACTGATGCGGCAGGCGCCATAGCTTCAGGCAAGACGCTTGCAGTTGCAAGAGAACTGGGTTTGTCTGCAAGAGACTATCTTGCTAATAACGACTCTTATCACTTCTTCAAAGCAATAGGAGATCTAGTCATGACAGGGCCTACAGGTACAAATGTGATGGACATTATCCTTATACTGGCGGGGCAGTGATATGTTCGGAAGTCTCATCCCTGCAGCTTCAGCATAGTGCATATTGCGTCAATATCTGGTTACTCTATATTTAGTATCCAGCGAATTCTGACTGCAGGGGGTGAAAGCAGGTGGGTGACTGGCTTCGCCATATAGTAAGGTTTGTTGTGTCAGCTTTGGTGCTTATGTTTATTGGGCTCATCGTGCCGGGTTTCAGTACGCTCAGCTTCTGGAATGCTCTGTTAGCAGCTGTGGTTATAGCAGGCATTGGTTATCTGATTGAAGCTGCAATCGGGAGAAACGTCTCTCCATTCGGGAGGGGGGTTGTGGGATTTCTGGTGTCGGCTGCTGTTATCTACGTTACGCAGTTTATCGTCCCAGCGCTGAGAGTTACGCTTTTGGGAGCCTTGATTGCTGCGTTTATCATTGGGCTCATTGACATGTTTATTCCCACCACTTTGCGATAGACGTGTCTATCCGATCTGTAGCCGGCCTCAATAGCGACAATTTGGACTCCCCGCCCGTCCGGACGGGGAATTCGCTTTTCATCCGGAACATTCGATTTCGGTATATTCGCTCTTTATTCCACGTATTTGTTTTTTCCCTTCTACAAGCAGCTCTCATTGCATGAGGAAGCCCTGGAATCTTGGCATTCCAAGAATAGCTTATTGAGAGCTAATTGCATTTGCTCCCGGAAACATTAGAATAAGATTGGGGGATGGCAAAGCCTGCAATTATCGCCACCGTAGAAATGCTGCGCATTTTGCTTTCGTGAGGACAGTCTTAACAGTCCTATCGCCACTAGTACGTAAGCGGATCGATGTAATGAAGAATGAATGAGTAAGGGAGGTATACGCTTTGGAGAATATAATTGCGTCTATGATGGATGTACAGGAAGCCAGCGAAGGTGCTATCAATAACATGTTTTCTCTGCTCGTGAGTGTAGGCGGAGTATTGATACGCATAGCCGTGACCCTGCTAATAGCCTATCTTGTTATCAGGGCTGCGAATTCTGCGATTGACGGAATCATATTGAAACGCAGGCCGGATCACACTCAGTTGCTGGACGATCGGAAAGCAAAGACCTTAAGCTCGCTTCTACGGAGTGTAGTGCGATATGTAGTGTACGCTTTTGCGATAATAGCTGTCCTTAAGCAAATCGGCATTGATACCACCGGTCTACTTGCAGGTGCCGGACTGGCAGGCTTAGCAATTGGCTTCGGCGCTCAGAGCCTGGTTCGAGATATCATAAACGGATTTTTCATCTTGTTCGAAGACCACTTTGCCGTAGGCGATTATGTAAGTATCGGCGACGTGTCAGGAATCGTTGAAAGCCTTGGCCTTAGGGTCACACGGGTGAGAGGTTTCGGTGGCGAGTTACATGTTATTCCCAACGGACAAGTGGAGAAAATCGTGAACCATATGGGAGCTTCAATGAGGGTATTGTTTGGTGTAACTGTCGGTTATGAGGCTGATATTGATCATGTGATCCAGGTCTTGAACCAAGGTTTCGAAAACGCGAAGAGGGATATTCCTGATATTGTAGAAGGTCCAACAGTGCTTGGCGTGAATGAGTTAGGTGACTCAGGAGTAGAGCTTCGAATACTTGCCAGGGCCAAGCCAATGCAGCAATGGAACGTAGAGAGGGCTCTTAAGAAACGCGTAAAGGATATCTTTGACCGGGAAGGTATAGTAATTCCCTATAGACACATGCAAGTCCTTGTAAGCAGGGAAGATAGCGCCCTTAAGGAATACGATATTTCAGGAGCTTAGGAGGATCAGTCATTGAAGTTCTACCTTGGCGACATTGTGCGGTTACGAAAAGCGCACCCTTGCGGGTCTACAGATTGGGAGGTCATGAGGGTAGGGGCGGATTTCCGCATCAAGTGCCTTGGATGTGGAAGAGTTTTACTGATAAGTAGATCAAAGTTTGAGAAGAGTGTAAAACAAGTAGTATCCCGCTCCGGAGGTGAAGAATAATGGTCCGAGTGGGTATCGTGGGGCTGCCCAATGCAGGTAAGTCTACTTTATTCAATGCGCTTACTCGGGCCGGCGCCGAGGTAGCCAACTATCCGTTTACAACAATTGAACCTAATGTGGGAGTTGTTGCTGTTCCCGACAAGCGCCTTCAGCGTCTCGGGGAGCTTATAAAGCCAAAGAAACTTACGCCGACAACAATGGAGTTTGTGGATATCGCAGGCCTTGTCAAGGGTGCCAACAAAGGAGAAGGCCTCGGCAACCGTTTCTTGGGACACATACGAGAGGTCGATGCCATTGCTCACGTTGTACGATGTTTCCCTGATCCGGATGTGTCTCATGTCAGCGGGTCCTTCGATCCCATTGGCGATATGGAGGTAATCGAACTCGAATTAGTTTTGGCTGACTTGGAGACTGTAGAGAAAAGACTTGATAAAACCATAAGGATGCAAAAAGGTGGTAATGTCCGGTACAAGGAAGAGGCCTTGCGACTGGAGAGGCTTAGAGACGGTCTTCTGGAAGGCAAACCCGCAAGAGAGGTTTTTACCTCAGATGAAGACAGGCTGGCTGTGAGAGACCTCTTTCTTCTGACTATGAAGCCTGTTGTCTATGTGGCAAACATAGGAGAGGGTGACTTGGAAGGCGACTCGGAATACGTAACGGCAATGGCGAAATGGGCTCAATCAAGAGGGTATGATGTTCCTGTGACTGCAATTTCGGCTAAGCTTGAGTCAGAGCTTGCTGAGTTGGATCCTATAGACGCTGCTGAGTTTCTCGAGGAACTGGGAATTCAGTCGTCAGCTCTTGCCAGGATTATCCTTGCGTCATATGAAGCCCTTGATTTGATAACCTTCTACACAACGAAGGGAGACGAAACAAGGGCATGGACTGTGAAACAAGAGACAGCTGCGCCGCAAGCTGCAGGTGTTATCCATTCCGATATGGAGCAAGGCTTCATCAAGGCGGAAGTCATTGGTTATGAGAGTCTTATGACGATAGGTTCATTAGCGGGAGCCAGGGACAAGGGATTGGTAAGACAAGAGGGACGGGACTACATGGTCAAGGACGGAGACGTAATCCTATTTCGATTCAGTGAGCCTTCAAGAAAGTAATAGTTTCAGGTGAGATTTGTAATTCTTTTGTGTAATTGTCATCTTGTTATGCTGATGCTATAATAGGGACGCTGTACATTACGACTACGGGTGTAGAATATGGGTGTACAAGTTCCCTGCTCCACACAGGATGTGGGGCCATAAGTCCGGAGGGAGGTGTCCAAGATGCGGGATTACGAGACTATGTTCATCTTAAGACCTGACCTGGAGGAAGAGGCTGTCGAGGCAGTCACAACAAGGTTCCAGGGGCTCATAACTGACGGAGGCGGTACTGTTGCAAGTGTAAATAAATGGGGTAAGCGCCGCCTTGCTTATGAGATTCGAGGTTACGGAGAAGGCGTGTACGTAATCATGGAATTCTCTGCTGAAGCGGATGTCGCACGAGAGCTTGAGCGAGTTTTCAAGATTGCGGACGAAGTGATACGACATCTTTTAATCAAGAAAGACTAGAGACCGAGTTTCTGGTAAGAGCACGAGAATAGGTGGTGCTATAACGTGAATAGAATAGTGCTCGTAGGGAGGCTTGCGCAAGAACCCGAACTTCGCTATACGCAGACAGGCATTGCTGTCACTAAGTTTGCTATTGCAGTAAACCGTCCTTTCTTAAATCAGCAAGGTCAGAGAGAAGCTGATTTCATCGACATTGTGGTATGGCGGAACCAAGCAGAAAACTGTGCGAACTACCTCTCCAAGGGTAGGCTTGTCGGCGTTGACGGTAGACTTCAAATCAGATCTTATGAGACTGCCGACGGGCAGAGGCGACGTGTAGCTGAAGTAGTTGCTGATCGAGTCGAATTCCTTGATCGGGCAAAAGACACCGGAGAGGGAAGTGACGACACAGGCCGGCAACAGACAGAGGATGATAATAGCTTCCCGGACGAAGTGCCGTTCTAAGGCACCGATTTATGTTAATGACTTCTCGTAACAAATCTTTAGGGGGAAAGAGTGTGAGAAGAGAAAGAGGCCGCAGAAGCAGAAAACGCGTATGTGGATTCTGTGTAGATAAAATTGAAGGCGTGGATTACAAGGATGTGGCCAGGCTTAGGCGCTATATAACAGAGCGAGGCAAGATTGTTCCACGGCGGATATCCGGCAATTGCGCGAGACACCAAAGACAGGTCACTCTTGCCATCAAGAGGGCTCGTACAGTCGCCCTGCTTCCGTTCACTGCAGAATAGCCTAATTGACCATACCTAAAACCATAGTATGCTGTGGGGGGCTGCCGGACAGGTGGCCCCTTTTCGGTAATAAACCCTGTAATGGCAATACAGGTATCAATTGTTTCCCCGTGCTGTGAAGGAGAACCCAAAAGAATCGGAGAATAAATGAGTCATGAACTAACGTGACCATGAAAGCTCCGCTTAGGGAGGGGGCAGGGAACTGTATGGCTTTCCAAGGGAGTGTCGGGAGTACAGAAAAGGAAGTAGTATCCAGGGTTGATATTGCCCGTAATATCAAAACAATTGAATGGTTGAAGACTGAACTTATCGGCGGCCTGTCTTCGCTTTTCAAAGGCATGCTCAAGAATAGTGACGAGCTCATCGCGGATTCCCTTGCTAACATCGTGGTAGGATGTTATCTTCTAGGTAAGCGGTTGGGCCTCCCCTATGGCGCCCTGGACGAGAAAGTCGCAGAGAAAGTCAAAGCAAACCTTGAGCAGGGTCATGAAATTGAAGCATGGTACGGCGATTTTTCCTTGCTTAAGAGGTATCTAACTGGGAGGAAGACTTAAGATAAATGACTCGTTCTGATAACACCAGAGTACTTGTGGAAAGCGCTCTTTTGGTTGCCATATCCACACTATTTTGCGTTCTTGATGCTTATATACCTATATTTGCCCTTGTTTATCCTCTTCCCATTGTGATTCTTGTGGTAAGACGGGGACTGCGAGCCGGGGTCTGGGCGACTGTTGTTACAATCGCGGCTACCAGTATGTTTGTAGGTCCGTTTCAGGGACTACTGGTCTTCACAAAAGTGGGGATTATCGGAATTACCCTTGCTCAGTGTATCCGCAAACAGTTTTCACCTGTAAAGACCGTAGCGATCACTGCTGTGGCAGTGGCTGTTTCCATGGCTTTTACTATCGGAGTCAACTTGCTTATCGGCGGTTTCGGTATTGAAGAAACATGGGAAATGATGCAAAAGAGTATGGATTCGGCCATCGAGTTTTACCGGCGTATTGGTGTTGCCGAATCAGAAATATCCAGAATGGAGACGTACCTGTCACAGATTACTGAGGCTGCAAAAATCGTTCTTCCTGCCTCGCTGTTGATGGTAGTAGTGACAGTTGCAGGTTTCAATTACTTAGTGGCCAGGCTTATCTTGGGCAAGCTTGGCCATAAATTGGCGGAACTCAAACCTTTTTTAAAATGGAGATTATCTTGGCATTATGGGTGGGGTTATGTAGCCGGCCTTATTCTGGCATCTATTGGACAGGTTGCCGCTGTTCCTTTAGTTTCCAATATAGGTACTAACGTAATGTCAGTATTCGGTATGGTTTTCTTGGTTCAAGGCGCAGCAGTCGCCTGGTATTTTTTTGATAAGTATAAATTGCTTCCTATTGCAAAATGGTTGATTATGATCTTTATTGTTCTGAATCCGACTCTTCTCCAGATATTGTCATGGGCCGGAGTACTTGACGCATGGTTGGATTTTCGTAAACTGTCTTCATAGAGTAAGGGGTGGAGGTATGGAAGTCATTCTCATAAAGGATGTTAAAGGACTTGGTAACGAAGGAGAGGTAGTTAAGGTAGCCGATGGATACGCACGAAACTACCTTATACCTAAAGGCCTTGCTTTGCAGGCAACCAAGGCTAATCTGCGCATGCTGAAGGATAAAAGAGAAACCATGGAGACAAAAGCAGAGAGAGAGCTTGCTGCGGCTGAGAAGACGGCTAAGCAGTTGGAGCATTCAAGAATCACCATCCGCCGCAAAGCAGGTGAAGGCGGCAAGTTGTTCGGTTCAGTGACTGCTAAGGATGTTGCTGACGCTGTAGAGAAGGCATTAGGGATTGCTGTAGACAAACGACGAATTGAACTGGTAGAGCCGATTAAAGCAGTTGGTTCCTATACTGTTCCTATAAAGCTTCACGCAGAGGTCTCTACTAGAATATCGGTAGAAGTGGAGTCACAACCAGAAGGAGATCTGTAGTAATGGGAAGTAATGTTGGGGAACTTTCAAAGACACACGAAGCTGACGGAGACTCATCCGGCTATCCGGACATAGGTCTTCGTAGCTCTGATGGTTCAGACAAGCTGGAGCACCAGCTATCAGCTTTGCTCGAGGTTCTGGCCCACATATACGGTGCTGACAAGTTGGTCCTCAAGGCAGGTAAGTTGGAAGCATTAGGACTCCTGAAATCGCAGAGCCTGGAGGACAAGGTCATTGCGCTTCAACGTATCGTTTTCGAAGATCCGACCCTTGATGAACTACCGGAAGGCAAGGACATTACAACCGTCATTGGCGAAATCGAGAATGAAGTCGCTGAGATCCTAGCCAGGCGAGAGGTGGAAGACAGGCTGGAGCGACGAGTAGTTGAAAGGATGCAGAAGAAGCACGAAGAGTATGTTCGCGAAGTAAAGATGCAGATGATCAAAGAAGACGGGGTAGCTGATAACGCTTACACATTAAAAAAATACGCAGAGCTGGAGAAGCTGGAGCGCAGGAAGCTGTCTAAATCCGCCCTTGAGTTGCTGCGTCCCAAAGAATTGTCAGAGGTTATCGGGCAGGATCGTGCTATCCGGTCTCTTCTCTCGAAGCTTGCTTCGCCTTTTCCTCAGCATGTAATACTTTATGGCCCTCCGGGTGTCGGAAAGACCACTGTTGCCAGGCTTGTCCTGGAAGAAGCACGCAAGCTCAAGTTTACGCCTTTTGAGAAGTCAGCGAAATTCGTGGAGGTTGACGGGACTACATTGAGATGGGATCCCAGGGAGGTAACCAACCCCCTGCTAGGCTCGGTACATGATCCAATATACCAGGGGGCTAAGAGAGATCTGGCCGAAAGTGGCATCCCCGAGCCTAAGCTGGGCCTTGTTACGGAAGCGCATGGGGGAGTCCTTTTCATTGATGAAATAGGAGAGATGGATCCTATTCTCCTCAGCAAGTTACTGAAAGTCCTTGAAGACAAACGTGTGCACTTTGATTCCTCATATTATGATCCCATGGATCCACATGTGCCGAAGTATATAAAGAAGCTGTTTGAAACAGGCGCGCCTGCAGATTTTATCCTGATTGCCGCGACCACAAAAGACCCGTCTGTGATAAACCCGGCATTGAGATCCCGTACGGCTGAAGTCTATTTTGAGCCATTAACCTGCGGGCATATTGCCCAGATTGTCAAAGAGGCGTCTGATAGGATGAAGATACGCCTGGATTCCGACGTGCCTGAGATTATCAGTGACTATACAATTGAAGGCAGGAAAGCAGTGGCGATCCTCGCTGATGCTATCGGTCTTGCTCTCTATCAGGCCGGAGGAAAGACAAAAAAGCCTAAGGTGACTAAAGATCATGTCATGGAAGTTGTCCGCTCAGCGCGAATGTCTCCGCAAGTGCTTGTCAAAGCTGAAGACCGCACAGAAGTAGGGAGAATCCTGGGGCTCGGAGTAAGTGACTTCGTAGGAAGTGTTATTGAGATAGAGGCAATCGCATTCCCAGCCAGGGAGCCTGGTAAAGGCAGGATCAGGTTTAATGATACAGCAGGTAGCATGGCAAAGGACTCGGTTTTCAATGCTGCCTCCGTATTGCGCAAGAT
>DUVA01000224.1 GCA_012841305.1 Bacillota bacterium | reverse complement strand
TGGCAGTGGGGCTGCTTTCTTTCTCTATCGCGTTTTCGATTATTCTCTTCACATCCGGAGAAATGTCTGTACAACACTTGACAACAAGATCATATATATCACGGTACAAATCTTTAGATTCCATTATTATTTTCACTCCCGTAGGTGCAACATAGCTTCTGACATTTCCATGATATGAGCTGCAAACAAGGTTAAATGGCTTGTTCCCAGCGATATTGACAATTATCTGTATACGGGATGCTCGATCAGCCTGACGCTGTCCCTAAGGCGCTGTTAACATGAGCCGATAAACGCTATCCTGTCTCCTGTATGCGCAACCGGATCGAATCTTCTGCAAATGACATAGCAGTCCCTGGGCGCACGAATTTCCTCAACAATATTGCCGAACAGATCGACAACCTCCGCCAGTAGAGTTCCTTTTGCAGCAAACTCGTATGGTTTGACCTTCATGAAAACGAGCCCGGCTTCACTGCACCTTATGAACTTGCGCCAAGTCAGGGTTATCTGTTCCTCGCTTACCTTAGGCTCGCCGGGGATCATTTTCATGTGTTTCATCACGTTCTCAATGCCCACGCAGGCTATGTCGATATTCTCTTCCTCGAGACGCCCTCCGCTGCCTACCTCAGCCATAAAGGCTACTATTCCATTCTTAACGCAGTTCACATCAAGAGCGCCTTCCACCCTCCCGGGTAACTCGCCTGCAGCTGTCCTAACATCTACTCTGCAATTAAGGTAGGTACCAAAACTCTTCGCTGTTCTTTCGATTTCCTCCAGCAGTTCCGGCTTAGCGCCTCCCACAAGCTTGAATACGGTATACGGGCGCCCCTGGAATAACCTTCCAATAGTATGGAAGTTTATCAGGTAGTCCGCCTTGTCCTTGATCTGCTCAAATAGGATGTGCGCTATCCTCTCAGTCAACAAGCCTTCAGGATTTCCGGGGAATTGCTGATCCATGTCTAAGAAATCGAACCCGCTTAGCTTGTGCCTTCCTTGAAAGGCAGGCGGATTACAGACCGGAGTGCAGATAAGCGTGCCGTTAAGTTTATCCGGATCTACACTGAAAGCCATTTTTCTTATTGCGACAACCCCGTTGATCTCATCGCCGTGGACCGCTCCGTTCAGCCACAAGGTGGGGCCTTCATTCTTTCCATGCACGATGATAACAGGTATCGCAAAAGTGCAACCGTTAGCAACCTTGCCTACCTCTAAGTAGCCGGTTACACGCTCTCCTCGATTAGCCTTAACTGTGCCAACTTCGATCACTGTGATCATCCTTTCTTCATCTATTTCATCGTTGTTGTACGTATGTTGCCGGCTCGCCGCTTGCAGGATCCACTTTTGCAACTACGTTACAGTAATCCCACTCCTCTTTACACCGGGGACAGTCCTGCCTGTAATGGGCTCCCCGGCTTTCATCGCGGCACAATGCCGACGCTACAACGGTCTTGGCGACTAGGATCGTATTCCTCCGCTTCAAGGCTTCAATCTTCCCATAGTCAAAGGTTGCATTTCCTGACGGTTTATCAAAGGAAAATTCCTTCTCGGCCAGTTCCGCTAATTGCCTTTCGGCCTCTTTCAAGGAATCTTCATCTCGAATAACCTTGACATTCTTGTCCATGATGACCCTTATTCGTTTCACATCATCTATCGCTTTAGAAATGTCTTTCGCGCCTCTTTCATCGAAGACTCCCTCAATGAGCGTCGCGACTAAATCCGTACTGGGTTCGGCATCTCTCTGGGAGTTGCAGTTTGCGTAGTCTGCGGCGTTCACGCCGGCAATGTTGCCAAAAACCTGGGTCTCCGCGAGAGCATTCCCTGCCAATCGATTAGCCCCGTGGCATCCGCCACATACTTCTCCGCAAGCATACAATCCAGGTATTGTGGTTTTCGCGGCAGCGTCAATCAGTATTCCGCCCATGGTGAAATGTGCGGATGGCGCAATTTCCATTTGATCTTCAAGCGGCCTGAAGCCCAAATCACGCAAATACCTGATCTTTGAATTCTGTGCGAGCTCTTTGAGGACTTCCCGAGGGGTTCTCGTAAAATCCACGAATACTCCGTCGTTCGGAGTGCCACGCCCTGCTTCAATCTCCTTACAGATGGCTATGGCAAGAACATCACGCACGTCCCTGCCCTCATCCAAGCCGTAGTTCTTCAAAAAGGCTTCCCCTCCGGAGTTTAAGAGCATTCCCCGGGAAAAGAAGGGGAAATTCGTGCCACGAAGAAACGGAGGCGCAACTAGACACGCAGGGAAGAACTGCTGAAATTCCATGTCAACTAATTCTACGCCTGCCCTCAACGCCATGGCCATTCCGTCCCCGTCTATTCCAGGAGGGTTGGAGTTTAAGTCCCAGATTCCGGAAGCACCGCCGGTAGCCAGCACTACTGCGCCACCGGTGAATAGCTCCAACCTGTCTCGTGCAATATTCAGCACCAGAACACCTTTACTTCTCCCGTCCTCAACGACAAGATCCAGTGCAAACCTGTATGGCAGTACTTGAACCCCTTTCGCAACTGCATGCCTGTGAAGCCCCCTGGCCATTTCCCGTCCTGTCGCATAGTCAAAATGGACAGCTCGTGGGTATGAGTGGCCTGCAAGCCTGTTCTGCTGAAGGAGGCCGCCCGGCTGCTTTAAGTCAAACCTGACCCCCCAACTACGCATTTCCAGCAGTCGGGAGGAAGCATGTTCTGCAAGCAATGCACTTAGCTGCGGGTCGTTGACGCCCAAGCCTACTTTGCTTATGTCGTCAAGAAACACGTCCGCGTTATCCCTTGGATCCGCTATCGCCAAAGGGGCTGAATATGAGTATTCTGCAGTCGTCGTTGCGCCACACTGAGTCGGGCTGTTGTCGCCCATTGTGAGGATAGCGGTTCTTGCGCCTGCGTCGTGCGAGGCAATGGCTGCTCTGAGGCCTGCCCCTCCCATACCTATGACTATTACGTCGAAGTCACCGATGATCTCATACTTCATCGTGATCACCCCATCCGGTAATCAGGTCTTTCAGTATAGGACGGCCCTTAGGCGGCGTCACACGAATAACTCCGTCCTCACCCAGAGCTTTGCGCACAGGAATCCTACAAGCCAACCTCTGAACCCCGTTTATCCTCATTAGACAAGATCCGCAAACACCTTTTCTGCAACGGAAATAAGGCAGCGCCAAAGAGGCGTCAAGTTCGTTACGGATCGTCCATAACGCATCGTAGACAGAAATACTGTCATCAATTACAAGGAGGTATTCCTTGAAGTACCCGCCGGCATCTTTGTTATCTTGCCTGTAAACCTCAAATAACGCCTTCTTCTTCACACTGACCACTCCAAAAGTCGACTAACCCGTTCCATGCTGCCTTGCTTACTTTGGGGAGTCGGGGCCACAGCCTATCACTGAGCCCGCGACACCCAAAGTTCAGCCAATACTGAGACTATTGCTCAGAAGTCATGCGTATTTCTCCAGCAACCGCCTTGCCCCGTAGCATACTGCGAAAAGCAATACCAGAAAGAGGTTGAAGTTCTTTTGCATCATGTATGTCTTGCCTGCGATTGCAAATAGGACAAGGATGACTGCCCAGACGCCCCACCCGATTAACTGATTCCTCTTTGATGAGTGGGAAATCCCATCGTCGGTGTCTGTAGCTGAGCGCGTGGCAACTTCCAATTCTTCAAAGTTGCTTTCAACCGGGCCGGATTGTTTTGTCTTGATACCAAACATTGCATCAACCTTGGGCGAATAAGGAGTTCGCTTCTGCACAAAAACGATTATGGCAATTGCAGCGACATAAATGGCAGCATATAGAGGAGTTCTGATGTCAAAAAGGAACATCCCTGCAATCGGTAGAATACCTATTACTGTTCTCTCGATGACATTGAGTTTCCTCATAAACCAGCCTTTGAGCCCTGCAGTCAGACATGACGTAGAAATCGCGCTGACAACTAAGACAGCTATAGTCTGAGGCCACTCGCCATAAGTCAGGAGCATTTCCGGATACATCGCAAACATAAACGGAATAATGAAGCCTGGCAGAGCAATGATAAATGCCTCGATGCCGGTTCTATTTACGTTTGCGTCTGCTATGCCTGCAGCTGCGAATGAGGCCACCGCAACAGGTGGCGTGATGTTAGACATCGAGCCGAAGTAGAAGGCGAAGAGGTGCGCAGCTATGGCAGGAACGCCCAGGTTACGCAGGTTCGGAACGACTATTGCAGCCACGACCAAATAGACAGCGGTTGTCGTCATACCCATTCCAAGCACGATGCAGATTACCATCGAGAGGAACAGGGTTAGCCACAGACTCTCGCCTGATAGGTCCAACAGACTGCTGGAAATCCTCCAGCCCAAACCTGAAACGTCTATGGCACCGACGATTATGCCTGCTGTTGCGCATGCCAGAGCTACAGAAACGAAGCTGCTCGCGCCTTCCTCCAGTGAACCGAGGAACGATTGGGGAGTCAGCCTTGTTTCCGGTTTGAGGAAGGACATGATAAGCGTAAGGATTATTGACCATATAACAGCCATCTGCACGCTGAACCCCTTACCCATAAGAACAAGCAGCACTATGAGGGGTATTAGCATGTGTCCGCCACTCTTGAGAACCTTCCAGAAGTCCGGCAGCTTCGACTCGGGTATCGGCTTGATTCCTCTGTTTAGGGATTGATAGTGAATCGCCAGGAATATTGCCACATAGTAAAGGACTGCAGGAACCACCGCATAGATTGCTATCTTTATATATGGAAGGCCCAAGAATTGAGCCATTATGAAGGCTGCTGCTCCCAGAACCGGAGGCGTGATTTGTCCTGCTGTAGAAGCTGCAGCTTCAACAGCCCCTGCAAAGTATGGCCTATAGCCGACCTTCTTCATCAGGGGAATAGTGACGCTACCTGTAGTAGCTACATTTGCCACAGAACTCCCGGATACGGTGCCCATAAGAGCGCTGCCAACTACAGCCGCTTTT
>DUVA01000223.1 GCA_012841305.1 Bacillota bacterium | reverse complement strand
GGATGTTTCTGCATGTTTGCTGTGTAATTGGATATCATATGTTTAGTCAGAAGACTGTCCTCAAGTGTGCTTGCAAAAATCGAATTTTTTTGGAAGAACTGAATAAAAATGCCACATTGGAAGTAGGCTAAGAGTATCAGCACAAGAACCCGAGTGTCTGGCCTGAGAGGAGGGATAACGATTGAAGGCAACAGGCATTGTAAGGCGCATTGACGATTTAGGCAGGGTTGTTATCCCAAAGGAAATAAGGAGGACATTACGGATCCGTGAAGGCGACCCGTTAGAGATATTTGTTGACCGCGAAGGCGAGGTCATATTGAAGAAATACTCTCCCATTGGGGAGTTAGGTGATTTCGCTAAGGAATATGCGGATTCGTTGTATGAAGCGACAGGCCACATTTCCTGTATTGCTGACCGTGACGTGATTATTGCAGTGGCCGGAGGGTCGAAGAAGCAGTTTCTTGAAAGACGAATTTCTCCTGCTGTGGAAACGGCTATGGAGACTCGCAGGACTCTCGTAATCAATGAGCCGGGTAATGAGGAGTACTGCGCTACGTGCCCGGTCATTGAAGAAAGCAAAGAGTGCAAGTTTTCAAGTCAAGTGATAGCCCCTATCATTGCTGAAGGGGATCCTATTGGAGCCGTTATTATTTCGTCAATGGAGCCAAACGTCAAAATGACAGACCTGGAAACGAAGCTGGTCGAGACTGCAGCAGGCTTCTTGGCAAAACAGATGGAACAGTAAGACTTGGAGATCAGGTATCAGAAGGCAAGATCCGAAAAGACGGGTATGGAACATAATACATGTGAATAGGCGTGCCACATGTAGAATGCCGGAGGATAGCAGCAGGCGTAAAGGGCTTGCTGCTATTTGCTTTCCCGTGCCGGTGTAGTAGAATTATCTCATGTCGGTCTGATTTACGATGCCTTTGACAGCCGGCGGTTTCGATTTACCCAGGAGCGTGAATTCATGACGAAGAAGTCCATGATAAGAGGGGCTGCCATTTTGGCAGCTGCAGGATTAGTTAACCGCTTCTTGGGGGCTATCTCCAGGATCGCCCTGCCGACCCTGATTGGGGATGCAGGCGTCGGTCTGTACCAGATGGCATATCCTGTGTATGGGATGTTCCTTGTGATATCCACTGCAGGAATCCCGGTTGCAGTATCCAAGCTCGTTGCGGAGCAAGTGGCGCAAAGGAACAGGCCGGGCGCGCTCAAGGTTTTGCAGGTCGCTACAGCTATCCTGATTCTTACTGGGACGTTGTTTTCTTTGGGCCTGGCCCTTGGAGCCAAGCCTATCGCTACATACGTTGCACGTGACAGCAGGGCTGCTTTGGCTATTATTGCGGTCTCCCCTGCGGTGCTTTTCCTTTCAGTAGCTTCAGCGTTTCGAGGTTTCTTTCAAGGGTTGCAGAATATGGGGCCCAGCGCACTTTCACAGGTGGTAGAGCAAATAATCAGGGTTACTTCCATGATCGGACTGGCATGGGTGTTTCTGCCGCGTGGGGTGGAATACGCAGCTGCAGGAGCGAATTTAGGGGCTGTATTGGGAGGGGCTGCAGGCCTAATCGTCCTAATCATCGCATATGTCAGGCAAGAGCACGAACGAGGATCCTGGAAGACTGCATGGTCGATGAAAGACGGAGGCAAAGCCTTCCCATCCGGCGCTGATTCAAAACGCTATTCCAGGGACAACTACATGGCGTCCAGATCATCTCTTATACGTAAGATTCTTGAGCTTTCGTTTCCGGTGGTGCTGGCAGCTGCGATAATGCCTCTCATGCAGTTCTTGGATATCGGTATTGTTCCCTTGAGGCTCAGCCATGCAGGGTTTTCGGCTGATGAGATTACAAGGCTGTTCGGACGGTTGACGGGAATGGCGCAACCGCTCATGTATTTTCCTACACTTGTTACAGCAGCTGTGGCCACAAGTTCGGTGCCTGCTATTTCCGAGGCATTGGCAAAAGGAGACAGAGCCACGTTGTCAATGCGGGCTCAAGAATCGATAAGGCTCGGGTTCCTTTTTGCTCTTCCGGCAGCTGTGGGCCTTTTCATCTTTGCGGAGGAATTCTCGCTAATGTTAAGATGGCCTGCGGAAGTGGCAGTTCCTTTGAGGCCGCTGGCGTTTGGAACCGTGTTTCTTGCGATCCAGCAAATCAGCTCCGGGATCCTGCAAGGCCTCGGGGCTGTGGGAGTCCCTGTCAGGAACCTTGCTAAAGGTGCACTAGCCAAGTTTATCGTCAGTTTTTCTCTTACCGGGATGCCTGCCTTCGGTATACGAGGTGCGGCTTTAGGCACTGTGGCGGCATTTGCTGTTGCAGGGCTCATGAACGTCTCGACCCTTATTAGGATGTTAGGATTCACTCTTGACGTGTCCAACAGTGTGCTTAAGCCGGTTTTCGGTGTGCTGCTGATGGTTATCTGCTCAAAAGCTACGTATTTCTGGGTGTATGCGGCGACTGCCAGTAATACTATCGGGTGTCTTGTGGGAATTGTTGTTGCAGTGGCAGTCTATGGCATGACTCTTCTCTTGACCGGAGTCATCGGCCGCCATGAACTCGAGGTATTCCCGGGAGGCAGCAAGGTTGCAGGGCTCCTTGAGAGGCTGAGGTTACTGAGGAGGTAGTGGTTGTGGAAACAGATGAACGCCGTGACCTGTCTCATTTAGTTGAAATCATGCGCACCCTCAGGGCGGAGAATGGGTGCCCTTGGGATCGCAAACAGACGCACAGGTCGCTTAGGACTTATCTGATTGAGGAAGCGTATGAGGTAATTCAGGCAATCGATGATGAAGACGATGATGAGCTTTGCGAGGAGCTTGGTGATGTCCTCCTGCAAGTGGTATTTCATTCCCAGATTGCTCATGAGCGGGGAAAGTTCGGTATTGCAGATGTTATCGAAGGAATTGTCGAGAAAATGATTAGGAGACATCCTCATGTATTCAGTGATGTTGAAGCAAAGGATAGCGAAACCGTCCTTCGTAACTGGGAAAGAATCAAGCAGAAGGAGCATGCTGAAGACGGCGACGAAGAGGGGCAAGTCTCGATCCTTCATAATGTGGCAGGCGCCATGCCTGCTTTGATGAGAGCTGTCAAGGTCCAGGCTAAGGCATCCAGGGTAGGGTTTGACTGGCCTGATGTGGAAGGTGCGCTGTCCAAGGTCAGTGAAGAGCTCTCCGAGCTGGAAGAGGCTCGTTTGGCCAACGACGTTGACGCTGTTGAGGAGGAAGTGGGGGATACTCTCTTTGCCCTGGTTAACGTCGCGAGGTTTTTGAAGGTCGATCCCGAAATCGCGTTGGGAAAGGCAGTGGATAAGTTCATTGCAAGATTTCGGTACATTGAAAATGAGGTGGAACGGAGTAACCGGCATTTGGAGGATATGACTCTCGAAGAGATGGACATGCTTTGGGAGGAGTCCAAGGAAACAGAGGTATGATACCGGTTGCCCCACAGGCACCGCCGGAAAGTGAGACATATACGCCAAGTCGGGTAAGGTCTATTTTAGCTCACATAGTAATAATCATTTAACAGACAAGACCTCCAATAGAGAGCAGGGCCGAGGAGGGGTCAGGTATGTTAGATGATAGAAAGCGCGTATCTACACCGTTCCAACACAAGCTGACTATCACTGAGCGTGAAGCGGTGGTTGTTGACGGTGTAAACAACGTGGAAAGCTTTGACGACCAGGAAGTGATTCTGGAGACCACGTCAGGGATGCTGATCTTACACGGCAGGGAATTTCATATCAAACAACTCAATTTGGATCAAGGAAACCTCATAATAGAAGGCTATGTCATGGGGCTTGAGTATGCTGAGGAAATGGGGAAGAAGGCCAGGGGTTTCTTGGAGCGTCTGTTCAAGTGACGGGAACCGTCCAATCACAGTTGATAGGGCTTGCTGTCACAGTGGTGGCAGGAGTGATTGCAGGGGCTTTATTTGACCTGTACCGCGTGGCCAGGTGGGCTCTTCGTCCCGGCAAAGTGTTTACTGCCATATCTGACGTTATATTCTGGCTTTTTGCGGCTACAATGGTTTTTAAGTTTCTTCTTGCTTATTCGTGGGGAGAGGTAAGGTTTTACATGCTTGTTGGGTTCGCCGTGGGTTTTGGCGTGTATAGGGCGGTCATGGGGCGCCGTGTCGTTGGCGGTGCTGTGTCAACTTATGAATATGTGCAGCATGCTCGAAGAGAAATAGTCTTGGGTTTCAGAGAGGGGACACTGGGATTGAGGAGGGCAAGTTCAAGATGGCGGAAAGGGTTCCGCAGGACTTGCGTTTGCCTGGGCACGCTGTGGGCAAGTATCAAGAGGAAACTCTGTTTTCACCGGAAGGAATCTTAAGTGCGATGGAGAAGATAGCATAGTGACAATCGGTATTCTGGGCTACGGGAGAGATAATTCTGACTGAGAAGACTGAAGAAGCAACCGGCTGGATGACATGGAAACGCGTCCGCCAAATATTGGTGGGCTTTTTCATCTTTGTCGTGGCTTTCCTCTATCTTAGGAGTTATCTTGAACTAGTCCGGATGGAGTACCAGATATCCGTAGTTGAGCGAGAGATTGCAGTATGGGAAGAGAGATGCAATGAACTGCTGGAGCAAATAGAGTATCTGTCCAGCGACGAATATGTTGAGAAGATGGCCAGAGAGAAACTGGGCTTAGTGAAACCTGGCGAGATTCAATTCATTGTCACTGATCCCGCATCTGCCCACAAACCGACAGGGGTGGAAGCGAGACCTGGAACAGATCCTTCGAAGATCCGTGATTGACTCAGGTATTAGCAGGGATCCGATGGACGAATACTAGGCATTCTTCGTTGACAGAGGACATGCCAGCAAAGTATAATGAAATAAGAATTGGGTGAGGTATCGCCTGATATAAACTAATGAGGAGGAATTTGCCGGTTATGCCGTCACTTGAGGTAGGCAGCATCGTCGAAGGCCGTGTCACTGGGATTACCCACTTCGGAGCCTTCGTCGAACTGGCCGGGGGTCAGACAGGGTTGGTCCACATTTCCGAAGTTGCTGACACTTACGTAAAGGATGTTAAGGATTATTTAAAAGAAAATGATGTTGTAAGGGTGAAGATTCTATCTATCGAGGGTGGCAAGATTGGACTTTCAATCAAGCAGGCTGCCCCGAACTATCGACCGATGCGTAGCCGACGCGCGCCGTCCGCTACTCGTCAGTCCTTCGAAGACAAATTGTCTAAGTTTCTTAAAGAGAGTGATGAGCGGCTGTCAGACCTCAAGAAGAGTCAGGATTCGAAACGAGGCGGTCGTGGTACTCGATATTCTCGAATAGGTGGATGAGCTTAGTCTAGACTCTCGTGACCGACCTGATTCCTGTCGGGTATCGGTTCCTCAGCAATTGGACTGTATAGGGATCTGAGTTCCGGTTGTTGTGGGATTCGGCGGTTCCGTCAGATTACAGGGAGAAGAGTCTGTCGAATATGGTAGCTGCCGGCAATTATCCGATTGCAGCAGCGATAACGATACTTCTCTATGTTGGGCTAAGAAGCGTCTTGATTTTGGAAGAAGGGGAAGGCCGGCGCATTTTGCGACCGGCTTTTCTTACAAGCTGCAATTTAAGCGGTGCGTTACGAGGCCTGCGGAATTCGCCAAATCTATGATGGCTTTTCAGTTGGACTCTCAGGTGGGCTATTGCTGAGCCTTGATCGGCGCTGATGTTCTGTGAGATTGCTCAGGTGAGCCCCGGTCAGCGCTGATATTCTGTGAGACTGCTCAGGTGAGCTTTGGTTAGTGCTGATATTTTGTGACATTGCTTAGCAATTGAATTACCTGGGACTCAGTTAGGGAAGTATCGAGTATGGGCTATGGTGAGTCATGAGAGATGAGGATATTATCCAAGTGCAATTGGGCCGTAGGCCGAGGGGCTTCCTGAAAGTGGCAAGCCGGTGCCCGCTGGGGATGCCGGAAACCATCATCACGAGCCCTGTTGTGACTGCAAGACCCGGGTTTGCTGAGCCTTTTGAGCCTTTTCCTACGGTTTTTTGGCTTACGTGTCCCGGTGCTATTAGGGCAGTGTCTCGGTTAGAGGCTGAAGGGTGGATAACCAAGCTCGAGACCCGTCTGGCGGAGGATCCTGAAGCGCAGAGCGCATACGAAGAGGCCGTCCGGTCCTACGCTGCTTTTCGCCAAACGCTCTTGACAGAAGATGAGCTAAAGTGGATTGAGGCTCACCGGCCGTCTTGGTATGACGTGATCCGTGAGTCAGGGGTAGGCGGTATTCATGGGAGCAGCGCAGGCCTAAAATGCCTTCATGCTCATTATGCAGACTATCTGGCACGGGGTAAGAATCCTGTGGGGAAATGGGTCTATCAGTTGCTGACCGAATAACCTAGCATTGTGACAGTCGCATGACATGTGAATAGACTCACATGCGAGCAAACTCACATGCGAGCAAATTCACATTGTTGTTGAGGGATTACGGTGCTATAATGTATTGGGAAAATGCATGAGTAAAATACTCCTTCGTAATTACCAGTGCCGGAGTGGCGGAATAGGCAGACGCAAGGGACTTAAAATCCCTTGGGCCTTTGGCCCGTGCGGGTTCGATTCCCGCCTCCGGCACCAGCTATATCCAGGTTTCAAAACCCCGGCTAAATGCGCTGGGGCCTATGT
>DUVA01000222.1 GCA_012841305.1 Bacillota bacterium | reverse complement strand
CCTTCCCGGCTGAAACTAACAATTGCCCTGGCTATTGGTTGTCCGGCTTCATTAGGATAGCTGTCTGTCACCTCAACATTACGGTACTCCGAGAATGATTTCCTGAGTACTTCTATTTGGTTCTGACACCACTCGGCCCTGGCCTCATGATCCATGGACACATACTGTTCCACTGCAGCCAGAAGGCCTACTATCTCTTCTCTACCGACCTTTAGCATCCGGCCGATTCCGTAATTGGGGAAGGCTGTCTCTCTGGCAACGTCCAGCAGCCTCTTGGATCCGGTTATCAAGCCGCTGGCCTGTGGCCCGGCTAGATCCTTACCGCCACTGAAAACTGTTGCTTGAGCTCCCATCCGGTTAAACGCCCATAGATTGTCCACCGGAGGAAGCTGAGCAGCGCCGTCAACCACAACCGGCACCCCGCACCTGTTGGCTACCAGGAGAGTGGTGTCTAAGCTGAGAGCACCTTCTGCTACCCACCCCTGTTTCATCTCGGTATAAAACACGGCAACAGTGTTATCGGTTATTGCCTCCTCGAGATCTTGAACAGTTGTAGGTTGTATCATGTTGGGGTATCCGATCTCTACAAGCTTAATTCCAAGCTGGCGCAAGGACCAGTCATATGGATTCCTGTGCGCTCTAAAGACGACTATCTCACACTGCCCGACCTCGCTCGGTGAAAGGTATCGGAATTCCCGGCCGAGCTTAAGTGATACACAAGCCGCAGCCAGCACGTATAGGCCGGCAGCGGCCCCTGTCACTATCAAAGCAGATTCGTTGTTCGTAATCTCTGCCAGTCTCTCATGGGCTCGCGATTGGAGCTCCCGTATCTCGACAAAACTACCTGATGCCTCGCACATTGCCTCAAGAGTTTCACGACTCATACGTGAACCGCCCACCATTGTGTAGGTACCTGCTGCATTAATCAGTTTTCTGACTCCAAGTCTGTCGTATATGTCTCCCTTCATTGTGGCCAGGCTCCTCCATTCATTGACCTTATACGAACCATCTACTTGCGTTCAGGCCCGGCTTCACCAGGCACAACCAACTTCAGATCCTTTAGGCAGCAGAACTCCCTAAGCGCGTTCAGGCAATGGCCGGGACTGACATGCATATGATTAGACCGCAAGTTCTGGACAAGAACATGCGTATCACAGTCCAGCTTCATAAAGGCATGAGGCCAGAACTCCCGGGCTTCCTTAAACTCCTCCTTTGGCCTGCGGATGGTTTCTCCTTGGAAAGCAACCATGCCTAAAGCCCCCCGGATTCGGAAAAGTCGAGCCCCTGTAGCAGGAAACCCTTTGACCGAAAAGACTGTAACAGCTCCCCCTGCCTCGCTAAGGTATTCGTACTGATTCTCGAGGTCTACATCTTTTCTGCTTTCCGCTAAAGAGGATGGCATCGAACCACAATTGACAATCCTTATGATCTTGCCGTCATGGTCAACGTGGTTAATATCACCAAATAACGCCACTCCCTCTGATAACGTTCTAAGAATCTTCATGGTTAGAGCAGCATAGATATCACCTTCACACGATACGGTGAACCCGTCATCGTTTAGCAGAGAATTGGCGAGGCAAAAGGAACAATAGTTGTTGGTCATCTCGTCCATGCATTTTACAGCCGCCATTCTGTATCCCTTATCAACCAGTATCCGCTTGAGCGCCATGTATAGGCGGACAGACCTATCCAATACGCGTTCACTCAAGTTGACGACACCGAACTGAGCTAATACATCCCTCTTGCATTCAGCGACTTCTTCCGAGTCCAGATCTTCTGCATCCAAGTAGACCCTAAGGGAATCAACATGCTCCATCTCGACACCGAAGACTTCTTTAATCTGGATGATATCTGCCATTGTTGTGTACATGCCCGTGACGCGCCCGCCAACAACACATAACCTCTCACCGTCCAGCTCTGTGCTGCAGCAAGCTGCGTCAACATACGCAGACACCTGGCTAATCAGTTCCCGAGATGAAGGCGAGCCGTAGAAGAAACGATGCTTCAGTCCGAATTCATCCAGGGATCCGTGGACTATTCCGCCTGCAGTCAGCGAAAATGAAGCAGGGTTATCCTCTGCCCAGACAGCAAATGGAATATCCACTGCTCTGACCGTGTCAATGACAGTGGGCGAATCTATCCAAGTCCCAAGAAGCAATAATATACAGCCTGCCCCATCGTCCTTCAACTGCCTGGCAACGCGGATACACTCTTGGGAATCGAAGATGAGGCCTTCGTGGGTACACACCTCGAAGCCGGCGTTTTTCAAGGCAGTACCGGCATTCGAGTGAAACCTCTCCGCTAAGTCAGTACGTTCTCTGGGTAGGCTCAGGGCAATCAGCCCGACCTTCTTCTTCTGCATTGTCAAGCACTCCCCTTATCTCGCTGCATCTAGTCATTGAGATGTATGGCACCGGTGATCGTTGCAACGAGGTCCTGCATTGTTACGTCCTGCGCCTTTCCAGACCCCACAACGTTGCCATGCCTCAGTATCACGAACTTATTGATTACCTGGAGCGCATATTCAATGTTATGGGTGATGAGAATTATGGGCAGGCCTTTCTTGCTTACTTCCCGCACCATTTTCAGAGCGTTCCTCGACTCAGCGACTCCAAGGGCTGCAAAAGGCTCATCCAACAGAGCTATCTTGCCTCCCCAATGGAGGAACCTTCCGAGAAGTGCTGCTTGTCTTTGGCCTCCGGACAGAATACCCATCTCCACATCAATCGAAGGCATAGAAACCCCGATATCATCCAGGATCTTCCGAGTATCATCCCTCATCTTCGGGACGTCAAGGGTTTTTACTCCAAGGAAGCTTTTCACCGGCTCCCTGCCGATGAAAAAGTTTTCGTATACTGTGGCGTTAGTGCAGACAGGACTCTGTTGATATACTGTTTCTATACCGGCTGCACGAGCTTCAGCCGGGGAAGAGAAGTTGACTCTTTTACCTTCGAGGAACACCTGTCCTTCGTCACACTGATGGTTACCTGCGATTATCTTTATAAGAGTTGACTTGCCTGCACCATTATCTCCTAAGAGGCCTACTATGTCACCTCTATAAACCTTGAGGCTCACATCGTCTAGCGCCTGAACATGGCCGAATCTCTTACTTACGTTTCTGACTTCCAAGACAGGCTCTTCCGCTTCTTGTTCCCGCAGATGAACTGCCATTGGATCCTCCCCCTTCCTATCAACCGTACCGCTTTATCTACTTTGAGTGCGTCTATATGCAGACCCTGGATAGATGTTCAGGCAAACCACGAATACCGGCCCTAATTCTGAAGAGCGCACCTGCCTGGGTTCCGTCTTCAGGCCGGTCATCACCGCCTGCGCTGGTTATGTATAGTTCGTTGTAATCATTGCCGCCGAAGGTCATCGAAGTCGTCTTCTTCGCAGGCACGCTGACTTCGAGAACCTGTCGTCCGTCCGGGGCAAACCGCCTAATGCAACCTGCGTTCCAAAAGGCGACCCACACGTGCCCTTCAGCGTCTACTGTCAAGCCATCCGGCTCAATTTCGTTTTCATCCAGTTTGAGAAATACCTTTCTATTGCTGAGAGAGCCGTCTGTTTCGTTGTAGTCAAATATGGAAATTAGGTGTTTCTTTGAATCAACGTGGTACATTTGCTTCTTGTCCGGCGTGAAGCCCATGCCGTTGGACAAACCGATTCCATCGAGGACCATGTCCAGCGTCCCGTCGGTGTCCAGCCTGTAAAGGTAGGCTTGGCCGTCAGCGTCAGGCATCGTCCCACAGAAGACCCGGCCCACTGGATCGGCAATGACGTCATTAAACCTGGTGCTTCTCAGTTCCGGAACCTCATTAATCAGGGTGGCTTGATTCCCGTTTCTGTAGATCCGTATCAGGCCTTTGTCCATGAAGAAGAGAAAAGACCCGTCTTCTTGGATGGTATACCCTCCAATAAGCTCGCCTCTGTGAATCTCTTCATGCCTACTCGTCAAAGGGTCATAGCGAAACAGGATCCCGTCAGGAATATCAACCCAGTATAGCCTCTTCTCCTGCGGATGCCAAAGAGGCCCCTCTCCAATCTTACACTTGACATCAACCACAGCCTCGAGCTTCATAAGAACACCTCATTCTCATCAGTGCACTAATCAGTCAAACAGTACTACGCCCTTCATGTAGTCCTCTTCTCTACTGGAAATAAAGCCTGTGGAGAATAGGCGCGGGACATCTTCAAGTTTGAACGTATGCGAAATCAGCTGTTTGACACTTATGGTGCCGTCGCTAATCAATTCTATAGTGTCAGGGTATTTCAGAGGTGACCCATTAAGTCCCTTTACGATAAGTTCATTTATTTGGATTGGCTGAATATCAACAGGGACCGGTCCACCACCGAACACGCCGTATATTAACAGCTCCCCACCTTTCTTAAGCACCTCAAGCCCACTGTTCAGAGCCTGAGCAGCACCTGCAGCCTCAATCACCAAGTCCACACCTTGGCCTTGGGTATCTTCATGAATGTACTCTTCAACATTGTCGCGTTTCGTATTGAGAACCACGTCTGCTCCGTATTGCTCACCAAAAGCAAGCCTGTAATCTCTGGTGCCCACAAGGTACACCTTGCGCGCGCCGCGGAGTTTCGCCAGTTTACAGAAGAACAACCCTGCCGGGCCTGGGCCGTACACAGCGACTGTGGAACCTAAGTGAAGGTTGGTCTTTTCGATACCGGCAACCGGGCCTGCCAGTGTATCAATTAACCCAGCCTCGGGCCAGGTAATGTTCTCAGGGAGTATGTGCACGTTTCTTTCAGGCGCTACGAAATACTCTGCATACTCGCCGTCATGGCCAATCATACCTATTACCTTATGTTGAGAGCACAAGTTGTACATTCCGGTTCGGCAGTTGATGCATTCGCCGCAGTAGAGCAGGCACTCGACAATGACTCTGTCTCCCGGGCTGACCTTTGTGACACCTGGGCCTACTCGCTCTACAATTCCCCCTCCTTCATGGCCAATAATCATAGGGGGAACAGACTGTTTGAATCGCCCGTCGAATACCTCCAGGTCACTCCCGCAAATTCCGACAGCCTTGGTCTTAATTAGTACATCGCCATCACCTGGGACAGGCTTCTCAACTGTCTTGAGAGACAGTTTGTACGGGCCTTCCCAGACTGCAGCTTTCATATAGTCTTTGGCCTTAACCATGACAGATCACCCTTCTCAAAATAGAATAGATGGCTTAGCGACTTTGGCGTAGCTCACCCAAGCACCGAAACGTCTATCGGCTTCTCAAGATCGAAATACTCATCGATTACGTCTGAATTCTCAACGATAAGGATTTCTGACAAGCCGTCCAAAGAGATTACTCCGTGCCAGACACCGCAATTCAAAACGACAGGCTTATCAAGCCTAAAAGCGGTTATTTGCCCCTGTTGCACAGGGGTGTTGGCTAGAACTATTACTGATTCTCCCTTCAAAGGCACGAAAACCTCGGGTGTGTTCGGATGGCATTCCAGTCGACAAAATGCGTCAGCCTTTTGCTCCAGATATCCCACCTGCCAACTGGTGGCAGACTCCTTGAAAAGAACGAAGAAGTCAAAAGCGCCAGGCTCTGTAACCTCAGGAATCTCCTGGCTCCAAGGCTCCAGCACTCTGCCAAAAGGTTTGAATATCTCTTGTTCTAAAGACCTAACAACAAGTTTCATCTGGGAATATCACTCCCTTAACAGATGCGATGACTATGTCAGCTTGGCCCTGATACTTCTTATCGCTGTATCAAGAGTCACTGCAGCAATGATGAGCCCTCCACGGATAATGTTCATGTAGAAAGGGTTCATACCCACAATTGCAATAACCGTGGAAATACTGCTGAGGAGAAGTGCCCCTGCGAAAACACCTGTGAGTTTGCCGATACCTCCCTGCAGACTCACTCCGCCGATAACCACAGCTGCCATCGCCTCAAAGAGCAACCCCATACCCAAGCTAGGAGAACACCCGTTGGTGCGTGCAGCCAGTAACCAACCTGCTAAAGCAGACAGAACTCCGGCGATGATAAAGACCCCGTACAACACACGGTCAACTCTTATTCCGGCATTAAACGCTGCTTCTTTACTATCGCCAACATAATAGATATACTTACCAAACCGAGTCCTGTTCAACATCCAGTGGAATCCTCCGTAGAGGGCTACCATGATAATGACAAACATTGGAATAGGCCCTATACTTGTTCTGGCCACTGCCACGATGTCAGGGCTTATATTCAAAACGCCTCTTCCCCCTGTTATTACCAGTCCTACCGCTCGAAAAGCAAGGTAGCCTGCCAAGGTGACGATGAACGAATTGATTTTCATCTTGACTACAAAGAAGCCATTAATCAAGCCTATGAGCACTCCGGCAGCCAATACTATTGCCAGAGTCGAAACTCCGTTCATGTAAAGGCCTGACGCATCAGTACTGGTTCCTGCTAAATATGCTGTCACAACAGCAGAGAGAGCCATGACAGACTCAACTGACAAGTCCATTTCCCCGCTTATGATGCATAGCGCCTCCGCAATTGCAAGAATGCCAATGAAAATTGCGTGAGATAGTATGTTTCTGTATATGGGCCACTGAGCAAAGCCTTCAACAGTAAGTGAGAAAACAACGACTAATACGGCTAATATGAACCAAGCAATGTTATCGAGGATCCATTTTAGCGTTTTCCTCTTTGATGAGTTGTCCATCTGCTTCCAACGCCCCTCCCATTTGTGGCTCCTTACGGTTTGCTCAATCTAATAACCGGCAGGATAGAACCTGGACAAAGGCAAATTAGGCTCCATCCTGCCCAGTCAGACTATTTACCTACTTGGTTGCCCCAGAATACCGGATCATCTACATTTCCTGCATGGATCGGGGCACCCGAGATTCTC
Organism: Bacillota bacterium; assembly: GCA_012841305.1. Taxonomy (GTDB): domain Bacteria; phylum Bacillota; class SHA-98; order UBA4971; family UBA4971; genus UBA4971. The sequence continues at coordinate 3,661 of DUVA01000222.1, read as the reverse complement.
AATTCCAAGCCATAAGGCATTTCGATGAGTTCAGAATCAATACCGTTGACTGTGTATTTGCCAAGAGCAGGTTTCTTTCCTGCGATAATATCATCCAGGAACATCGCAACCCCTTCAGCCTGCGCGCCTACAGGTTGCTCAACTGTACAAGATAGCCAGCCTTCACGGATCAGAGTCAGCCCTGTAGGCATTCCGGCGGTGGATACCAGGATGATGTCGCCCTTCTGGTAACCCTTATTTTGCAGAATTGCCACAACCGCTGCAGCCAGGTGATCCGCATGTGTAAATATCAGGTCAGTGTTAGGATACGCAGTCAGATAGTCATCTGCGATATTGGCTGCATTTGAAGCCTCCCAAGCGGAAGCAATCTTAGTGTCTATCTTCACATCAGGATAATCCGCCATCACTTCACGGAACCCTTCCTCAATCAGGGTCGTGTAGGAGTCACTGGGATCACCCATGATGTCAAGTATTGTTCCCTTGACTGTTCCATACCTTTCTTTAAGCAATCGCGCAATTTCATTTCCGGAGTTTACACCTATTAATCTACACCCTGCAACTGAATGGAAGTCTACCTTTGTTTCACTGATTGTTCGGTCAAATGCTATAACCGGTATGCCTGCGGCTCTGGCCTTGTCGACCCCTCCGCAAATCGCAACACCGTCAACGGCTGCAACGATTATCGCTTTAGGATTTTGACTAATTGCGTTGTCCAGCTGATTGAGTTGAAGCGAGGCATCTTCCTGGCCTGCTGTAAGAACTCTGCATGTGTAACCTGCCTCTTCAACAGCATCCTTGATCATTGTAGCTGCAGTTGTCTGTACTTCATCGTGCATACAAGGAGCCAAGTAGTAGATTATGCCTTTGTTCTTTGCAGCTATCATCGTCGTACTGAGCATTAAGAGGAGAACACATAACACACTGATTCTTACTAGATTTCTTGAGGACATTGTAGCTCCCCCTTTTGTCTATTTGCCTTCTTGACCTTATACACGGCTCTTCAGCCAATATTAATCATCATCCCTCCTTTTGTGGCCCGCCGTATTCTGAGGTCACTATTGGCTGACATTTGAGATCGAGTTGCAGGTTGCCAATATATGCGTCGTGCACAGTACATATTAGTAGATTGCGGCATCATGCCGAGTGGTAGCGCCACCGGTATTAAACGAGAGCAATTCGTCGGTTTTGCTCAATTGAACACTGATTCAATCATCCGATCTTATGATCTGAATGATTTACGGATAGAAAAAAAACGGGATGGAACCGAGCTCGAAGTGTGCTGGCTCCATCCTGCGTACTCAGCCTATTTGCCTACTTGATTACCCCACCATACCGGGTTATCCACATTACTTATATCAATCACGTTACCTGTAATCCTTAATTCCAAACCGTAAGGCATTTCAATGAGCTCAGCATCAATGCCCTTTACATCGTATTTCCCGAGAGCGGGTTTCTTCCCTGCGATAATATCATCCAGGAACATCGCAATCCCTTCAGCCTGAGCACCTACAGGTTCCTCGACAAGGCAGGATACCCAACCTTCCCGAATCAAGTCCAGCCCCATAGGCATCCCAGTGCAGGAAACCATTATAATATCGTTCTTCTTGTATCCCTTGTTCTGCAAGACTGAAACAACAGCTGCTGTCAAGTGATCTGAATGAGGGAATATCATATCTGTCTTAGGATGTGCAATCAGATAGTCATCTGCGATATTAGCTGCACGTGAAGCTTCCCAGTCATAGGCGATCTTTGTATCTATCTTCACATCAGGATAATCCGCCATCACTTCACGGAACCCTTCCTCTATCAGGGTTGTGTAGGAGTCACCAGGATCTCCCATGATGTCAAGTATTGTTCCCTTGACCGTTCCATACTTCTCTTTAAGTAACCTAGCAATCTCATGTCCAGCCCTAATTCCCATCATCTTACAACCTGCGACTGAGTGGAAGTCTACCTCTGTATCACTGATTACTCGATTGAAAGACATGACAGGTATACCTGCAGCTCTGGCCTTGTCAACCCCCCCGCAAATCGCGGTACCGTCTACAGCTGCAACAATTATCGCTTTGGGATTCTGACTTATGGCGTTATCCAGCTGATTCAGTTGGAGCGAGACATCTTCATTACCGGCTGTAACAGTTCTGCACGTGTAACCTGCCGCTTCGACAGCTTTCTTAATCATTAAGGTAGCAGCTGTTTGCATTTCATCGAACTGATTAGGGCTCAAGTAGTAGATTACGCCCTTGTCCTTTGCAGCTATCATCGTCGTACTGAGCAGCAACAAAAGGACACAAATGATACTAGTCCTTACCAGACTCCTTGAAGACATCATAGTTCCTCCTTTTTTCTATTCCCCTGGTTGAGATCATGAATGGCCTTCCAGCCGACTGAACCCCTATCCCTCCCTTCGAATTCTGTCATGTTCCCAATCACTGCATTACCGCTATGACATAGTAAAGAAGAAGAATCCGTTGCCTTCGTGTGGGCAACACAGACGAAGCATAAGCCGTAGTATTGCATGAACTCAGTAAGCACACATCACCATTTGCAGAACAACTCGGGTTCTTAGACCTTTGTAAGTTTTCGCAACGCCGTTGCAATGAGTCACTACGTATTTCTTCATGTATTATGGATTTCCTGCCTTACACGACAACTTTTTCCTCAGACACACATGTTTTGCCATTAGGATTGTTAGGCCAGCCTGCCTCTGCCCTGCACACGCCATTCAGCAATTACAGTATCATTCTTAGTAACTATGAACCGGTCAAAGAGATTCACCACTGGACATGCGTGATTAGGCACTATCTGCACCTTCTCACCTATCTCAGGGATACGGTCGGCAGTTTTCCTACCTGCAGCAGCATTCCATTTTGCAGTCGCATTCGGCTGGACTCTGGCGATTGCATGTTCTTCGCTAAGCCTCTCAATCCATATGTCAGGACAGCCTTTAATCACACCGTAGCCAGGTATCTTGCAGTTAGCCTGCTTATCGCTGGAAAGCGTCTTGCTACCTGCATCGAAGACTACCCGATCATGGGATGGCCGGCTGACAACTGATGCAAGCACAGAAAGCGCGCAATCGTTCAGGCTGACCACACCCAGGCTTAGAAGGTCACTATCGTTAAACACGTACGTTCCCGGGCGAATCTCTGTGATTCCCTCAAACGAATCAAGCACGTAGGATGTTGGAGTTGATCCGATACTCACTTCATCGATGTGTATACCGTTCTCCCTCAGCATCCCGGCGGTCATAACCATCGCCTGGGCTTCTGATCGCGCTATCGAAAGCAGCTGTTCAGGAGTTTCAGATGAAGCAGCATGACCGGCATGAGTTAGAATGCCTCGAATTCTGATCCCTTTCAGATCCTGAATGCCTAGGGCAAAATCCACAACATCCTTTCCTGCAGGCAAGCCTACCCGTTTGAATCCCACATCAACCTCTATATAAACATCAAGGGGTTCGCGAGGCGGCAACTCTGCACTTAGCGCTGCTTCAGACAGAGCCCTTGCGCCCTGAAGGCTATCGACTGTACATGCCACTTTCCGCACCCACTTCCTGAGATTCAAAAGGCGGGAAATCTTATCTTCTCCGACTATTGGATAGGCGATAAGAATGTCATCTATTCCTGACTCAGCCATTACTTGCGCCTCACCTATCTTG
>DUVA01000221.1 GCA_012841305.1 Bacillota bacterium | reverse complement strand
GATGCTCGGGCTGACTGTAGTATTAATCTTCATGGTGTTTGCTCTTCCGGCTTGTGGAGCACCGCTTACCGTTTTCAGGCTAATCCCCATGATTGGATGGGCGACACTGGAGGAGGTAAATCCCTATGCCACTATTGATTCGGATCGCGTTATGGAACTTGCGAGTCCGATTACAGGATTGAGAAATGCTGAGTCCTCTGTTGTGCAGATAACTGCGCGGGCCACCATAGCTCTAGATACCGGTGAAGCCGGAATTAGTGCAGACTTTATCCCTGTATCCGGGGAAATAGTGGAAGTCGGCGGAAGGCTGTTTGCAGCGCCAATAGGACGGCAACTGAAAGGGACCATTGTGCTGACTGTTAGGAATCCAAACGACTTTCCGATGGAAAGCGCAAGGGTGGAGGGCAGCGTCGGTTCTGTTTTTCAGCCTACAGTGACAGGGAGATCCCAGGGTAACGCAGGCATTGAAGGCAATGATCCCCGCGGGATTTCACAGCCGGATTCATTGTTTGCCTGGGATGTTGGCAGCCTATTGCCCAATGAAGCTGCCCGTTGCGAGATTAGTGTAACGACAAGGCGTAACAGCTCCGGCGGATTCGGGTTCTCCAAAGAAGGATCGTACACCATCGACAGTGGTTTTCTGCTTACATGTACAATGCGCGGGAAAACTCAGCGGCAAAGGACATCTCCACATTCAATAATTGCCCACAAGAATCCCGAAGGTTTTGGGCTTAATGCCGGTTCGTCTCACGTAGCGATCAATCCGTTTGAACGCGAATGGACTTATCCTGAAAGGACTTTTCCGGAGAGATCATCTCCTATAGGGCCTGTGCCAGGAGACCTTTCGAAGGGTGGAAAGAAGCCCGCAGAAGAGCCACAAGCAAGTACTTCTCTCGGGGCCTTGGTTAGGCAACTTGCGGAACCCGTTCAGATTGAGAGGGTTCACAAGGACGATGGCGGAAACGAGACAGAGCTGTCAAGGCTGTTCAGACTGACAGCCACGGGAATCTCAGAGAACATAGGAGTCGAAGACGATAAGTTCACTGTTCCTTCAGGCGAGGAAGCCGAGTGGATAATCGAGCTGTGGGTGAATTGCCCAGTCGACTGGTCGGCACCAAAAGCACAGTCGGAAGCGCAGCCGGCAGGGCAGCCGGGAGTACAGCCACAAGACCAACCGGAAGGGTGGAACGGTTGGATAGTCACCCTTCTCCTGGGTGAGCACCTGACTGCAGAGGAGATAGAGAAGTTTGTAGTTGTGCCGGGACATCCTGATATACAAGAAGGGATCTTAACAATAGAAGTGACCTACCCCGAGCCGGGAATCACGCGCGTAAAGATCATCTGGGACTGGCATCAGACTGCCGGTTATAGGTTCCTGCCGGGTTCTTATGCTTGCCTGGCCTTGAAGGTCACAACCGATGGATTGCCGCCAAGTGATAAGGATTCGATCTTCTGTGACCATATCAATATGGAATACAACCCAGTCGGGAGTGGCTATTGGCACCAGGTGCCGCTGGATCCTATATACATCAAGAGCACTGGGGAGCCGTATGCGGATGTTTCGGTGACTGCAACCCGCCTTGACTGGCGGGTGCAAAAGCCTGGGACATATGCTGCCCTGGCTACCAAGATCACCGCATCAGGTATTGGAAGGCTCTCAATACAGTTCAGCGAGTTTGAGAATCTTTCAAAGGTAGGCGGGACCTCAGGGACGATTGCGGCATCCTACGGGTTTGGAGACAATCTGGCTGCTGCTGAAGCCGCAGGATGGATATCAGCGGTGGATCTGAACAATGAGGTTCGATATATTGACCTATCCGAGCCTGTGCCGGTTTCGATGTGGTCAAAGATAAGTGTGGGCGACGGAGTATCGTCTGCAGAGTATGAGAGTACGGGGGTGATAACGTTCATAGTTAGCAACAATTAGGGAGGCAACGGGGATCGAGGTGGATCCCTTAGCCGAGATGGGCTCTAGCCCATCAGCGTACCTCAAAATAACTCATTAAGGGGGACAAATGTAAATGAAAAAGCTATTAGTTTGCTTAGTGGTTCTCGCGTTTCTTCTAGTGCCGGCTATGGCGATGGCTTACAACGACGGCCAGGATCTGCCGTCGGGCGCAACAGAGCAGACGCATTGGGAATGGAACCCGGATAAGTACGGGGTTGGTGTTGGTGGGTGGGATGAATACAAAGCAGGAAATACCGCAGCTCTTGCGCGTTGCTGGACCAGCGGCGGGGGTCTTGGCTATTGCAACAAGGAAAAATGGAATATCGCTTTCACGCACCACGCATCAATGGCGCAGTGGTGCAACTGGACGATGAGCGGTACTCGTTGGGATTGGCGTATATTGAAACCCGGTACCTATGCAGCAGACTGCATTTCGGTTTGGTTGCAGAGCAATAACGATGTAAAGATCACGTTCGCAGGATTCGGCGACCTCGAGTACATGCTGGAAGATGCTGGCGTGAAGCGAACCATTGACACCTATTACAGTTGGGGCTCTGATTTGGAATCAACCCCCTGGATAAGGGCTATTAACCTCAACGAGGAGTTTGCGCTAATTGGCGATAGTGAGGCTCTGCACGAAGGCCTGAGCACCAAGCTCTGGAACAAGATCTTCGTCGAGAACTGCAACTCCTCATGCGAGTATGAGAACTCCGGAACCATTACGATAGCGCTGCAAAATATCAAGAGGTGGGTTGATCCTCAGACGGGTGGATGGAAATAGACCCATCATGTGTAGCTGAAAAGGGCTAAGGATCGCATTTCTTGTTCTCGGAAAGTGGCCCAAGCATCCCTGTGCATCAGGGTGATTCCGAAATCCGGGGGTGGCCTACGTGGTCACCCCCCGGATGAGCAAGAAGGAGAGAGGCTTTGATGCATTTCCTGCTGAGTTGGCTTCGACATAGAGGTGGGGTGGTAGCAAGCATACCATGCGGGCGGACCCTGGTGAGAAGGGCAGCGGTCATGCTGATCGGTCTGTTTGCCATTCTTGCTGCGGCCCCAAGTTCCATACGGGCACAGGTATCTTTGAGTTTCACCCCCATGCTTGTGGAGATGACCGCAGCCCCAGGGGAAACAAAGACATTTGAAGTGGTCATGATGAACGAGGGCAGGGCCGTAACCGCAGACTTCCTCATATATACCGCCGATTTGGCCCAAAAGCCAGATGGAGATTATGAGATTGCGGTTCTGGGCGAGTCCGAGCACTCATGCGCCAAGTGGATCAAGCTCTCTGCGGATAAGGCCACAGTGGCGCCAAGCTCCGCCTTTGCCGTAAAAGGAACCCTCACGGTGCCTCGCGGGGCGTCAGGCGGCAGGTACGCGGCTGTCGTTTTTGAGTTGATTCCAGAGGAGCGAAAGGGAGAGGCTGCGTTTGCCTCCAGTACATTTGTGCAAAGATTTGCGACAGTGGTGGAGCTTACCGTTCCTGCAAGGCAAATGCAGAGGCGCCTTGATGTGACCGGGTTCAGTGTAGACTATGCAGTTGAAACTCCTGCTTACGCCAGTGTATACGGAAAAGACGCTGTGATATTGTCAGCAGAGCTAAAAAACGAAGGCGATATCCACGTCTTCGCTCGCGGAAGCATGATATTGCGTGACGGCACCGGAAAGAGACTCAGGGAAATTCCACTTGGCGCGGGTAGAGGCATTGTGCTGCCAGGGGCTGCTGTTAACCTTGGTTCAGTTTTACCCGGCGGTCTCGCCCCGGGCGACTACATCGCCGACATTTCAATTAAGTACGGGGGAATGAGGCCTGCCACTGCCAAGGTTCCGTTCAGTGTTGGGGAGAGCGGAACAGAGGTCGCCAAGATGGAGACGTCCGCGGTGATCGCACCTTTCTCAGTTGACCCTGATCTGCTTGACTTAAGCGGCATCGCAGGCGCCACTGTAGCACGGCCTCTGGTTATTGAAAACCGCTCTGACCAGGCTATCCGTGTTGAAGGTCGTGCCACAACACTTGCATTTGACGATGAAGGTGAGCTTATAACGGAAGAAGTAGAATCTTCTACGCCAAGCTGTGCTGATTGGATCGAAGTGAAGCCTGATGTGGTTGAGATTAGGCCCAGGGCGCGTCAAGTAGTACGCATGATGCTCTCAATTCCCAAGGGGGAGTCAGGTGGCAAATATGCAAACGTCATATTCACTGCGACACCTGTTGCGGAAGGTGAATCCACTACGCCTAGCGCTTCAGAATGGTCCGGGGAAAGCGGCACTGTTGTGTTTCTTAAGGTAGGCAAGGAATTTGAGACTATTGGCGAGCTTGCTCCCATCACTGTTGACGATGGGGGGCCTTCAGTGGGCACTGTCTTCGGAACCGTCTTCAAGAATACCGGGACAATCCACGCTAAACCCAGAGCATCCATGGCATTGAAGAGACGGGTCATGCCTGAGAGTATCCCCGGGATTGAATACGTTGGTCCGGGTTCGCTAGTTGATGTGAATTCATTGGATTTAGGTGAAGAAGCCAATGTTGTGCTGCCCGGTGGCATCCGTGCCTTTGACGTGGCTCTTTCCGGTGAATTAGAACCTGGAGACTACGTCGTTGAGTTTCTCGTGCATTACGGAGGTAAGGCGCCACTATACATAATGCGGGAATTCACAGTCGAGT
>DUVA01000220.1 GCA_012841305.1 Bacillota bacterium | reverse complement strand
CTGGAGACATCAGAGGCTTTTTCCCTGGAGCGGTGGAAGGACAAATGGCGGGGAGCGTTGAGAGGAATCTGGGGAGATGATGGAAAGTGAAACGATATTCTTATCGCATTGCTATCCTAACTGACTATATGTTGCATCCCACTGATGACAACCTCTTAGCCGTTGAAGAGAACCTCGGCCTCCTGAACCTTATCCGGTTCATCCGAGGTGAACTCCTTTGGGAGGTAGATGTGTTCCAGGTGTCTCCTATCGCTCAGCGTATGTTTGACGGGGTGAATGTCTTCGGTATTGACGCAAAAGCTGACCACGTGTCCATGTTTCCCGGGCTGAACTCAGTATTTGCCCAGAGAAGCCTCGGATATGACCTTAGGATCTACTTCCATTGGCACGTTGCAGCTCCGAAGGCATGCCATAGGTCCATAGTTGTGTCTCACGGCATCTTCTGGGATGCTCCTTCAACACGTTTCAACCGGCTTCATTCCCTTGATAGGCATGAGTGGGAGAAGAGGTTGCTATACGGGGTAACTGCGCCTGAAGCTTTTGTTGCAGAGGATCGGAACACAATCAACGTGATCAAGGCAATGTGGCCCGGGTATGAACATAGACTAGTCTATATTCCGCCGGGGATTGATCTCCTGGCGTTTGCCGGGTCAGAATCCAAGGGTGAATCAGAGATAGTGCGGATTGTCTGTCCACAGGACTTTACAATGGAGCAGGGAATCAATGAGGTTCTGGCTGTCGCAGGCATGGCCTGGGAGCAAGGCGCCAATATGGAATTCCATATTGTAGGCCACATGAGAGACGCGAAAGAGGCCTCTATCATGGCTGACCATATCTTTTCGTTGCCTAACTGTAAGTTCTACCCGGTTCATTGGGACAGTCTGCCTGATCTCTATCCCAAGTTCGATTTTGCACTAATGCCGTTTCGAGCTACTGAAGGAGCGTCTCTATACTGCCTTCAAGCCATGGCATGTGGACTTCCTGTCATAGCCGGATTTGCAGGAGGGCTTGCGGAATTCGTTATCCATAGGTGGAACGGCTACCTGGTAAACCCGGAAGCGGCGAATCTGATCCAGGCTGTGCTTGAACTCGCAAGTGACAGAAGCTTACGTCTTAGAATGGGTGAAAACGCGCGGAGATTGGCTGAGGGCTATCCTGAATCCTTATGGAAGCAAAGGTGGAATAGTCTTCTTAACCGGATATTAGCGAATAATCAGGAAGGAGGTGGCTGAAGTGACAAAATGCCTTCCATGCCCGCCGGATCCTTGCGAAAGGATCGTTCAGGCAATTGCAATAGAACAGGAGCAGCTCGCGCGCATTCTGACATCCCTTGCAGACAAGGCCGAGAAAGCCGCGAACTGGCTTCCTGAGACTGCACCGGACGAGCCTTTTAACGTAATAGTTGATAAGGTGAGGGCTTTAGAGGGCGTCATGGCTCAGGAGATAAGCGCATTAGCCCTGAAAGAAAAGGCGATGCAAGGACTTCTGAGGCAATGTGTCGGGGATCAGAATGAGGTTCCTGGTCCATGTCCGTGTCCTTGCACGCTGTTCCAGGTCTGCAAGATCACCAAACGGTGTCCATGGGTATGTCACGTGGACCTAGATTGCTAAGACCCATGGATAGGATATTCACGATAATGTCTGAAAGGCGCCTGGTGTCCACGGAGGCGCCTAATGCCTTGAAAAAACGGCGCATGTGTAGCGCAGTTCCTAGTGAATGCTTTGTTCCGGGGTCATGAGAGGCACGTCAGGCACGATGTCCGACGCAACCCGCATGAGAGTCTCATGAGGCTCGACTGTGTGAACCACCTGGCGCCGGGGTTCCTGATCTATGGACATGAGGTCTTCTATGTCCAGCTGAACCGTGGGGGATATGGCCTGAAAGTCGCCGATGATAAATGCGTGCATGTATGGAGGTTCAGGCTCTGCCGGGGCAGGATTTACCTCCAAAAGATAGCTCTGGGTCACAGGGGCGATTTCATCTCTTGCCAAAAATAGTATCGGAGCGTGTTTTCCGCTGCGCGCGAGCATAGCTCCAAGTATACAGTCTTGCCACCTTCCGGGGTTCACGAATGTAAAGGCATGGCCGTGTCTGGTGACCTTCCCAAATCCAAATCGGCCGTCGGCAGACTTATACTTAGCAAATCTGACTGAGAGCTCAAGAAGATCCTCGCCGGAGATCCTGCTTACAGTGCCGTCCGCAAGTCCTCTCACAGCCTTCTCCGTTTCATCGGAAATCACATTGCGCCCCCCGATGATAAAGACATTCACCCGTTCATGGGCTGCCTTGATTACAGCTGCTGTCTCTTGAGGGAGTGTATCGTTTAGGGTGAAGACTACGGGGATTCCTCGGTGTGCCGCCATTGCGCCTGCCACCAACCCTGATTGGGGATCTTGTCCGGATACCAGTATCATGTCACTGGGATATCCCAGGAACCTTGCTACTTCAGCAGCGGTGTGATAAGCATTGATACCTGATATCCTTGTGACCCGGAGTCCCAACGATATTAGTTGGTCTTCTACTTGCTGACCGAGAGGCCCTACCAGGATTGCCTGGGTAACACTGTCTGTGCCGATCGAAGCCAATCTTCGTATTTCATCCAAGAGGACGGGATCTATACCTGCCTGCGCAACCAGGAAGATCGGCCCGTCAAACGGATGGTGGGTAAGGGCGAGGGAAGCGAGAGCATCCAGGGGATTATTAACATCAGCCAGGATTATACCGCGTGAACCTTTGCCGAAGACGAACTGTGAGACCGCGACATTGATCTCCAAAGGGGTCGTTCCCGGTATCCTAGTGGTGTTAGGAGAGTCCAACGTGAGAATCATTACTTACACAACTCCTTAGAGCCGAGGATCTGTAGCATATGAGAACCATAGGCGCGCTATCTCTCGTATTCCCAGCGATAACATGATTTATGCAAAAGGGGTTCGCATATTCGCGAACCCCTTCAATTCCACATCAGAACGTCTTTGTTGATGAAGGTAGGCCTATTGCTCTTGCTATTGCTCTTGCTCTTGCTTCAGTTTCTCAATTACTTGCTGGCTGATGGCTGCAGGAACTTCTTCATAGTGGGAGAATTCCATTGTGAATGAACCACGGCCCGCAGTAATTGAGCGAAGGTCTATTGCATACCTAAACATTTCTGCCATAGGAGCCTGGGCTTTGATGACTTGGTTGCCGTCTTGGGGTTCCATTCCCATAATCTTTCCTCTTCTCTTGTTCAGGTCGCCCATTACGTCGCCCATTTGGTACTCAGGCACCGTGACTTCCACGTTCATAATAGGCTCGAGCAGAACAGGGGACGCGTCCATGACGCCTTTCTTAAGGGCCATAGATGAAGCTATCTTAAACGCCATTTCAGAGGAGTCTACAGGGTGATATGAACCGTCATAGAGAGTGACTTTCAGATCAACTAACGGATATCCTGCCAGCACACCGTCTACAAGCGTTTCTCTTACGCCTTTCTCAACTGCAGGTATATACTGTCTCGGGACAGAACCTCCGAATATCTTATCTTCAAACTCGAAATCGCTTCCCGAAGGTAGAGGTGAGATTTCAAGGAATACATGGCCGTATTGCCCGCGTCCGCCGGTCTGTTTCTTGTGCTTACCCTCAACTTTGGCAGTTCCGCGAACTGTCTCGCGATAAGGTATCCTAGGCGTCTCCAGGACTACCTCAGCCCCGAACTTCCGCTTTAGTCTGTCAGCCGTAACTTCCAGATGGACTTCGCCCATACCTTCTACAATAGTCTCAGCAGTCTCGGCGTCACGACGCACCACGATTGTGGGGTCTTCTTCTGTGAGACGAGCAAGGCCTGTGCCGATCTTGTCTTCGTCACCTTTTGTCTTCGGCTTCATTGCCATTGCAAGCGTAGGCTTGGGGAAATCTATACCCGGCAATATAACGGGATTGGCTTTGTCACAGAGTGTGTGGCCTGAGGCGGTTACTCCCAGTTTTGCCACTGCACCGATATCTCCTGCGCATACCTGGTCTACAGGCTCCTGTTGCTTTCCTTTCATGAAAAAGAGCTGTCCGATTCTCTCTGTGGCATCTTCATTGCTGTTATAGACTTGCCCATCTGAACGGATGGTGCCGGAGGACACCCGAAAAAGGCTTATCTTTCCGACGAACGGGTCAGCAGTGGTCTTAAAAACAAGGGCGGAAAGAGGAGCGTCGTCTTTGGGTAGCAGTTCTCTTGTCTCATCAGACCCAGGCACTGTACCTTCAGTCTTGTTGTAGTCGGCAGGTGAGGGGAGATACGACACCATAGCATCGAGCATGGGTTGAATGCCAATGTTCTTCAGAGCTGAAACGCATACTATGGGATATGTTTTGCCTTCCACTACTCCTTGCCGTAAGCCTTGTCGGATCTCTTCCTCTGTCAGTTGCTCGCCTTCGAGGTACTTCTCAATTAATTCATCGTCGTTTTCCACAGCTGCTTCAACAAGTTCGTTATGATATTTCTCAGCTGCTTCCCTAAGGTTGTCAGGGATATCCTGTTCTTCAAACTTGCCGCCGGTGCCGCTGCCGTAAACAATGGCTTTCATTGCGATAAGGTCCACAATCCCGCGGAAGGAATCCTGAGAGCCAATGGGAATCTGGATGACAGTGCATTTTGTCCCGAATGTGTTGCGCAGAGCGTCAACAGTCTTATAGAAATCAGCGTTTTCTCTGTCGACTTTGGTTATCGCAATCATCCTGGGAAGTGATCTCTCATCCGCAAACTGCCAGACGTTTTCAGTTCCTACCTCCACGCCTGCAGTAGCGCAAACCGCCACAACCGCAGACTCCACCACACGAAGTCCACTCTTAACCTCTCCGATGAAATCAGCATACCCAGGAGTGTCCACCAGGTTGATTTTGGCGTTTTGCCATTCGCATTGCGCCACTGCAGTCGATATCGTAATCTTACGCTTAATCTCGTCAGGATCGTAGTCAAGCGTGCTGGTGCCTTCGTCGACCCTACCGAGTCTCTCAATGGCTTTAGCATCGAACAGCATGGCGTCGCCAAGGCTGGTTTTCCCGGCTCCGCTATGGGCAATTAGGGCAACATTCCGGATATCCTCTGTCCGGTACCTTCTCAAAAGAATCTCCTCCTTGAAATCCTCTTACGGCGCTTGTATACCTTCACTATTTTACACTTGCTCCATGTCAATTTCAAGGATTCCTTCGCTTTCGCGCCTATGTGTCTACGTCTGCTCGTCTATGTGTTCGTCTCTCTGTCAGTCTCCTGCTCATCTCTTTGCCAGTCTGCCGCTGGTCGGCGTGTCCTTCGCCTACCCATCCCTGCCCGTATTCTGCTTCACTCCCATTCAGTTGAAGGTTTGCAACAGCACTTCTGGAGAGGAAGTACTATTGACATAAAATTATTCACACTCCCGAACTTTCGGAAGCAAGCCCGAGGATGTCCGAAAATCGACCACATTTTCGGAAGTCGTGTACCATTTTCGAACACGCCATCACAAATAATCCGGAGGGTGGCAGGAATTCGACCACCGTACGAGGCCTAGGTGTAAGGTTTTCGACCACCGGCCCCGACGGGGTGGTCGATTTTAGCACACGTCTTTGGAAGTCGTGTGCTATTTTCGAACACACTTTCAGGAATAAGCCGGAGCGTGCGTCAAAATCGACTATTTTCCGG
>DUVA01000219.1 GCA_012841305.1 Bacillota bacterium | reverse complement strand
GTCTCGGCAAACCGGCGCGAGAACTGCCTGGTATTGCCTGTGCTCCTTTCTTGACATGTATGGAATCATAATTGGTAGAATATCGGCCCCATAACCCTTACTGCAATAATTGAAATTAAGAAAATATATATGGTTATCGTAGCCATAACAATGCATGTGGCAAAGGAGATCACCCCTCCGGAAAGCCCCCCGCATCGCCTGGCTGTAATTACCCATGTCATCTCAAGCACTATTACAAGAGACAGAACAGCTGCACACTTCACTATCGAAATGAGGCCCACAACTGCACCCCCGGACAAATAAGGACTCTGTATATTCTATGCCTCTTGCCGGGGATTTGAGATCAAGACTCATCACTAAACTTAATGCCCCAAGTCTTGAGCTGCTCAATTAAATCATAGTTCGTGAGATCGAGGTGAATTGGGGTAATTGAAATCATGTTATGTCTGACAGCTACGGAATCGATATCAAGATCTCCTTCGTACTCCTCTACACTACCTGCCATCCAATAGTATGTCCTACCCCTGGGATCGACTCGCCTGTCAAAGACGTCTTTCCAAACCCTCGCGCCTAGTTTCGTGATGGATATCCCTGCCAAATCTCGTTTCTCCACGGACGGAACATTGACGTTGAGAAGCGTCTTGGGGGGTAGCCCCCTCTTAGCCACTGTTAAGACAAGTTGTCTGCCGAACTCGGCTGCCATAGGATAGTTGCAGTTGTCAAAGGCAGCTACAGATAGCGCCACTGAAGGAATTCCATATATAGCGCCTTCAATTGCAGCAGACACAGTACCTGAGTATAGCACGTCAGTCCCTAAGTTCGGTCCGCGATTAATCCCGGAAACCACTACATCAGGCTTCCATTCCAGGAGGTCCTCAAGAGCTAGCTTGACACAGTCTGAAGGAGTGCCGTCAACAGCCCATGCTTGAATTCCCGAGTCCGGAAACTCAATACTCTGTATCCTAAGCGGCCTAAGCACTGTAATGGCGTGTCCGGTGGCGCTCCTTTCTCTGTCCGGGGCCACAACTTTGACTTCGCCGAGTTTCGTAAGTTCCTGCGCTAATATGCCTATCCCGTCAGCGAGGATTCCGTCATCGTTAGTGACCAGTATCCGCATGGAGAGCGCTCACTCCTCGTAACCTACATGAATCACACCGTCGACTTCGGTTATCTCATCCAGCAATCTGTCTTTAGGCACTGAGAATGGCACTTCAAGGCTGAGATGAATAGCAGCTTCATGTCCTTTCCCTATGGTTTCCATATCTACTTCTTTGATGCTCACCCCGTATCTGCCCAAGACCGACGCAATGGCGCCCAACTGTCCCGGCCTGTCGCTCACTTGGACGAAAAGAGTATCACGTTTTGACAGCATGAATCTTCGCTCAAAACGATCAAATACCACAAGCACCACAACGACAAGGCCTGTAGTTACCGCACCGGGCACATAAAACCCTGTGCCAACAGATAATCCTATCCCTGCCACTACCCAAAGGCTTGCTGCAGTTGTCAGCCCCTTAATCGTTGAGCCTTCACGAAGGATGGTGCCTGCCCCGAGAAAACCTATCCCGCTAATTACTTGAGCTGCGATCCGCCCTGGGTCATACCCTAGCTTGCCTGAAAACTCCAGGAAAGCGTATTGAGAGATCATCATTACGAGAGCTGACCCGATACATACCAGGATATGGGTTCTGAAGCCTGCAGGCCGTTTATGGCTCTCTCGTTCAAGTCCGATAAGTCCGCCGAACAGAGTAGCAACGACAAGTCTTAGAATTACCTCTCCCTGGGAGATCACTCGCTCACCCCACGATCGCTCGAAATTCAGAGGTATTTTCAGTCAGATTCCATTATAGCACAAACATTCGGGTAAAAGTGCAAGCGCATGCAAGACAATGAGACACTCGGAAGGTCAATGCGTCAACTGCTTGCTCTTCGGCTGAATTTCCTTCGCAAGGTCAAGACGCGGTGGGAGACTTGCGACACAAGTGCCTGTATCTCGTCGAGGGCTTCCAGAACCGGTTTCGTAGACTCATCTCCACATAGCTCTTTTATGGCTTCCAGCGCATAAGACCTAAGGTCTTCATTTTCAAGACATATCCTCACCAAAGGCTTAACCGCCCGTTCATCCCCTAACGATCGAAGGGCCTGTATGGCGCCGTAGCGAACATCGACGGATTCATCGCCCAGACATGAAATGAGGCGTCCCAATACCTTAACGTCACCGACTTTTCGGAGGGCCTCAACTGCTTCATATCTCACTGCAGGATCAGGATCGCTCAATAAAGCTGACAAGCGCGGGACTGATTTCTTATGTCTCAACTCTCCCAGGAGCTTTGCTGCTCTGCGACGGGTATTCCTATCAGTGATTTCCAACGCGGAACTGACAGCTTCAACTACTTGCTCCTTGGGAAATTTCATAATCGCTCTCGTGATATTGTACGCCACATACGGATTCTCGTCTCTCAAAGCCTTCACAAGATGTGCCAGTGAACACTCGTCCCGGATTTCGCCTAGCGCTTCTGAAGCCCAGCTCCTAACTGAATCGTCCTCGTCCTCAAGAGCACGAACCAATATGCCTACTGCTTTCTTGTCAGGCAGTTTACTGAGGCCATAGGCTGCTCCACGCCTGGCGGAGACATCTCCTCCATCAAGCGCTTCTACAAGAAGATCTATGATCTCAGCTCTAACGCTTTGAACCTCAACTCTGGCTATGTTTCTTCTGTCACCGGTAAGCCTATGTAAATCTCCTTCAAGTTGAGACAGTTGGTGAATTAGAATATCTATTTTGTCGATACCATCGACCATGTGGAATCCCCCCATCCCCTGGCAGCAACCTAATTTCGACTTGCGCTCCGCCGCCTGAGAACCGGCACAAAGGGGAAAATGAGCCTTGCTCCTGGGTACAACCTGGCGACAGTGTATTAATTGTTCGACGCCGGCGGATCTATTCCTTCCGGGTTATTCTTGGTCACTCAATCTTTTGTGTCTTATCTAGGCACTTCTCATTCCGCAATGAGGACACACATCTTGGTCAAGCTCCATGAGATCATGGCATTTCAAGCACTCTTTTTTGACAGCCTTTCCGCAATGGGGGCAGAAGGCTAAGTTATGGATGTACCTCTTAGAACAGTGAGGACATGTAAGAAGTTCTCCGCGGGGACGCAAGAACAAGTAGATGACTACAACAGCCAGAGTTGCAAAAGCATTTACTGTCAAAGCTGAAAACACACACGCTACTGCCCAGATTACAGGGTTATGATCCCGTCCGCGGGCGTCGCGGAAAATCCACCAAGCACACACAGCTCCTACTACTATAGTCCCTATGAAAACAGGCCAATTCATTCCGTTTGATTCCATCTTCTATGCGCTGGAAAGACGTGTCATGACGCCCTTATGACTCCAGCTCCCTCCCCTGTCATATCATGTTTCTAAAGCGAGCCAGGCCTGGAATGTGACGAATCCTTTATGTGTTCAAACTTGAGCCTGGTTTCGGGAACAGGCATTCTAAGCATCAAATCTTCCACTGCTTTTCTGGGATCCAGACCTTCAAAAAGAACGGCGTACAATGTCGAGGCAATCGGCATTTCCACATTGAGGCGTTTCGATAAGGCCACTGCTGCCTTGGTAGTAGTAACCCCTTCCACCACCATTCTTGTGGAGCCCATGACAGTATCAACACTCTTTCCCTTGGCTATTGCCATCCCTGCTCTCCTATTCCTTGATAACATGCTCATGCATGTTACGATCACATCGCCCATCCCTGAAAGGCCGGCAAAGGTCATGGGGTTAGCTCCGAGGGCAGCCCCAAGTCGCACAATCTCGGCAATACCTCGGGTCATAATGGCAGCCCGCGTATTATCACCGAATCCAAGCCCGTCAGAGACCCCGGTTCCTAAAGCGATTACATTCTTCAAGGCCCCGCCCAGCTCCACCCCAATGACATCCTTACTGGTATAGACCCTGAAAGTTGAACACATCAGAACCTCTTGAGCCAGCTTCGCAACAGGCATATGATAAGACGCTGCAACAACTGCAGTAGGAACTCTGCGGGCTACTTCTTCAGCATGACTCGGCCCTGATATGACACCTATGTTATTAGCAAGCTCAGCGGGAAGTTCTTGCGCTATCACTTCTGACATACGCATCAAACTTCCTTCTTCAATACCTTTGGCTGCATGAATTAGGACATGTTCCCGTGTCAAATGCGGTCTGGCCTGTCGAATTACGCTCCTCATATGCTGAGCAGGTACCGGCGCCAGGAGAACCTGGTTCATCTTGATGACCCTTTCCATGTCACAAGTGGCAACAACATTCTCGGGTACAAATACTCCCTCCAAGAATGTCTCATTTGATCGGCATGTATTTATTTCATCAGTGACTTCCAGCTCCCTTGCCCACAAGTCTACCGTGTAACCTTCTTCAGCCAACAACACTGCCAGAGCTGTTCCCCAGCCCCCTGCACCGATAATTCCCAGTCTCACTCAGCTTTCTCTCCTAACTTCCGTTCTTTCCCGGATATGAGTCGTTTGATGTTTGAATGATGCTTCAATATAGCCAATCCACCTATCATCGCAGCAAGGACCACATATTCAGGAGGGTAGTGACACGCATAAGCTACAAATGGCGCTAGCGCTGCTACAATAATCGACCCAAGTGACACGTACCTTGTGAGCAGCACAATGCCTGCCCACACCAGGACAAGAACTGCAGCCGTCATGGGCATGGTAACAAGGACAATTCCGCTTCCTACTCCAATGCCTTTGCCACCTTGAAATCCCAAAAACACAGAGTATGCCCCACCTAACGCAGCTGCCATGCCGCATAATGCGCCGCCTAACGTCCCTTGAGCCAGAATACCCAGATACACACCTAAGGCCCCTTTACCCAGATCACAACACAAGACAAGAAGAGCCGGACCCCATCCCAGTACCCTAAGGACATTAGTAGCTCCTATGTTCCCGCTGCCCTTAGTTCGCACGTCTACACCTGTCAGAAGTCTGCCTATAACATACCCAAAAGGAATAGAGCCCAAAATGTAACTGAGACCTATAGCTGCCAGAACCCCTACATACTTCATGATTTCTCCTCCGTTCCTGTCTATCCTCTTTTCCGGAGCAGGAATCTCAATGGAACCCCTTGAAAGTCAAAGGATTCCCTCAAAATGTTTTCCAGGTAGCGTCTGTAGGAGAAAGTCATTAGGTTAGGATAATTCATAAAGAGAGCAAAGGATGGCGGGCTTGTTGATACCTGGGCCCCATAGTATATCTTAAGCTGCCTGCCTTTGTCCTGGGGTGGCGCCACTCTGAATTGGGCTTCTTTCAATACCTCATTTAGAACAGGAGTGTCGATGCGCCTTCTGTGATTCGAAGCCACTTTCTCCGTAACCTCCATTAGCGTGGAAATCCCTTCATTATTCAGGGCAGACACGAAAAGAATAGGCACGTATGATATGAACGCCATTTCGCTCCTTGCACGCTGCTCAAAATGAGCTCTCCCTTGCTTTCCTCCTTTGACCAGATCGCATTTGTTTGCCACAATAATCATGCCTTGGCCTGCTTCTTCCGCATATCCTGCGATCCTTGCATCTTGGGAAACAGGCATCTCTGAGGCGTCTAAGACAATGAGAGCTACATCACACCTGTCTGCTGCTCGAAGCGCACGAAACACGCTATAACGTTCAATTGGGCTGTCAATCCTCGCCATCCGCCGGATCCCGGCAGTGTCGATTATCACAAAACGCTTATCGTTCCACACGAAAGGCGTGTCCAAAGCATCCCGGGTCGTGCCGGGTATCGGTGTTACTATAGCCCGCTCCTCCCCCAGGATGCAGTTTACCAAAGACGACTTGCCGACGTTGGGACGACCGAGGACTGCCAGTCTTATTGATTCATCTTCAACATCCTCATCGTCTGGTTCATCTGAGGTATCGGGCAAAAGTTCCAGGGTTTTGTCAAGGAGATCCCCTATGCCTATGCCATGGGTGGCGGAGATAGGATGAGGGGGGCCAAGACCTAACGCGTAGAATTCCACGTGGTGATCGTAACGCGCGCCCTCTGCCTTATTTGCAACGACTATGACCTTACGTCCGGATCTTCTTAAGACGTCAGCAACATCATAGTCATGGGGCATTAGGCCTGAAGCTGTATCGACCACAAACCAGACTACATCTGCTTCACTGATTGCCATGTCAGTCTGTGTAATTGTCAGCTCTTCGATTGAATCGACGGCAGGCCCTGCATAGATACCGCCTGTATCTACAAGAGTAAAGTCCCTTCCGCTCCACTCAGCGTGGGCATAAACTCTATCCCTCGTAACCCCCGGGGTTTCTTCGACAATAGCGTGGCGAGTGCCTATGATCCTGTTAAACAGCTGAGATTTGCCTACGTTCGGCCTGCCTACAATAGCTACTATGGGACCATACATTAAAGGTCACCCCTCTTGCATAGACGTACTCCGGTCTGTAATGGGCCTGCCTGTAAATACGCGGGCTTGAGTGCCCCGTATATATTCTTACGACAAGAAGAGGGCTTAGCCCTCCTCCTCATAATAACCAACAGCGTCCGTAAAAGCCAGACACAATTCGTTTTCTCCGATGACAACGCCTGACTTAGCGCACAATTTAATATGTTATGCTGTAGATAGCGTCTTCCAATTCTTTGTCGTTAATCTTGATCTGTGCTGCATCTTTCAGGTCACTCAACACTTCTGATGTAAGCTTTGACTTTTGCTTTATGACTTGCTTTCGAACATCATCTTGCACCTCTTCGAAAGCCGCAAGTCTCTCGGGTTTCTTATCCTCTACCCTAATTATGTGATAACCAAACATCGTCTTAACCGGAGCGCTAGTCTCACCTATACCAAGGTTGAAAGCAGCTTCCTCAAATGAGGCATCCATCACGCCTCTTTCGAAGAATCCAAGGTCACCGCCTTTGTCTTTCGAGCCTGAATCCGATGACTTCTCTTTGGCAATTTCAGCAAAATCCTCGCCCGACTCGAGCTTCTTTAGGATGCTCTTCGCGGTCTCTTCATCCTCAACCAAGATGTGCCTTGCCTTAACCTGCTCGGGTTCTGTGTACCTATCCTTGTTCTCCTCATAGTAGGTTTTCAGCTCTTCTTCTTCCACTGTTACGTCTTTAGCTGCTATGCCCTCAAGTAGCAACGTACTCTTGATCTGCCCTCTTAGGTCGTCAAGGCTCATTCCATATTGGGATAAGACTTGTTCAAGTCCGGCTGTAGATCCGAATTGGTCCGCCGGCCTGTCCAGTTCAGATTGAACATCTTCGTCGATGACTGT
>DUVA01000218.1 GCA_012841305.1 Bacillota bacterium | reverse complement strand
TAAATTGTTATGGCTCCGGGGTTATCCCCGGAGCCACAAGTATCCCTAAGTATTGTATGTCGCCTATGCCCCCAGTATAGCTTTGAGATCTTCTTCCGGTGTGGTAATAGGCATAATACCGAATTTCTCCACGAGAACCTCGAGCACCTGGGGGGTAATGAACGCAGGCAAAGTGGGCCCGAGCCGTATGTTCTTAATACCTAAGTGGAGTAGGGACAAGAGTATTGCCACAGCCTTTTGCTCATACCACGACAAGATCAGTGAGAGAGGCAGGCTGTTCACGTCAGTCCCCAGTTTCTCTGCAAGGGAGACAGCTAACTGCACTGCGGAAAAAGCATCATTACACTGGCCGACATCGAGAAGTCTGGGGACACCGTCAATTTCGCCGAAATCGAGTTTGTTGAACCTGTATTTTCCACAGGCAAGTGTAAGGATAACGCAATCGTTGGGGACTGCCATCGCAAGTTCAGTGTAATAATTGCGTCCGGATCTTGCGCCGTCACAACCACCTATTAAGAACACATGGCGAATCTTGCCTTCCTTGACAAGGTCGAGGACTTTGTCTTGAGCTCCCAGAAGTGACGCACGGCCAAACCCTACAAGAATCGTTTTCTCAGGCTCATCCTGGGCAAATCCTTCTGCTGCCAAAGCAGCTTCAATTACGGGAGTAAAGTCCCTGTCTGTGATGTGACGAACACCGGGCCATGCTACAAGTCCGGTTGTGAAAATCCTGTCCTTATAGACGTCCTTCGGTTTCTGGATGCAATTAGTCGTCATCAGAATTGCGCCTGGGAATTTCTCAAATTCCTCTTTCTGATTCTGCCATGCGCTGCCGAAGTTACCCACAAGATGCTCATACTTCTTGAGTCCCGGATATCCATGGGCAGGCAGCATTTCTCCATGAGTGTATATGTTTATTCCCTTGCCTTCTGTCTGTTTGAGTAGCTCTTCCAAATCCTTGAGGTCATGTCCTGATATGAGTATAGCTTTTCCGGAAATAGGGGTAATCCTGACCGGGGTAGGTGTAGGATCTCCGTATGTATCGGTATTTGCCTTATCTAGGAGCGCCATAGCACGTATGTTAAGTTCTCCTGTGCTAAGAGCAGTTGTCAGCAACTCATCCATTGAAGGGTCACTCAATGTGAGGAAATCCAAGACTTCATGAAAATCACCATATACTTTTTCGTCTCGCACTCCCAGTATCTGAGCATGGTCTACATAAGCTGCAGCTCCTTTAAGGCCGAACAAAATAAGATCACGGACTGCGGCTCTGTCCTCTCCCAAAGTCTCGAGACCGCTGCGCCACTCTTCGGTGACTCTTTTCCCTTCCTCGATGAGACTGGAAAGCTTGCCTTCGCCTTCCCATTCAGCAGGGCCTTTTAGGGACTCGGGAGTTTTGCCTTGAGCCATACATGCTTCCTCATAGAGTTTCCTTGCCTTATTCCTTAAGTGCGTTCCTTTCTGAATAAGTTCGGCAAGTCGCGGAGGATCAAAGTTGACATTCGTTACAGTGGTAAAAAGGGCTTCTATCACGAATTCATCAATCTCCTGATCTCTTGCACCTAGTTTCCGGGCCTTCGTCGCGTACATTGATATGCCTTTTGCTACGTG
>DUVA01000217.1 GCA_012841305.1 Bacillota bacterium | reverse complement strand
TTGTCCAAGGAGAGTGGGGCAAGATCATTGAACCGGGTGAAATCGAGAAGGCTCTGGCGAAGCGTCCTGCGGATATCGTAGGGATTGTGCACGCTGAGACATCTACCGGAGTGCTACAACCAATAAAGCCTGTTGCAGAAATCGCAAAAAGGTATGGCGCGCTTCTTGTAGTGGATGCCGTGACTTCACTGGGTGGTGCCCCTGTTCGGGTAGACGAGGACGAAATGGACGTGGTCTATAGCGGTACCCAAAAGTGCCTATCCTGTCCTCCGGGACTGGCTCCGCTTACTGTGAACAAGCGCGCTGAGGAGAAGCTGGCTGCACGTAAGAACAAGGTGCAAAGCTGGTATCTTGACATAACAATGCTTCGCAGCTACTGGGGCAAAGAACGTTTCTATCATCATACTGCACCTATTAATATGATTTATGCCCTCTATGAGAGTCTCCGCATTATTCATGAGGAAGGACTGGAAGCTCGATTTGCAAGGCATATCCGCCATAGTAATGCCCTGAAGGCAGGCCTAACTGCTATGGGCCTTAAACTTTTTGCCCAGAGTGGCTACCAAGCTCCGATGTTGAATTCGGTTGAGATTCCTGAGGGCGTGGACGATGCCAAAGTGCGCAATTACTTACTGGTCAATTACGGACTGGAGATAGGAGGAGGCCTCGGCCCAATCAAGGGACGCATCTGGCGCATAGGTCTTATGGGCCATTCTTGCACCCGTGAAAATGTCATGCTTGTCCTTGCCGGGCTGGAGGAAGCCCTTGCTGCCCAAGGGTTCCATGTGGAGAGGGGAGCGGGAGTTTCTGCGGCTAGGGAAGCATATGGAGCTGTTGCAGGCTAGTGCCATCTTACGGTGAGTTTTGATTCTTTAACACCATGAGTTTGAAATTCAATACAGTCTTACTTAGTGTTGCAGAGCATATATAAGGCCACTGGTGCCCTGGTATCTAAGATAATATGTAGGGGCGCTTGTGGCCTTAGTATAGTGACGCATGGGCAATAGGCGCCCTCCTGCCAAGTCACTAGATAAGACGCGTACAATCCGTATAGACACCCTAACTTTGACTCCCCCATTCGTATGATAATCTTCGACTTTAAGGCGTTGGTTTTCCGTCATGTAAGAATATGATGGGCCGGCCGAAGGCCTAGGTAACAATCATCATGTTGCTTTCAGGGAAGATTCCAAACCTACTCTTCCTCTCAATTCTAGCAAACAAGGTGTATTTCAACTAATCTACACAAAAGGTCTTTCATCAAAAACCATCCCATTTAACGGTGTGAGCAGGTATTTCAACAGGAAGTTGAAAAGATTCCTAAAAAATTGCTGTAGATATGCAGGACTTTTTGTTGATATGTAGAATCTACTCATTAATTCTAATGGAAAAGGAGCCTAGACCGAGAATGAGCCAGCAAGAACTTCACCCTTTGCTTCAGGCTATGTTGCCGGTGGCAAGGGGTATCGCGGCAACCTTCGGTTCCCACTGTGAAGTTGTTCTTCACGACCTTAGTCACCCAAGGACGTCCATAGTCAACATTGTGAATAATTCTGTTACCGGACGAAAGGTTGGTGATGGCATAAGAGATCTGGTGTGGAACGTCCTAAGGTCTCCTGATTTTGCCGATGATATGCTTGCAAACTATCGAAGCGTTACTTCAGACGGAAAAGCCATTAAATCCACAACAATCCTCATTCGGGATGATGAGAAGAAGGCCATAGGTGCTCTCTGTATCAATTTCGATATGACTAGTTTTCATAAGGCGAAGAAGGCATTTGATGAGTTTGCGGTTGCTAGCGAAATTGACCTTCCAGGTGAGAAAGTTGTTGAAATAGATAACGCCGATGTTGTCGATATCCTTGATCACCTCGTATCAAGAACAATAGAAGAATATGGTAAGTCTCCGGAGCAAATGTCCAGAGAAGATAAAATCCAGATAGTGGGGTATCTGGACGAAAAGGGCCTCTTTCGCATAAAAGGTGCAGTAAATTGGGTCGCGAAGAAGCTTGGGACGTCGAGGTACACAATATATAACTACTTAGAAGCTGCACGCGCAGAACGTGCTATGGATGAAAAGAGGTGAGACCATAGCAGAATCATGAGTGTATGATTTGCAAATTGTGTTGAAGTCGTATTTGATAGCAAGGAGGTAAACTACTACATTGACTTGTACTGCTCACGCTATGAAGCACAACATCTCATCAGATAAGGTAGCTCAATCTTCAAGCCCCTTGTCTCAGGGAATCCGATTCAAGGATTTCATATTCCTTTCCGGACAACTTGGTAGGAATCCCACAACAGGAAAGTTAGAAGAAGATTTTGTTTCCCAAGTTCGTCGGATTTTGTCAAATCTCCGCGACCTTCTTGAAACCTCTGGTTCATCCATGGATATGGTGCTTAAGACAACGATATTCTTAACAGATATTCGCAAGACCAGGGAGTTGAACGAGATCTATAGAGAATTCTTCAACGACCCCCTGCCTGCTAGGTCATGTGTTGAAGTCTCAGCTCTTGCTAATGGAGCTGAAGCAGAGATAGAGCTGATAGCTGCATGCTGTAATACAAAGGAGTAGCGGAGGCGAGCGTTAATGCCGGAAATCATTGGAGAATATGTTGATCGTCTAGTAAATCTTGAAATGAGAGTTCAGGGGGGGCTTCCTAGAGGCGTTACTCACAAACTATATGAAGCAGCAAGGAAGAAGCAAGGGCCTCCCCTTACATTTTTGGCTGCTCAGAAGCTAATTGATGCCCTTAAACCGGGTGACAATGTAATAATTGCAACAGGAGCCGGAGTTCCTCCATGGCTTCCTAAAGGAGAAACCGACGGGCCCCTGGGTGCAGCCTCTCTCGCGAGAGCCCTGGATATCGGACTTGGTGTAAAGCCTATAGTAGTAGGAGAAGAGAGAACAATGGCGCCAACCGAGGCCTCTTTCGAAGCTGCCGGGGTTACTATTGTGGACGAGAAGATGTTTAATGAACGAAGCCACGTGGCGCTTGCGATTCCATATCCCTTAGGAGAAAGCGCCGGAGAAGCAACTGCTCATGAGTTAATGGAACGTTTTAAGCCAAAGGCTGTAATTACCGTAGAGAAACACGGGCCCAGCGCCAGTGGGATGTACCACAGCATTATGGGTGTGGGAAGAAGTCCTGACCTTGTAGCAAATGTAAAATTCCTCACGGATCTCGCTCAAGAGCAAGATATTCTCACAATTGGAATCGGGGACGGAGGAAACGAAATAGGATTTGGCCTTATCTATGATGACGTCCGGAGGATTCAAGCATATGGCCCCAAATGCCAATGCCCCTGTGGTGCCGGAGTTGCTACAGTAAGCAAGGCAGATGTTCTGGTGGCTACAGCTGTATCAAACTGGGGTGCCTATGGAATTTCCGCAATGTTAGCTCTGATGCTAGAGAACCGGCGAGTTCTTCAGGATACAGAGACGGAATATCGTATGCTTGACGCATGTATTAGAGCAGGCGCCATGGACGGACTCTACACAAGCCAAGTAATGTACGTAGATGGGACGTCGTCAGCGGTTCAAGCTGCTCTAATTACCATCCTACATCACATAGTGGACAACGGGCTGTCACAGCAGCCTCGCCATTGGTAGACAAAACAGCGAAAGGGGAGTCAGTAAGTGAAATCACTAAGAATTCTATGGGTAGCAGTATTAGCGGTTATTCTTGTATGTCCTGCAGTCATGAGTGCTCAGACGTGGAACTTCGCAATCGGCACAAGTACCCTGGGAGGAACGTATTACATTTTTGGCACACCGTGGGCTAAAGTCATCACTGACAAGGTTCCTAATGCAATAGCTACAGTACAATCTACCAATGGGCCATCAGCCAACATCCAATTAATGGAGAAAGGTGAGCTGAAGCTAGCCTATGCATCAGCGCCTGCTGCATATGAGGGATGGACAGGAACAGGATGGGCTAAGGGTCGCAAGTACCAGAGACAGAGAAGTCTATTCACGACGTACTCCAGCTATTTTGAAATAGTCACTCTTTCCAAAAGCCCAATTAAGACTATCAGGGATCTTGAAGGAAAGAGAGTACATATGAGTATGCCAGGAGGTACTCCCGACATTGCCATGCGTTACAGCCTGGAAACGTTGGGAATTAAGCCGAAAGAGGAAGTGTATATGCAGACGGGTAATGCTGCAGACCTTCTCAAAGATGGCAGACTTGACGTAGTCATTGCAGTGATGGGACTTCCAACCTCATTTATACTGGACCTTCAATCCACTCATGACATTCGTCTTGTGGATATCGATCCCGAAGATCAGACCACCGTTGCAGAAAAGTATCCCTACTTTGCAAAGGGCACAATACCTAAGAATACGTACAAGAATCAAAGTACAGATATAAACAGCTTCGTCTTCTGGAACTATGCCATAGGCGACAAGGATCTTCCTGAGGAGCTTGTCTACAATATGGTAAAGGCGGTATTTGAGAACAAGGCAGAATTTGAAGCAGCGCACTCCTCAGGTAAAGAACTGGCTCCTGAGAACATAGTCTATTCAGTAGTGCCTCTTCATCCCGGCGCATTGAGGTACTACAGGGAGATTGGCATCGAGATTCCTGATGCGCTCATCCCACCGGAAGCGAAGTAGTCTGTAGCCGGTAGACAAGTAGTATAGCCAGTTATAATATGGGACGCCTGTCGTTCGGAGAGAAAGACGATGGCGTCCCATACGGTAAAAGGAAGGTGTCACAACCATGGATCGTAGCAGTGAGATCCCAAACCAACTTCCCGATGATGATGTAGAAACTACAGGCAAGAGGACGCTTAGTTTAACTCAACAGCGTATTACTTTTGTAATAGCATTAGCCTATTCCATTTTTAACATTGTCGCGCTGGTAATCATGCCGGTAGGGCCATGGATTCATCTTCCGGTTAACCTTGCCTTTGCCTCTGTCCTCACACTCCTAATTTACAAAGGCCCTTGTGAGGCTAGAAAGGGCTTGGCAAAGCTTGTTGACGCCCTTTTCATAGTGGCAGCCCTCGCATGCACCATTTATTACATGGTTGAGTACAAAGAAATGGTATGGCGGATTGCCGCTTTTCCCACTACCCTGGACGTAGTATTCAGTGCTCTTCTCATTGTCGTTGGCTTGGAAATTACCAGGAGAGCCAGTGGTCTTGCGCTATCTCTGGTAGGGTTAGGTTTTCTTCTCTATGGATTCTTCGGGAATTACATACCTGGTTTCTTAGGACACAGCGGATTTTCGTTTGAGCGAATCGTCACCTATCTCTACAGCGACACAGGTATATTTGGTACTGCGCTTGCAGCAGCGTCGTCCTTCGTTTTTCTGTTCATTTTATTTGGTTCATTCCTGAACAAATTTGGATGCGGAGAAGTGTTTATTGACTTGGCAACAGGACTTGCAGGTCACACACGAGGTGGACCGGCGAAGGTGGCGGTTATGTCCAGTGCGCTGTTTGGCACTGTAGCCGGAAGCTCTATAGCAAACGTGGCTGCAACAGGCTCTTTCACGATTCCGTTGATGAAGAGGATTGGGTACCGTCCGGAATTTGCCGGGGCAGTAGAAGCAGCTGCTTCCACCGGGGGACAGATTATGCCTCCTGTTATGGGATCAACCGCATTCATTCTCGCGGAGATTGTTGGAGTGGCATACCCAACCTTGGCGCTCAAATCTATGTTTCCAGCTATTCTTTACTTCCTTTCTGTATTGATCATGGTCGACCTGGAAGCAGTGAGGACAGGCCTTCAAGGATTGCCAAAGTCTGAGCTTCCCAGTGTTAAGAAGGTTCTGAGGGAAAAAGGCGCTTTTCTCCTGCCTATTGTGGCAATATTTGTGGCCCTCTTGGTTCTTAAGGTCAGCACTTCAAGAGCTGCCATATTAGGAATATGCACTGCCTTGCTTGTACCCTTATTGGCTAAAGGGGTAGAGGTCAATTGGCGTGGTGTGTTGGAAGCCATAGCAGGAGGTGCGACAGGCGTACTTAATATCATAGCTTCATGTACGACTGCCGGTATTATCATAGGAATACTTGCCCTTACCGGACTTGGCGTAAAGATAGGCACAGCTCTTATTCACCTTTCGGGCGGAAACATATTCTTTCTCCTTGTTGCAGCTATGTTCCTTAGCATGCTTCTGGGAATGGGCCTTCCTACTGCTGCTGCCTATATCATCACAGGCTCAGTTATTGGCCCGGGGCTTACAATGGCAGGCGTACCTATGCTTACAGCCCATTTATTTATCTTCTATTTCTCACTGCTTGCCATGGTCACACCCCCGGTTGCTCTGGCATCCTATACAGCAGCCGGCATAGCTAACGCAAGCGCCTCCAGAACCGGATGGGAAGGATTTAAGCTTTGTATCGCAGCGTTTATTGTACCTTATCTTTTCGTTTACCGTCCTGCTCTTATTCTGGAAGGTACACCTGTGGAAATAATCTACAGCATTATTGTGGCTATTGCCGGAATCATGTTGCTAGGTTGTGGGGTACAAGGCTTTTTCCTACGTAAGGCCAACGCAATTCAGCGGGTTCTGCTGATTACTGCGTCTCTTTGCCTTCTAAGTCCTAGCATTATCGCTGATCTGGCTGCGCTTACGCTTGTAATTGTAACCGTAGTAATAAACTCAGATACAAGAGAGGCTGCGACTACCGCGTTTCGGGGATTGCTTGGAAAAAGAGCGCAAACATCTTGAGTAACAGAAGATGGAAACGACACTTTATCTATGAGCTGCACAAATCATCACGTAAGAGAGGGATCACGAAATGTTGCTAAACAAGGCACGCTTGGACAGTCTTCTAAGAGACTCTAATTTTGAGGTGTTAATTGTCGGTAAACCGGAAAATGCAATATATATGACAAATTTTCACCCTATGGGGAGTCGGACCATAAGGGATCGCCTGACGTATGTGCTCTACTTCAAGGATGAGGGGATCACTCCCATAGTTCTGTCTCCGTCAATAGACGTAGGACACGTACGCGAACTATCATGGATACCGGAGGATAATATAGTTGGATATACTGAGTTTCCAACCGGACATGATACAGGGCTTGTCACAGACAAGTTCGGGTACATCTCCGGAGTTCTAAGAGAGCATGGCTTGGACAACGCAACGATAGGCATTGAAGCAAGCTTTCTTTCGTCCTATCTTATGGAGGCTTTTCAGACGAGCTTGCCCAAAGCCACCCTTGTTGACTGCTCGCAGATACTTCGTACGGCTCGTGCCGTGAAGTCTCCGGAGGAAATTAGGAGGCTTCGCCTAGCGGCTGAGGCTACAGAGAAAGGTTGCAGGCGAATGATAGAGCTGGCCTCTCGAGGCGAAACCGAGATCCGTATTGCCTCTGAGGCCAAAGCTACGTCAATGTTAGCAGGCGCCGAAACCATTGGCTTTTCGGCAGTTGGAGGAGGACCGCGGTCAGCTAGAGTTCACAACAATCCCAGGAATATGCCGGTGAAACCAGGAGAGGTCTTCAGATTTGACTACGGCGCTCTCTGTGATGGCTACTGGGGAGATCTGGCTAGGAGTTACGTATTTGGCAGAAAACCTACACCCGAGCAGCAACGGATATACGATACTGTGTTAAAGGCGCAGGAAGCTGCACTGGAGGCAGTAAAGCCCGGGGTTACCGCAGGCGAGATCCATCGTGTAGCAGTTGCTGCCGGCAGGACCGTTGATCCCACCTTACGTCGCGAGCACGTGGGTCATGGCGTGGGGCTCGAAGTACATGAGGAACCAATTCTAAGAGCAGGTAACGATATGATAATCGAACCTGGTATGGTGCTCTGCGTGGAAGTGGGAAAGTATGTTCCTGAAGTCGGCGGTTTCCAGGTCGAGGATACCGTTGTAGTGACCGAATCCGGTATTGAAGTGCTCAGTTCTTTGCCAAAGACATTGGCGCTGAGTAGCTAATCCGTACTCAATTATTACTTCTCTGGGAGTAGGGTGTTATGAATCGCTTATTGGTTGAGGGTTTACACATAACAGTACTGGGCTTAGTTGTAGTTTTCGCCGGTCTCTCCCTGCTCATAGTCTTCCTGCTACTCATTAACTTGTTCTTTGATAGAAATGGCAGGCAAGTGAGGCATATGCGTACTGTTGATGTTTCCTCTGAGGAAGCCGGCGGCAACAAGATGAAATCTGATCCTACCGAAGGAGAACTAGTGGCAGCTGTAGTGGCTTGCTTAGCCTATATGGAAGCTAGCTCTGACAGCATTACTTAGCTGAGGAGATTTCCAATGAGACAATTCAGAGTCGTTGTAAACGGCAGAGAATACTGTGTTGAAGTAGACGAGATGAACAAGCTTGATAGTGTAATGTCAGATATGGAAGAGAAGTATGAGAGTAAGACCTTACAGGACGAGGCGAATGAGTCACAAAACATAGAACCATTGTCAATAGCAATAGCCGGCGAATCCAAAACGATAACGGCTCCTCTCGCAGGCTCTATTCTCTCTGTGAGAGTGAAAGCAGGGGATTATGTCAAAGCCGGAGATGTAGTTTTGACACTTGAAGCACTTAAACTTGAGAACGAGATCATTGCACCTTATTCAGGAGTTGTACGATCCGTAACAGTGACTGTTGGTCAAAATGTGGAAACAGGCAAGGTTTTGGTAGCCATAGATGAGACCGAATTAACGTAAGGGGTATTGACGATGGCTTCGAAATGGATGCAGTTTGTTAGCTCTACCGGTTTTGCAAGTATCTCGTGGCCTTCATTGGTTATGATGGGTATTGCTGTATTTCTCATATACCTGGCGATCAAAAGGAATTATGAGCCTCTGCTTCTGATACCCATAGGTTTCGGGATGCTACTTACAAACTTACCTTTGACAGGTCTCATGGGAGAGGGTGGATTTCTCTTTCATCTCTACCAAGGGGTTAAGTTGGGAGTATATCCCCCTCTCATTTTCCTCGGCGTCGGCGCACTTACTGATTTTGGGCCTTTGATTGCGAACCCTTCCAGTATGCTATTAGGAGCAGCAGCTCAGGTAGGCATCTTTGCCACATTTCTTGGGGCTATCAAGATGGGTTTTACGCTTCCTGAAGCAGCGTCCATCGGAATTATCGGTGGCGCAGACGGGCCTACCGCAATTTTTCTGACTTCAAAGCTAGCGCCTCACCTTCTAGGGCCTGTGGCTGTAGCCGCTTACTCGTATATGGCTCTTGTGCCGATAATCCAACCACCGATAATGAAGGCGCTTACGACACCTAGGGAGAGGCGCATAGCTATGGAGCAACTACGAGTTGTATCGAAAAAGGAGAAAATTGTGTTTCCGATAGCAGTGACGATTCTTTCCGTACTACTAGTTCCGTCTGCATCAGCTCTTATTGGTTCTCTTATGTTGGGGAACCTCATCCGGGAGTCCGGTGTCACAGAGAGGCTATCCAAGACTGCCCAGAATGAGCTAATAAATGTTGTGACAATCTTCATTGGTGTTACTGTCGGAGCTACAGCAGGCGCAGAGACCTTTCTCAGAATTGACACGACAAGAATCATCATTCTAGGGCTAGTTGCCTTTGCAGTTAGCACAGCGGCTGGAGTTCTACTGGGGAAACTAATGTGTATCTTGACCGGAGGGAGGGTCAATCCTCTAATTGGCGCAGCTGGGGTATCGGCGGTACCCATGGCTGCGAGAGTCTGTCAAAAGGTGGGTCAAGAAGCGAGCCCTGGCAATTTCCTTCTTATGCACGCGATGGGGCCAAACGTAGCAGGCGTTATTGGATCTGCCTTGGCCGCAGGTGTTCTTCTTTCGATTCTCGGATGAGAGCGTAATTCGTAATTGAGATAGTCAGAGAGGATGGTTCCGAAGATGAGAACTGATGCAAGCATCACGACACAGAGCAATCCTATCGCCGCGAGGCCTGTCAGAATTACTGAGACTGCATTCCGCGACGGGCACCAATCACTTCTTGCAACCAGGATGAAGACTGAAGACATGCTTAAGATAGCTGATACAGTGGATAGTGTCGGTTACTTCTCACTGGAGATGTGGGGTGGTGCTACGTTTGATGCTTGCCTTCGTTATCTGGACGAAGACCCGTGGGAAAGGCTCAGAGCCCTTAGGAAGAGACTGAAGAATACCCCGCTCCAGATGCTTCTTCGAGGCCAAAATCTTGTTGGGTACCACCACTATCCTGATGATGTAGTAGAGGCTTTCGTCACTCATGCAGTAACAGAAGGCATCGACATAATGCGGATCTTTGATGCTCTCAATGACGTAAGAAACATGGCAAAGGCAATGGAGGCCGCAAAAAAGGCGGGTGCGCACGTCCAAGCATGTGTCGTATATACATTAAGTCCGGTACACAACTCAGATCATTACGTCAGCACTGCTAAGACCCTTGAACAGATGGGGGCTGACTCTATCTGCGTCAAAGATATGGCCGGCCTTTTGACTCCCTATGCGTCACATAATCTGATAACACGTCTAAAGGAAGCGCTTACGATACCCGTGCAATTACATAGCCATTACACCAGCGGGATGGCAAGCATGGCATATTTGAAGGCTATTGAAGCCGGCGTAGATTGTGTGGACACATCTGTCTCTGCGCTGGCTCTTGGGACAAGCCAACCTCCTACAGAGACCATCGTCGCCGCGCTTAAAGGCACGCCTTATGATACGGGACTGGATCTTGAGACTCTGGCGGATATCGGCTCATATTTCAGGAGTATGAAGTTGCGCTATCAGGATGTAGCTACGCCCATTGTTGTGAATGCAGATGCCCTAAGATGGCAAATTCCAGGCGGAATGCTTTCTAATCTTAGGGCTCAACTTACAGCCCAAGGAATGCTCAATAAGCTTGATGAAGTATTGGCTGAGGTGCCCAGGGTTCGCGAAGAGATGGGTTATCCTCCGCTAGTGACTCCTATGAGTCAAATTGTCGGTACACAGGCAGTTCTAAATGTTGCTACAGGCCAGAGGTATGCTATCAAATCCCGAGAGATTAAGGATTATGTTAAGGGTCTTTACGGGAGGTCACCTGCGCCTATATCTGATGAAGTGAGACAGATGATTATCGGGAATGAGGAAGTCATAACAACCAGACCTGCGGACCTATTGGATGCTGAACTTGGTAGTGCGCGCTCGTTGATAGGGAAGTATCCCCGCAAGGAAGAGGATGTCCTGACGTATATCATGTTTCCCGAGGTTGCTCTGGACTTCTTTAAGAAACGGCCGGCATGATCTTCTCTATTGCACATCCTGTCGGGCAATGCTGCGATATCTCATTGGCTTTGGATGCTCGTATTGCGGTGCATCGGGCGCAGACGGTAGACGGTATGATGCATATAGAAATCCTCAGGATATGGAGGAGAAATTGCTGCACATTGGCAGGACTTCTTGTCAATATCTAGAAGTTGGTTGCTGAACCTACCCATAATATGTTCCCACACGATTGAAGGATAGCTTCAGACGGAGAAACTATCAACTCCACAGCGCAGCTCATGATTCACTAGTGCATGATCTAGGAGATGTGTTGGAGTGTTAGCTTTTGCTCGTGGGGCTGAAGTAGAGATAGAGTTGATAGCCGGACTCTAAGTCTAATAAGGCTTGCCGGGAGGGATTGTCATGTCCGAGTCTGCCGGAAGCAAGGAGAAAGGGACTGCAGTCCAAGTTGAAGTATCGCTGAGTCATAACATGCTGTGGCCCGGGCGTCCCGGTTCCGTTTGGGCGCTGGTGAAGCTGGTAGCGGGAAAAGCTGAGACAACCGGTAAAGATGATCGCCTTCCACTTAACCTTGCTCTTGTGCTGGATAGAAGTGGTTCAATGCATGGCGAGCCTCTTGGGTTTGTGAAAGAGGCTGTGAGTTTTGTGGTGGATCAAGTCGCATCTTGTGACTTCCTGTCTATTATTACCTTTGACCAAGATGTTGACGTAATTTGCCCGTCGCAAAATGTTACCAATAAGGATAGCTTGAAGACGGTTGTCAAGTCCATTTCTTCCGGCGGCAGTACCAATCTTTCAGGCGGTTTTCTCCGAGGTTACAGGGAAGTCCTGAAGGAATCTAGACCGGGAAAAGTAAATCGAATTCTTCTTCTTACAGACGGCGAGGCCAACGTTGGGATTACCGAGCCTTCTCTCCTTGCTGACAAGGCTAAAGGTATGGCGGAGAAGGGGGTTTCTGTTTCCACTGTCGGAGTCGGGGCCAGCTTCAATGAAGATCTCCTTATGACGCTGGCAGAGGCAGGTCAAGGGCACTATTACTATGTAAGTAATCCTGACGAGATTCCCAAAGTCTTTGCCGATGAGCTGGAAGGGCTGCTTTCCGTTATTGCCCAGGCTATTAGCATATCCATGGAAGGCTTGAACGGTTGCCATGTAGCAGGAGTGCTAGGATATGAACCGGCATTCACGGCTACAGGTGCAAGTATCGAGCTTCCGGATATGTATGAAAACGAAGTAAAGATTCTCGCATTACAGATCGATCATCCCCCCTTACCTCCGGGAGAACACGGTGTATTTAAGCTGGTGCTAGACTATACCGGCGCTACAGGGGATCTTGACGTGGTTACACTTCAAGTGACAGCGAAGCTTACTGCAGCAAGCGGTCCCGAGGACGCCTTTGAACCCAATTTCGAAGTCATTAAGGTAGTGGAGTTGATTAGAACTGCTGTCGCCAAAGACGAGAGTTCAGAGGCAGTGCATAGAGGCGATTTGGAGACAGGACGTAGAGTGTTAGAGGAACGGCTAGATGTGCTGAGTGCTCTGTTAGATATGGCGTCTGCGCCTGATCCGGAGCTCGATGAAGAGGTCAGAGACTTGAGTAAGTTGCTTGAGGGTATGGACAGCGCTTCTCCACAGTGGATAGGCGAAAGCACATTAGACTCGCTGGCGTTTCAAAAGGAACTTAAGTACCAGAGCTACCAGACGCGAAGAAGCCGCCCTAAGAAGTGAACCGCCGCTTTTCGGACGTGTCACGCACTACATATCGAATTGAATAGAATGCAATCGGTAGAACAATAAGCCCCGTCTTTCGGACGGGGCCTGCTTTTGGTTGTCACCTGAACACCTAAAACACCCTCTGCTTTATCTCCTACCTGTGGAGCCTGATGCCGAGTCCCCCCTGGGAGTGGACGGCAGGTCGTCGACTTCTCTTATCTTGGCAGTGCAGAACGGAATGAAGATAAGCTGAGCAATGCGATCGCCTTCTCGAATCCTACGTGGTATCAGTGTCAGATTTACAGCAACTGCAAACATTTGGCCGACATATCCTGAATCAACTGTCCCTGACAGTATAGATATCCCTTCAGCGTTTAGACTGGATCTTCCACAAATACGGCCGAATACTCCTTCCGGGATGCTCGCCTTAATATTCAGCGGTATTTTTCTCGGCACGAATGGCCAAAGTATCGTAGAACTAATGGCATACATGTCATACCCTGCGTCAGATGGGTATTTCCTAAAGGCTAAAGGATATTTGCGGGTAATCCTAACAGCATCGATTTGCAAAGTAATACCACCTTGTCAGTATTGGTAGTTGTAAGCATTAGTAATTGTCAGTAGTGTTTAACTATACCTACCCAAGTAAATCACCATAAGTAATCGCCGGTTCCAGTAAGTGTACGTACCGTTGAGGTTTGCCGGTGTTGCACTCGGGGACGGTGCCCCAAGCGGGTTCCCTCTGCAAAATCCGGCCTCGTTGCAACACCTGCAACCTAAGACCTTGGAAAACAAGCGAAAACTAATGAACTCATACTTAGGCAATTCTAAAGGCTAATTGCCTTTGGTTGCTACACCCAAGGATCTGAACAGGAACCAAGGGGAAGAGTATTGCCCATATACCCACTCAGTTTGTTTGCTCATGGCCTCTATATCGTTTAGCGCTTGTAAAGCATTGCCTGCCACCATTGTGTTTTTGACTCGTCCTGTGATCTTGCCTTTTTCCACCTTGAATCCCAGGTGGACATTGATGGAGAATTCACCGCTTAGAATATTGCCCTGCCCTGCCCCAATAGTCTGGTCAACGATGATTCCCCGATCCATGCCGGAGATCATATCAGTAAGATCTATATCCCCTGGCAATATGATTACATTTGAAGTTGTGGGAGTCGGAGGGCCTTCAAAAGCATCGCCTGAGCGTGTCGCCCTATATCCGTTACCTGTGCTCTTGGTTCCGGCAAGTCCTGCAGTCTGAAGATCGTAATAGAAGTTTTCTACTCTTCCTTCTTCAACAAGCGGGGTCCTTTGTGTCGGAACGCCTTCCTCGTCCATGGGCGAGCTCCCAATAGCATGATCCGAGGTAGCATCGTCGTATATCGAAAGCCGGGAATCAAAAGCCGCAAGGCCCGTCTTTCCTGCTAACGGAGATGCGCCTTGGAAGACTGTCTTGCCGTTGAATCCGGCCCTGAGAGCCAACAGAAGAGGCATGATGCCCCGGGGCGTAAAAAGAACAGGCAGTTGGCCGGTGTCAGCAGGCACAACTCTTCTGGCAAGCTTCAATACCTCCAGGACGTCTTCGGCAAGGCCTTGGAAGTCAAGGACATTGCGACATGAACCTGTACCCCGGTAGACTGTAAGTATATCGTTACCGTCAATGGCTGTTGCTACAAGTGAGCCAAAGAGTACTGTTTTTCGGTAGGAGCCTCCGCCGCCATTGGAGTTGACAATTGTCATTTCTTCGACTCCACGCGTGAGTTGGGCATCGCAGCGGATCTCAGAATCATAGCCGGTTATGATGCCTATCATGTTTTTGCCGATATCCACAAGTTCGTCCGCGCCTATCTCAACGATAGATGGGTCATATATTCGAGGCCTGGGCAGTGTAGAATTCTCCGTTGACAGGCCTGGGAAGTCAAACTTCGCTGTTTCACCGATTTCTGATGACTCCACAGCCATTCTAACTAAGTCGTCTTCTCCGGATCCGTCTATTACTGTAGATGCAGCCAGTCCAATGCGGCCTTGCCTAATGACTCGCAGGGCGCGTCCGGTAGTCCTTTTAGTCTCCAGGCGCTTCAGTCTGTTTGCCTCGAATGACACGGGAACCTCTTCGCTCGTGACACTATATGCCTCAGCCGCGTCTGCGCATGTTGCAGCTTTCTTAAGCAAGCTCTCCATTGCTACCTACCTCCTACAACCACGTTTCTAATCCTTATGTGTGGGCTACCGTCAGAGACTGGCAGTGGCCATTGCCCGCCTTTCCCACACCCTCCGGTTCCGCCCCCTGAGATCTTGAAATCATCGCCTATGGCGT
>DUVA01000216.1 GCA_012841305.1 Bacillota bacterium | reverse complement strand
TGGAGATAATGGCCAGGAACAGGCTACCGAAAACCAGGGCGTACAGCACTGTAGTGGATGATGAGTACTTGGCCAAAGAGCGCTTGCTTAAGAGGGTATAGGATCCGTAGGTGATAGCTGCGATGAGTCCTGCGGCAATTCCTATAGGATTTGCAACGAGCTGCTCGGGATTGTAGCCGCCTGCCACGAGAAAACAGCCGAGCAATGTTATAGCAAGAGACAGGCCTTTGCTTAGGGTGAAGCGTTCTTTGAAGAGGAGAGATGCTGCCACTGTCACGAAGATGGGAGCCGTATAGAGCAGAATTACAGTTGTGGTTGCGGAAGCCCGCGCAATTGCTTCGAAGTATGAGAGGTAGTTGAGAGTGACACCGACAAATCCGAATAGGATGAAAAAAGGCACGTCCTTGATGTCTATACGTAGTGAGGCCCGGTCGGTAAGAGATAGGATGACAAGGAGTACTGAAAATGCAATAACGCCGCGTGCAGTTACGAGGACGACAGGGTCTATTTCGTATCTATAGATGAGACTCGCAAATATGCCGAGAGTGCCCCAAATCACAGCAGCTGCGAGGGCCAGAAGATATCCCAGGATTGGGAGGCGTTCCGGAGTGTGCCGGTAGGAGATCTCGGTTTCAGAGGATTCGGGTTCTCCGGGATTGCCTGTGTTCCGAGGTTTGAGGCATTCCGACGGTGAAGTGGCACAGTCTCCGGGACAGGAACCCGGTGTTGCCGGGAACTTGCCTGATAGCGGTTCTGCAAAGGCGCCAGCCGAAAGTGGATGGACGGTTGACTTTACTATAAGTGCGGCTAGGGCCTAATCGGGCAGGCAATGCTTAAGGAGTTGAAAGCTGATTGGCGTTGGGCAGCTACTGCATGACGACAGATTGCCTCAAAATGGAGACTTGATGGATTAGCCATGAGGATCTTGCTCTGCTCATATCTATGATTGCTCCGATCATATCCTATAGGACTGCCTATCACGAGACTCTGAGTCCACCAAAATTACGATGGCTTACGCCTGTGACTTACTCACTGCATGACCAGTCTCGGCTGGTGGACGCCTATTCTCGGGACAGTAAGGTGCTAATTGTGAGTGCTCCATAGACTATAGAAGGATTCCTAGGTGACCGAAAGAAGTCAATCAAACTCTGTACTTGAATGTATGTTCAGATTATCTGTGTGTTCTCCATATCGCCATCGGATGATTACGTATTCGTTCCAGAATCCGTGCGTCCTCAAAAAGTAGTTCGGGACGATATTGGCCATGCATGAATATCCTCAAAAACTCTCTTTCGTTATCACTGAGTTCAGAAAGAATAGATAGATAGTCAGCTACCCGTCGCTTGGCTGCCGCAAGATCAAATCGTTCCTTTTTTCGGATTACAGGGTACAGGTCGGTTCGGATTCTATGTTCTGTTAGCTCATCAATCCTTGTCAAATCAAAGCTTTCAGAAACACCAGTGCTGCTGACGGCATAGTAGAATATGATGCACTTTTTCAGCAAGGAGAGCTCAGTTTCATCAAACAACCCGAAATATACCATGTTATTAATGTCATACAAATCACGAGGTGCGGTTCTTGTGAGCAGAGCAACGATCTTGCTGGCAAAGATCTCAATGGCAGCTAAAGAGTTCACCTTAAAGGAATCCAATATGCCAAATGTTTCAATGGAACGTTGCGCCAGAGGCAGAACATGAGAACGCATAGAGTAGTTGATCTCTAGCTTAATGTTATCTTTCACACCCGCGGCATTTGTATAGGAAAACACATACGAGTCTAGACTGTAGGAGAATTTCGATTTAGGGCTTGGTTCATAGTGGCCCATTGCCATGTATTTGAGGATGCTGTCCGATATTCTTCGGCGTTCTTCAAACATCTCGTCCCGTGGATTATTGTGGGTATAATCAAGGTCAATGTCTACAGATAACCTCGGCAGGTTGAAGATAGTCATATTGATTGCTGTTCCACCTTTTAAAGCAAGGCTTTCATGCAACAATGGGTCGTTGTTCATATATTTCAGTATTTCTGCTAAACGAAATACTTTTTCAAGTGTATCTCGGACAAACCCTAGTTCCCGCGCTTGTCTTCCAAGTTTGCGCTTATCATAATCAGGCAAATGCGTTACTTCCTTCCGATGTCAGGGCAAGAAGTTGTTCAGGCACAAACAGTCTCCACTTATTGTTATAGATTGGATTTTCGTTCCTTATGCTATGATACAGGTATCGTACGCTTTTTGAGATTTGTGCTTCGCAAGCTTCGAAAAACGCATGGGTTATTTTTAGGGAATCCTTGAAATGCTCTAGGATATATCCTGTTTTCTGAAACAGGAATTGTTTATTGTAGCTGTTGAGATACTGAAGAAGTTTTCTTTCATCTACATACGGAATTACTTCAAGGCTTCGGAGCAGTTCTTCTAACCCTCCGATCTTCTCAAAATCGTTGATACTATCTATGACGGTGCGCTCCAGATCAGTTACACGAGTGCTGTCTGGCTTTGTTACGATACCATCCCTGATACGTGACATTTGGTAACGGTAGGTTAAACCGTTGAATTCAAATGTGGTAAACTTCGTATCCGAGGATACATACACATCATAAAACACCTGATTAGTGCATCCGTAATATTCCAAAGCCGTATGGTGGGATATGTAGGCACTTTCAGTCAAATGGCTCGCTATAATATATCGGTTGACCGCAGGTTCACCATCGGCAAGATTGATGGCAACATAGAGATTTCTCTTAACCCTTTGGATATAACCTTTGATTAGATAGTCCTGTATGAGATTGCTTGCACTATATCTGTTGCCAACTAACTCGCACACATCATGCCAAGTGAAACAACCCTTTTCCAATAGTTGTTCGTAATATTTCATAGCGTAGCCCCCTCTGCTCTTTCAATATTAGCATAATATCACTGGAAAAACAGAGATACGGGGTCATAAATAAAATAGTATTCCACTGTTTACTCCTGGCGTTCTTATTCTATTCTAACTCAATTTAGTATGGTTAAGTGCAATGCTCGTGACTTTTACACCAAGGGTCTACCATGAGGCAGGAGAAATCATATATATTATGCCTGCTTGTTCAAACTTTGAACAAGGGCTTTCAGTGATGAACAGAAGAACGCTGTCAGGTATCGCTGCCAAGAATGCTACTTTGGCGTGGCTCGGTGGGGGCGCTTTGGCGGCCGGAGGCAAGGGAATTGCAGGCGGTCTGGCAGTGCTGGGGGGAATTCAACTTGCGCCGGTGTTCGCTGTAAGCGGATTTGTGTTTGCCTCAAAGGCACGGCAGAACTTGGAGAATGCCAAGAGTAACTTGAGTCAGGCTGAGAACCTTGCGGCGACTATGAGAACGGCAATTGATACACTACGGGAAATCAATACTTTATCCGCAACGCAACGCAGACTAATCTCAAAGCTGGATGCACATCTGCTTGCGACTCTTGAGGAGTTGGAGCCTGCATTGGCTTCGGCTTACAATAAGGCGGCCGATAGAAATGCCAGATCTCTCCTTTTCAAAATCAGGAGACTGTTATTTGGCGCCAAGACCCAAGTGAAAATCGCTGACCTCAATGAATACCACAGGATTCTCTTTCTGGAATCCTTGAGCTGTGTTGGATTCTTAAATAGGCTGCTCATGGTGCCGTTGCTCAGTGAGAGCGGAGAGATTACCAGGGAATGCAAGGTCATAGCTGAACAGGCTGAGCGATTCATTGAGACACGAGTAGACTAGTATACCTGCCGGCCATCAATCATACTAAACGAAGTGTGCCGCGAAGTCTTCTCACGATGACGCTTGCTGCAATGACTTCAGTCAGATGAAGTGCATACTCCATATGTGTGATCGCGTGTTCATAAAGGCACTCGGCGGGGCTACTGATATGATCATTAACCCGCGCAATCAGGAATGACCGGTGCCGCTGCAGTGTCCTCGTCACTATCCTCTACAATCACTGCCGTGCCATGTGCGACAGCAGACGTGTAGATGGTTGTGAACCGGTCAGCGACTACCTCTGCGGCACCAACGACAAAAAACGATACGTTAGGGTTTTTCTTGATGTTCTCGATTTTCTCGCCTCTTAGCGCACCGTGGAACACGAGTGTTCGGTCATCAACCATGACGTGGTTTAGGGCGGCGGTACAGGGCTTACCAGCGGCGTTTACAGTGATGCTGTTCATGAATTTATGCGTTTGGCGATACCGAATCCGCGGGAAAATTCAGTTTATGGCAGGCCGTCTTTCTCCGGGAGTGAGTTCTAGCGCCTGAACCAATTGAACCCTACTTCTTCCGTTGCACGTACAAGGTCCTCATTTCCATCGGGCAGCCTGTCTGCGCGATAGTGCAGGCAGAATCTATATTGTGCTGCATTGATATATCCGGCTTCCCTAAGCCTTTCCCGGCAGTCAACTGCGAATTCTTCTCTGTGTAGAGTTTTGCAGATTTCTTCCAGAATCGCCTTCCGCTCTTCTGTAGCTTCCAGTGAAAAGCCGTCGTATTTTAAATCAAAGGCTTCGAGCAGCTGTTTGGCATCCAGTTCGTGATAGACCTCATCATGGACCACTACGTCTATCTCTAGTTTCCTGCGGGGCTCTGAACGCTCACGTGGGTATCCTATCGCCGGCAGAACTACGGGGAGTGCGCGGGCCAGCAGCTCGAGCAGTTCGCGCAGGTGTCGAAAGCATTTGAGAACCGTCCCCACGTAGCAGGAGCCGAGCCCGATTGCATCTATGGCGGTACAGATGTTCTGGGCGTAGACGATATATGGTATTATTCTGCTTAGTGCAGGTTGAAACCTCCCTATGGCCCTGTCTGCCTTCCCGGTTAAGGATTATTCTTTGAGACTTCGTCATGCGCCTGCCTGGGGATTTATTGAAAACGTCTGAGAAGAAATTTTGGAGAATATCGAGTGATATTGAACCCAGCTAGAAGTTGGAAGCTCGTGTCAAGGCAGCATCCGCAATAGCCATTTCTCATTGTGAGGGGGCGGATAGACGAGTGTGTATGCCTCTTCGCT
>DUVA01000215.1 GCA_012841305.1 Bacillota bacterium | reverse complement strand
GATACCATGCTTGCTTACTTCTATGCCTTAATTGCGATGGCTTGCATGTACAGCGCGTTTTGGGGTTTGCGCAACACTGTTGACGTTCAGGCTGATTTATCCGCCCAGGGAGCGCGGCGCAGTGTAGCGCCTACACACAAGCTGCAGGT
Source organism: Bacillota bacterium (assembly GCA_012841305.1). Taxonomy (GTDB): domain Bacteria; phylum Bacillota; class SHA-98; order UBA4971; family UBA4971; genus UBA4971. The sequence goes on along the minus strand of DUVA01000215.1, from coordinate 6,212 downwards.
GGTGCTGGCTGATGCTGTAGCAGCCCTTGTAGTCAGTTTTGCCGAGGTGCTGATTCTCCTTGCGTACCTGGCGTTCGTACTAGGAATTAGCTTCGGGAATCAGCTAGGCTACGTACTGCTTACATGTTTTGCAGGATGTATCGCAGGTGTCTCATTCGGTAACTTCATCGGTACGGTCATCCGGGGGAGCGAGGCTGCAAAGGTAGGGATTCTCATTGGCGCGAGCATGCTCATGAGCTTCCTGGCGGGTTTGATGTGGGTTGATGTGAAAGACATCATAGCCAGTAAGGTACCGGTCCTCTCTTACGTCAACCCGGCGGCTCTGATATCAGATGCATTCTATAGCCTCTATGTGTTCGATACCCACAGGCGCTTCTCTATTAACATCGGGATGTTGTGCCTGATTTCTGCTGTGATGTGTATGGCAAGTTTCATGCGGCTTAGGAGGGAGAGATATGCAAGTATTTAAGGCCTATTTTAAGGTTATGCGTGGTTCGGCCATATCGTTGGCAATCAGTCTTAGTGTCTTTATGGGGCTTGCGGTGCTTTTCTCCTTCATAGCGCCGAAAACTGCGATTAGTAGTTTTGAACCGACGAAAATCCCTGTTGCTGTGATTAACAGGGACGGTGATGCTGAGCTTGCGCAAGGCTTAGTCGATTACCTGGCCGGCACCGGCCGGCTCGTGTCGTATCCGGATGACGAGGAGAGACTACAGGATGCACTCTTCTATCGTAAGGTGGAGTACATTGCTATCATTCCATCCGGCTTTTCAGATGCATTCATGTCCGGTGAAGATTGCGCTATCCGCAAGGTAATCGTGCCTGATTCCACCAGCAGCTACTATGTGGACATGAACATTGACAGGTTTCTCAACACTGTAAGGCTCCACAGGCTGCACAGCGGAGAAGAAGACGAGGCGCGGTTGGTTGCAGCCGCCATGGCCGACTTGACTGTTGATACTCCGGTCACTATGAGATCGTCAGGCAGCACCAACAGTGGTTATCGGCAGCCGTATTCTTATTACTATGCATACTGCGCTTATGCTTTACTCGCCATGATCATGACAGGCGTAAGCTCAATCATGATCGCGTTTAATGAAAAGGATCTGTACATGCGCAACCTATGCGCTCCTTTGCCGAAAAGAAGCATGAGGTTGCAACTTGCAGCAGGCCATGGAGTGTTCGCCTTAGGTTGCTGGGGAATACTTGTGCTTGGCAGTTTGATCTTGCACGGCAAGAGTTTGCTTTCCTCCGGGCTGACGGGGTTATATGCCCTCAATACTTTAGCCTTTGCCGTTGTATGCGCAGGAATTGGTTTTCTGGTAGGCAGCTCCGTGAAGAGCTATGGCGCGCAAGCGGGAGCGATGAACGTAATTGCCTTGGGCATGAGTTTCTTGGGCGGAGTATTTGTACCCCAGTCAATCATGAGCAAACAGGTGTTGGCTGTCGCCAAGTTCCTACCGTCATACTGGTTCATCCGGGCGAATGACGCTATCGGAGGGCTTTCGAGGTTCACCGGCGACATCCTGCGCCCTATCTACGGGAGCATCCTGATCCAGTTGGGGTTTGCCATAGCAATCTTCTCAGTGACGCTGCTTCTCAGTAAAGAACGGAGGGTATCGTATCTCTAAGTATGAGTTCATGAGACCGTTGGACTTCTCCAGTAACCGCCAGTTTCGCCGAAGACGGCGATCAGTTTTTGCGATTCGGGCGGGCTGCGTTAACATAATGTGGGAGAGAACAACGGTCTCATGGTGATCTACTTAGGTCAGTATGGTTTCCCTGCTTACATTCAGCACCATTCTTGGATTTACTGTCCAGACACATGTTTCGCTTAGGGCAAGCCGGAGATCTGTCTTTTCGTCTATTCGGCAACCTGTAACGTGTGTCAAGCTTCTCCATTCTGACAAATGTGATGTTATGGGCTGAAGCCGGCCTACTCCATCATGTTCCGTAGAGCCCGGTAACAGGGCGAAGGGTTGCAGCATCTCGATTTGCCCCGGTGGACAAAGGAGACCACGCGACAACGTCGAATATCGCACTACGATAGCGAAGGGAGAGATTAGATGAAGATCTTCATTTCGTGCGATATCGAAGGAATATCCGGCGTGGTTACATCGGGGGCACACACTTCGTCTGACGGTATGGATTATGAGCGTGCTCGTAGTCTTATGACCGGCGAAGCCAATGCGGCTATTGAGGGCGCGTTTAATGCAGGCGCCACAGAGGTGGTTGTCAACGATTCTCATGGACCTATGACTAACCTTCTTATTGAGAAACTTAACCCTGCTGCTACGTTAATCACAGGGTCCCCGAAACCCCTTTCCATGATGCAAGGTATCGGGGAAGACTGTGCGGCTGCCATTTTCGTTGGCTACCACGCGCGAATGGGGGCTCCGGGCGTGCTGAGTCATACCATATCCGGTGCCCGCGTAGCAAATGTTTGGGTGAATGACATCATTGTGGGAGAGACCGGCATTAACGCTGCGTTGGCCGGGTATTTCGGAGTTCCTGTGGTCTTGGTATGCGGAGACGACATTGTGAGCCGGGAGGCCAAGGAGCTTCTTCCCCACGTTAGGACTGCCGCTGTTAAGACCGCCATTACCAGGCAATCCGCCTTATGCTTGCCTCCCGAGAGAGCGCAGGCCTTGATCAGACAAGAAACAGAGCAAGCTCTTGCGTCGCTGGATTCGGCTAGGCCCTGGCTGCCGGGTTCGCCTGTTACTTTCAAGATCGAGTTCAAGGATTCCGGCTTGGCTGAAAATGCAGCCAGGATGCCATATTCCAAGCTAGTTGATGCGAAAACCGTGGCTTTCTCCGCTGACAACTACTTGACTGCTTTTCAGGGCTTGCAGGCTATGATTGCCCTGGCTTGCTAGGGATTCCGGAGGATTACAGAATACTTTTTGGGGTGTCAAAAGCTCCTTCTACCAAATCATGTTCTGCAAACCCCGGCAACAGCAGGTTGATCTCCAGTCAATATGGTATAATTAGGATAAGAACAAGAGTCATGATCCGGAGGCTTAACATGGCCGAATCAAATGATGTTAAATTAATGGATAAGAACAAGCTACTGAAAATATTCGAGTACCTGAATGAAAGACTCGAAGAAAACCAACTGCAGCTTGATATAACTGTATACGGCGGGTCTGTCATGGCTATGGTTTACGATAACAGGCCCGCTACTAAAGACATAGATTGTGTATTTGGCGACATTAATTCCAAACTTCTGCAGAACATACTAAATACTACCAAGTACGCTTTTAATCTGGCGGATAACTGGATTAATGAAGAAATCAAAGAACCATTGAAAGACCTTATAAAAGAAGATAAGGAGACTTATGCAGTTTACTCAAATCTGGCGATCCTAAAACCTAAGGCGCAGCAATTATTAGCCATGAAGATACTGGCGGCAAGGCCTGAGCCGGCCAAAGATTTCATAGATGCTTATATCTTGTGTAAAGATTTGAACGTTACAACCAAGAACGAGCTTATAGATATAGTCTCAGCTTATGTGCCTCTCAGGTTATTAGGAGAAAGACAGATGACCTTTATTAAATACTTAGGGAAGGATCTGGGCTATGATTGGGAATAGCTATTTGCAGGGCTTGTTTGAGTACACAGATGAAGATACGAGCTTGAACCAACTACTTGAGCTTTTGACATACAAAGATACAAAGTTCATTGATAGTCTGTGGAATGAACCTGTAGACCCGGATTCATGCACTGAAGAGGAGATAGTGTACCTGACGAAGGCATCAGCCCTAATAGACTATTACTTGCAGATTCATGGAATTGAGGTTCCTGACTGGTTAAGAGATGAAAGACTCTGTTTTGAGAAACCTTACTATCATTCAAAGAGACTGAGTGATTTCGAGAAAGTGAGATTGATATACACTAATCCCGCGCCGTTCAGGGCCAGAAATGTCTATTTTGATTTGGAAGGAATCAAAAGGGTCTAGTGACATTTAAGAGATGTTCGAATTTTAATCAGGCACTATCAAAAGTCGCTCAAGTCGCTCACAGGGAAGCCTTCAGATCCGCATGAGTGGCTCACCACGTGAGCCATGTTCGATCACGACACCCTGTAAGTTCTAGTATTGAAACCCCTGCCTCGTTTCTTATCCTGTACAACGTTAGAATGATAGACAAGTCCTTAGCTCGTAGGGCGGAGATGTCAGAGCCGGCGTCAGGGCTGGGTGGCTGACACTAGATGCACGCAACAGACGGTCAGCGTGGGCATAAAGATCAGCTGGCTAACGTCGGACAAAGAACGGACGGTTTGCGTCAGTGCGAAAGACAGGCGGTTTTCAGGTGGAGATTAACTATTGACAGCTAAAGAAGGCCTCCTAAAAGCGGCGGGGATCGTTGCCGTTCTTTCTGTAATCAGCAAGTTTCTCGGGTTTGCCAGGGAAGCATCTCTTGCTGCAGTGTTTGGCGCCACATATGCCACTGATGCCTATTTTATGGGACAGACTATCCCTGTAGTCATCTTCTCAGCAGTGTCGGCAGCTTTGGGAAGCACATTCATACCGGTGTTCTCCCAGGTGCGTCAGGTGCACGGACGTGATGCTGCCTACAAGATGGTAAGCTCAGTCATAAACGCCACTGTCCTCCTGGCTGTGGCCTTCATCGCGATAGGCGAGTTCTTTGTAGACCCGTTAACCCGCCTTGTAGCCCCGGGATTCCAAGGAGAAGTGTATGCGCTTACAGTGTCCATGACAAGGATCATGTTTCCCATGGTTCTGTTCCAGGCCTTATCCGGGCTTTTGACAGGCATGCTTCAAGCTGACGACAATTTCGCAGTTCCGGCTGTAACAAGCCTGGCTTATAACATTATCATCATTGGGTCTATTTTGGTTTTGGGACCCAGGTTCGGGATTCGGGCTGTCGGCGCAGGGACGGTGGTTGCCATCGCAGCCCAAGTCGTTCTCAAGTTGCCGGCCATTGCCAAGACCGGATACCGCTGGAGTCCCATCCTGAATCCAAATGACCCAGGCCTTCGACGTATGGGCGCATTGATAGGCCCTGTGCTTCTCGCCACTTTTGCAGGACAGGCGTCCACATTGGTAAATCGTATGCTGGTATCAGGCCTGGCAGAAGGAAGCCTGGCTGCTCTCAACTATGCCACTCGCCTGATGGGGCTTGTCCCCGGTGTGGTGGGCACATCTATCATCACAGTGATGTATCCTACGCTATCACGTCTTTCCGCAGCGGACGACTGGCAAAGATACAGCAAAGCCTTTTCTGAGTCTATCAAGATGATAAGCTTTGTGCTGGTTCCTGCCGCCGTGGGCATGGCAGTACTCCGCGCCCCCATGGTTCGCATAGTCTTTGAACGAGGCGCTTTTGACAGTGAGGCTACACAAGCCACTGCATGGGCCCTTCTATTCCTGTCACCTGCTGTCGCCCTTTTCACCTTGCGTGACATGACAAACCGAGCCTTTTATGCCTTGCAGGATACCACCTCTCCGATGATGGTTAGTATCTTCTCTGCCGGGATCAACATTGTGCTAAACTTTATTCTTGTGGGCCCGTTGGCCCAAGGAGGCCTTGCCCTCGCCAACACCTTATCCAGTGCTTTCGGGGCAGGGGTGCTCCTATGGATCCTTAGAAAGAAACTTGCTTCTGCACGTTCTCCGTCTCCGGTATCTTTAGGAGGCAAGGCTATTTTGGATTCGCTATGGCGCGTGCTGCTTGCTTCGGGAATCATGGGAGTTGTGGTTTGGTTCACCCATGGCGCACTTGAAATCTACATTCCCGGGAGCGCAGTCCTCGTGCAACTGGCGCGTCTTTTCATTCCGGTGTTAGCAGGGATTATCTGCTATGTTGCACTGGTCTTCATCCTCCGCGTCCCTGAAGCAGGCGTTGTAGCGGCGACCGTCCGCAGCGCGTCCCGTCGCATTCTTACCAGGACCCGAGGGTACTCTGAGTTTCGGAAACATGTATAGATGCATGAACCTTTCACTCCAAGCATCATTGTCCACATTTCCTCAGGTCATATGGCAAATAGGAAGTTGAAGGAATATCCGATGATTGATGCAATCACGAATATCGTAACAATGTATGCTATGAATAGTTTACGCTTGAAAATAGCAGCCAGTAGGCTCAACTCCGGAATGCTGGCTCCTGCGCCGCCAATAATCAACGCCATGACTGTGCCCAAGCCTACTCCTTTCTTAACAAGGGCTGAACATATAGGAATCATGGTT
>DUVA01000214.1 GCA_012841305.1 Bacillota bacterium | reverse complement strand
GCTATTATGTCAATGGAAGCCATGGATAGATCAAAACTGAATAAAGAGTTTCTTGACTTCCAGAGGAATCTAGGAAAGGTAACATCAGTGGATACGAGCAAACCCAAATCCGTTGTCATAACCCCGCATACCGTCTATTTGTCTTCCATATCCGTCTCAACTCTAAGGAGGCGTTACCAAAACACAGGTTACCAGGCTATCCCTTCTTTCGTCACAAAAGACTCGGGAAGATGAGCCTTAGCGTTGACACAGATTCTGATGTATAATAACATTGATTCGTGAAGAGTCATATTTATGGAAATACTATGAGCGTGGACAATTCATAGACCTTTAGAATGTCCTCTGATATCCCTAATATCGCCAAGACGTAGGGTTGACTACGAACCTATGTTTGCTATAATTTTTTATAGAAGTACAGTTAATTGAGGAACCGTGGTGGACTCCATCACGGTTCTTACCAGTCTGAACAAAGGATATTGTCTTAATGAGTGACTAATATCGGTGTTTTGAAGTAGTCTTCGGCAAGAAAGCAAGTCGCCAACTTCCCGCCAGAAGTTACTTGCCTTGACAAATACGGAGGTGACGGCGTTTTCATGGGCAATACTCCAGGTAGCCGAGGGACAAAAGATAACGAGGGCGTAGTGTCCGATAACATGTTGCAGCATCCTTCCCCTGAGACTCCATATGACGCGGCTAAGATCCAGGTTCTGGAGGGGCTTGAAGCTGTCAGAAAGCGTCCGAGTATGTATATTGGAAGCACAGGGCTGCGTGGCCTACACCAGCTTGCTTTTGAAGTCATAGATAACAGTATCGATGAAGCTATGGCCGAATACTGCAACCTGATTGAAGTGACTGTCAGAGGGGACGGCTCTTTGAGAGTTGTGGACAACGGTCGTGGGATACCTGTTGACATCCATCCGAGCGCAGGTAAGCCCGCAGTTGAGGTTGTCTTAACAGTGCTCCATGCCGGGGGTAAATTTGACAGCGGAGCTTATAGAGTCTCCGGTGGCCTTCACGGTGTAGGCGTGTCAGTTGTGAACGCACTATCAGAATGGTTAGAAGTTGAAGTCCGTTCTCATGGGCAAATATACCGGCAGAGTTATGAACGAGGCCGTCCTGTGACTGACCTTGAAGTTATCGGGTCTTCTGATACTACAGGCACTACTATTACGTTCCTCCCGGATAAGAAGATTTTTGAGATAACTGAATTCAATTTTGATACTTTAGCACATAGATTGAGGGAGCTCGCCTTTCTCAATAAAGGCATAAAGATCTGTCTGACTGATGAAAGAGACGACAAGTCTGTTGAATTCCTATACGAAGGTGGAATAGTATCCTTCGTTGAGCACCTCAACAGAAATAAAGACCCTATCCACAGAGAGAGCTTCTATATTTCTAAGGAGATCAATGACTCTTGCGTAGAAGTATCCCTTCAATACAATGACGGGTACATTGATAATACTTTCTCATTTGCCAACTACATTAATACTACTGAAGGCGGAACCCACCTTGCAGGTTTCCGTTCAGCCCTGACACGTACGATCAATGATTATGCTCGCAAGGCGGGGCTTCTTAAAGAAAATGAAGAGAATCTTACAGGTGATGACGTAAGAGAAGGCCTTACTGCGGTTATCAGTGTGAAGCTCGTTTCTCCCCAATTTGAAGGCCAGACCAAGACTAAGCTGGGTAACACGGATATGCGAGGTTTAGTTGAGTCTGTAGTTTCTGAGGGACTCACTGACTTTTTTGAGGAGAATCCCCAGGCTGCCAGGGCAATTGTAGATAAAGGGATCCAAGCATCCCGCGCCAGGCTGGCTGCAAGAAAAGCCAAGGAACTTACTCGTCGAAAAGGTGCGCTGGACGGGGCTGCACTCCCCGGAAAGCTTGCAGATTGCTCTTTCCGTGAGCCGGAACTGTGTGAGCTGTTCATTGTCGAGGGGGACTCAGCAGGAGGCAGCGCAAAACAAGGGAGAGACAGACGCTTTCAAGCTATCCTGCCTTTACGCGGAAAGATCATAAACGTGGAAAAGGCGAGGCTTGACAAGATTCTGGGGAATGCCGAGATCCGTGCAATGGTTACAGCCCTTGGAACCGGCATTGGAGAGGATTTCGACATAGAGAAGCTTCGTTACAGAAAAATAGTAACCATGACTGACGCTGACGTAGACGGCGCCCACATAAGGACTTTGCTTCTTACGTTCTTCTATCGATATATGAAGCCGTTGGTGGAGGGTGGCCATGTTTACATTGCTCAACCTCCGCTTTACCGGGTTAGACAAGGCAGAAAAGAATGGTACGCGTTTAGCGATAATGAACTTAGTGGGCTTCTTGAAAAATCGGGACGCCAGAATATCAATGTTCAGAGATACAAAGGCCTTGGAGAAATGAACGCTGATCAGCTTTGGGAGACTACAATGAACCCTGAGAGCAGAACAATTCTACAAGTGTCGCTTGAAGACGCTATGGCAGCTGATGACATATTCACTACGCTAATGGGTGACAAAGTAGAACCCCGGAGAGAATTCATCCAGGCACATGCAAAAGAAATCACCGAACTTGATATTTAGGACCTTGAGGAGGTCATAGTCTTTGCTTGAATTCACAGACGGCAAAGTAATTCCAGTTGACCTGGAAGACGAGATGAAGCGCTCGTACATGTTGTACTCGATGAGCGTAATAGTAGGGAGAGCCCTTCCTGATGTTCGTGATGGCTTAAAGCCTATCCACAGGCGTATTCTTTATGCCATGAATGAGATAGGCCTTACTTCAGAGAAACCACACCGCAAGTCTGCCACCATCGTTGGAGAGGTTATGGGTAAATACCACCCCCACGGCGATGCTGCCATTTATGATGCTCTGGTGAGGATGGCTCAAGACTTCTCGCAAAGATACATCCTGATAGACGGACACGGGAACTTTGGCTCAATTGACGGGGACCCCCCTGCCGCAATGCGGTATACCGAAGCTCGAATGGCTAAGATATCCCAGAAACTCCTAGCTGACATAGATAAAGACACAGTGAATCTCATGCCCAACTTCGATGAATCACTGAAAGAGCCTGAAGTGCTCCCTTGTCGTTTCCCAAACCTCCTTGTAAACGGGTCTTCAGGAATTGCCGTGGGAATGGCGACCAACATCCCTCCTCACAACTTGGGTGAAGTCATTGACGGTACTATTATGCTTATAGACAACCCAGATGCTACAGTCGAGGATTTAATGACTGTCATAAAGGGGCCTGACTTCCCAACCGGGGCGCTAATTGTGGGAAGGGAAGGCATACGGGATGCATATACCACAGGTAGAGGTTCCGTCCGAATGCGAGCTCGCGCCCAAATCGAAACGCTTTCCGGCGGAAAGAATCGCATCGTGGTTTCGGAGATTCCGTATCAAGTGAACAAATCAAGGCTAATTGAGAATATCGCGGAATTGGTCCGTGACAAGAAGATCGACGGTATTACTGACCTTAGGGACGAAAGCGACAGGGAAGGTATGCGAATCGTCATTGATATCAGGCGAGACGCAAATCCTCATATCATACTGAATCAACTCTACAGGCACACTCAGATGCAGTCGACCTTCGGAGTGATCATGTTAGTTGTTGTGAACGGAGAGCCCAGGATTCTTGACCTGAAGAGCATGATTCATTACTACATCGAATACCAGGAAGAGGTTGTAGTAAGACGAACGAAATTCGACCTCAATAAAGCTGAGGAAAGAGCGCATATCCTCGAAGGCCTTAAGATAGCTTTAGACAACTTAGATGCGGTTATTAGTCTGATTCGGGCATCCCGGACACCGGATATTGCCAGGGAAGGCCTGATGAAGAATTTCAACCTTTCACAGAAACAAGCTCAGGCTATTCTTGATATGAGACTCCAGAGACTAACCGGCCTCGAGCGAAAAAAAGTCGAAGACGAACTCAGAGACGTTGTGAAACTAATCGAGAAACTCAAAAGCATCCTTGCCGATGAGCGAAAAGTGCTTCGCATCATCAAAGACGAATTACTGGAAATCAAAGAAGAATTCGCTGATGACAGAAGGACCAAGATTACAGTTGGAAGTTCAGAATTCGACGTTGAAGACTTGATAGCTGAAGAGGATATTGCGGTGACCTTGACTCACCAAGGGTATATCAAAAGGCTGCCTTTGAATACCTACAGAAGTCAAAGGCGCGGGGGCCGAGGTATTACCGGCATGAACACAAAGGAAGAGGACTTTGTTGAGCACTTGTTCATTGCGACAACCCTCAATTACATCCTCTTCTTTACAGATAAAGGAAGAGTATATTCGCTAAAAGCCTATGAGGTTCCGGAAGCAAGCCGTCAAGCCAGAGGTACTGCAATTGTGAACCTGATACCCCTGATGCCAGACGAAACCATCAGGGCAGTCATACCTATCCGGACATTTGCGCCTGATAGATGCCTTCTCATGGGTACCAGACACGGGGTGGTAAAGAAGACGGCTCTGCCTGACTTCGATACCAAGAGGAAAGGCGGACTTGTTGCAATTCGCCTGGACCCCGACGACGACCTGGTCAGCGTAAAGCCTACTACCGGAAATCAGGACGTAATAATTGCCACAGCCCAAGGTAAAGCTCTCAGGTTTAATGAACGAGATGTCCGCTCAATGGGTCGCAATACCAGAGGGGTCAGAGGAATTGACCTTGCAAAGGGAGATACAGTCATAGGCATGGATGTAGTCAAAGAAGATCGTGACTTCCTGGTTGTGACTGAAAATGGTTTTGGAAAGAGAACTCCTTTGGATCAATACCGCACCTATTCTCGGGCCAGGAAAGGCGTCAGGACTATTGGGCTCACAGACAAAAGCGGCTTGGCAGTAGCTGTCAAAGTCCTTGACGGCGATGATGAGCTTATGTGTATCTCCGCTGAGGGGATTATCATCAGAATGGATGTGGCTGACATCCCTCAACAAGGCAGGGCGGCACAGGGTGTACGAGTGATGAGGCTTGAGCCGGGAGACCAGGTGGTTTCAATAGCACAGGTTGTGACCAGAGATGGCGGATAAGGCAGACATGCATCCCAGATACGAGGTGCTGGAGCACACTGCAGATGTAGGCCTTCGTGGATTCGGTAAGACTCCGGAGGAGCTCTTCGCTGCTATGGCTGTAGGGATGATCCGGCTGATTTTGTCTCCTGACTCTCAAGTTTCTCATACGGAAGAGAGACATATAGAAGTTGAGGGCTATGATCCGGAGAGTCTCATGGTAGCGTGGTTGTCAGAGCTGCTATTTCAAATCTACTCAGAAGGTTTCTTACCGGGCGGGATTCAAAGCATAAAGATTCAAGAGCCTGAGAATGTCTCCGCTGATTCCGGCGGGTATTCCGCATCCGCGGTAATCAGCGGAGAGAAGTTCCAACCTGAAACACATGAACTGGTTCTGGAAATCAAAGGAGTCACCTACCATATGCTCAAGGTGGAACGTCTGGATGAGTCGGGATGGGACCTGGACCCTGAAGCCCAATGGTATGCTCAAGTAATACTGGACATATAGAGAAGCTAAGCGCCTCGAACTTATTCCTTCTTATACTTCTGTAACCAACCTTTCATTCAGTAAGTATCCTAGCAGTGCATCTTACCGGCTCACTACGCCTGACGGACATTAGGGGGTGTCGTACTATGAGCAATACATGGAAAGGCCCTCTTGAGAGAGTCGATAGGTTCAGATGGAGAATCCCCGAAACGTATAAACCCGGTATGAGGGTGCCGGGCCTGATCTACGTGGACGAGGATGATCTTGACGTTATACGTGAGGATCAAGCTCCTGAACAAGTGGCAAACGCTGCACATCTTCCGGGAATAGTAGGCGCATCTCTTGCTATGCCGGATATTCACTGGGGATATGGCTTTGCCATTGGCGGGGTAGGCGCGACCCGCCTTGATGACGGCGTGATATCTCCGGGAGGGGTAGGCTTTGACATTAATTGCGGAGTCAGACTCCTTAGAACCGACCTTCAGGAAGAAGAGGTCCGCCCTCAGCTCGAGAAATTAGTAAGTCAGCTTTTCAGAGATATTCCATCAGGAGTAGGCTCCAAAGGCGCTGTCAAGCTGGAAAAGGATGAAATCCGACAAGTTCTGGAGAAGGGTGCCGGCTGGGCTGTAGAGAAAGGCTATGGTTGGCAAGAGGATCCGGACATGACTGAGGAACGAGGTTGCATGAAAGAGGCCAGGGCAGATAAGGTCAGCGACAGAGCATGTACGCGAGGCCTGCCGCAACTGGGAACTCTGGGTTCAGGCAATCATTTCCTTGAAATCCAGGTCATTGAAGAGATATTTGCGAAAAATGTAGCGGAGAGGCTGAGACTCTCCAAAGGCCAAGTCGTTGTCATGATTCATTCGGGTTCCAGGGGATTAGGCCATCAGGTGTGCACGGATTATTTGAGGGTTATGGAGCGCGCAGTCAGGAAATACAACATTGACATTCCCGATAGGCAATTAGCTTGTGCTCCGTTTGCCTCCCAGGAAGGGCAAGATTATTTTGCAGCTATGGCTGCGGCAGCCAATTATGCTTGGGCTAACAGGCAAGTGATCATGCATCGGACACGCCAGGCCTTTGGAAAGGTATTCCGACGACGTCCCGAGGATCTTGGTATGGAGCTTATCTACGATGTAGCTCATAACATCGCCAAGGTCGAAGAGCACGTAGTAAACGATGCGACTCTTCGCGTTTGTGTGCATAGAAAAGGAGCCACCAGAGCATTTCCCCCTGATCACCCGGACATCCCGAAAAAATACAGCGATATCGGACAACCGGTGTTGGTTCCGGGAGATATGGGCCGAGCCTCATATCTTCTTGTGGGGACAGAGAAGGCACTACACGAGACATTCGGTTCCACGTGTCATGGAGCAGGAAGACTCCTTAGTAGAACTGCAGCCAGGAAAGCTGTGAGCGGAACAGCCATGCAGTCTGAGTTGAGGGACAAAGGGATTATTGTTAAAGCTGCCAGCCGCGGAGTGTTGGCTGAAGAGGCGCCGGAAGCCTATAAAGACGTCAACCAGGTAGTGCAGGTTTGTCATGAAGCAGGCATTTCTCTTAGGGTTGCGCGTATGCGTCCTATTGGTGTAATTAAGGGATAATTAAGTAGGGGGAAGCCTTCTTCCCCCTTTGTATGTTTCGTCAGCCGGAAGTCGGACCGCCGGTCGGTGCCAACTTGAATTTCTTTGCGATGGTTTTCAGTTCCTTGATGTCATCTTTTGCTCCTGCTTCATTCTTTTCTCTGATATTCCCTTCGAGCTTCTTCAGTGATGCTTCAAACATCGAGGTGTCTTTCATTGTGTCTTGGCTGGTTATCCGGCCACGAAGGCCTTCCCAGGCAGTGCGAAGCACCGATAGCTCTCTGGTTGCAGCACTCCAGTCCTTCCTAGTTACAGCATCCTCGACCTTTGTTATGCTACGGTCGAGATCTGTAGTGGTCGGCGCGGGAGTTGTGGGCGCAGGAGTAGGACTGGGAGCAGGAACTGTCGGCGCAGGCCTAGTTGGAGCGGGACTTGGTGGTGCCGGGACTCTTGCGAAGCGAAGCCCGGCAAATACCGCGACTACCACGAGTAGCGCCCCGATCAGCCATGCACTGGTGTTAACTCGTCCGCCTCTTGTTCTTCCGTTTCGGTCACGATCTCCTAGACTGCCACCTACATCTACATCGCCGGACCGGTCATTTGGGGACATCTGATCGTCCACAAAATCACCTCCTCGGCAATTAGTATCTGCCAGGAGGTAATCGATAATGCGCACAATAACCAAGGAGCACTCGAGGTGTATTGTCGGATCAAATCAAGTAGTCAGCTGCTCATAATCTTCCATGGCAGATACACCTGTAGTCATGCAAATGTCATAGATCTCTTCTGCATTCTGTGCAAGTATACTGACAATATCCGGGTCTAACGCTCCCTCACGAGCCATATTTCGCACAATTTGCACTGCATTTTCACATCGCATGCTGGGACGGTAAGGACGGTCTTCTGTAAGAGCGGAAAACGTGTCTGCCACACTCATGATCCGAGAACCAAGAGGTAGGTCAGCTCCTTTATATCTAAATGGATAGCCTTGCCCGTCCATACGTTCATGATGAAATGATGCCCATTGATTGATTGTGTGAAGCTCATATAGCGGCTCCAAGGCCCGGTAACTGTGGAATGTATGGCTTTTCACAACATTAAACTCAGATTCATTCAGCTTCCCGGGCTTTCCGAGGATTTCACCGGGCACTGCCAGCTTCCCAAGGTCATGGATGTATCCGGCAACTTTGATCATGTTTTGCTCCAGTTTGGAAAACCTTGCGATTCCGGCCAGAGCCTCGGCTGTAGAAGCTACTCTAAGGGAATGACTTGCTGTGAACGGAGCACGAAAGTCAATAATGCGGCGGATCAAGTTGCCTAAACCAATGAGCTCTGTCACAGAGAGCTCAACACTTTGAGGCGATAAGGATTCAGACACAACCATAGCTATTGACGTAGCCGGAGAAGCCAGATCAAACCAGAAGTATTCCCTGGTGCTAAGATCACAGAATGCGTTTACTATCTCAGGAACAAATAGGCTTCCTGAGCGGTCTTCAATCTTTTTTCGAATATCCGCAGCCTGACTGAGAATAGGCTTGCTACGGTCTATGAGGACTGCAACACGGTCAGCCAAATTCAGGATATGACTGGAGAAGGGGATTGCTTCGCCATTATTTGTTATGCCTTCTCCGTAGTTCCATGGCGTGTGATGATGCCTAATGTGTTCAGCTACATGTGCGAGGGGGTCGAATACCTTTAGAAAATAGTACCCTCTTTCGGGATGCCTCGGGGAATCACTGAAATCAAATTTCAAGGATTCCAGGCGTTCCTCAAGCGATAAAGCGCCAATATCGTGGAGTAATCCTGCAATCGCAAGTTGAGCTTGTTTAGGTTGGGGTAACCCGAGTTCTTCTCCCAGCTTGAGAGAGATGTAAGCTACGCGTGAATGGTGGTTGACGACTGTCGGGCTAACAAGGTCAATTACATTTGACAAACATGTTATGAGATCAAGCATAGACAGTCGAGGTTCTACCATCATGGATCAAGGATCCTCCCCACATTACTCTTTGGAACGCACTTCTTACAAAAGCCCAGTCACGCTGCACATAATACCCAAGTTTCCCATAATTGTCAAGTGCACAGGAGTCTTGTCATCTCAGCAACTCTCATGTCGAAAGAGCCGTCTGGCTGCAGAATATAGTACCTGATGGATTAGCTTGACAGCTCAGAGGATGGGGGGCAGAAGGCGCTGCAGGAGGTAGGCGAATCAGAGGGAATGCGTCTGATGACTGAGGCTATAGTTTACATAATGTGCTCATCTGTGTTATCCTTCATAGTTAAGGCTGGTGAGCTGCACATATGCGAAGCTTTATGGGAGGGGACGATAGGTGATTCCGAGGCGGGATCCTACCGGAGGGACTGTTTATTGCCATGGATTTCTAAAGCTCAAGCTTATGTTAACGGTTCTGGTTATCACAACTTTTGTCTATTTCGGCGGATCGAAGCCGGTTTATGGCATCATTGACCGGATCTCAGCTAGCGGGTACAATCCTTCACCTGACATGGAGATCGGCGACGCGGATGGCTTTATCCCATGGTTCGAGAGAGACTTAAGCTACGTGACTCGCATTGTGCGAGAGAATGATGGAAAACTGAACCGGCTATCCGGGTTGAGGGTTGCCATGAGACTAAGGGGAGAGGTTCGGTTTTTAGAACAGGAGATCAGGAGATTACAGGACAATCCCAGTTATACGCATCCTGCATTAGGTTTTCACGTATACGATACAGATGCTACCGGTTGGCTGCATGTGCTATACAAGGCGCAAGATGTCCGAAAGAACATACTGGCTTCTCACTTGGACCCATCCTTTGTGGACGATACAAACATAAATAAGCTTACAGACGGAACCCCTCTCTACGAACCTGAGCTCGGTAAGCTGCCAAGAGTAGAAGAGGTAGTGGACGCGCTGGAGGGGATTACGCTTCCTGCTAAGGTCTTTCATGATTATAAAGTCTACATTCTGCCATTTTCCATGGGGGAAATTAGCGGGCTTGGATCCGAAGGCTACATGCTCCTGGGCGCCCCGCCTGTCAACTGCACAGTCATGGAACACCAGATAGCTTTCACTATCGCGCATGAGCTTGGGCATCACGTTCATATGACTTTCCTGGGGTCTACGTACGAAGAAAACCCAAAGGGATGGGAGGAGTATATGAGCATCCGCGGTATTCCTTTATGGAGCGCTGACGGTGATATCAATTCCAGAGCCTGGTTCGAGTCGACTGAAGAGACATTCGCAGAGGATGTAAGGGTTCTCTTTGGAGCCAAGCAGGCTGCATCCTGGCCTCATGGGACTGTCTACAAGGATCCCAGACGTGATCCGGCAGTCGCCCAAAGGCTGAAGGTATTTATTGACACACTTACCGATACGTGTTAAACTTAAAATTAAGATTTCATAAGTATCGTAAACTAGGCGCGAAGCGCCGGTAGTCGGGTGGAAGACAAGTCAGAAAGCAGTCGCCGAGCAGAATCGGCGAAGGCAAGCTGAAGGGTATGCCACCGTGGGAGATCCTCTTATGAGAGTGTCTTTTGCGGTGGCTTATTATTTTGTCCCATCGTGTCCTGCTGAATCATGGGTTGCCGGACAGGAAGGAGGAACGCCGGAAATGGTTGAAGGCTCAATCGCCCCGGACAATGTGAATAAACATGAGCACTGCGGAGAAAGCGCCCAAGAGATGTCTATCGCAGACGCGATCCAGCATTTCGAGCAAGAGTATATGGGGAGGTCTTCAAGATACATAAGAGTGTATCTTGTCAAAGACATAGCTGTTGTAAGAGCCAGAGGTATGCTTAGCCCTGCAGAAAGACAACTTGCCTCCACACATGAGGGTAGAGTCCTCATTAAGCAGCTGTGGGTCAAAGAAATGGAAGGCCTGAAATCAGTGCTTCGTTACCGGTTGGAGTGTCTGATAGGTATGCCTCTTTCCGGACTGACACTTGATATTGATCCTCGGGAGGATGAATGGATAGCCGTTATTCGCCTCAGGCCGGAGAGTTCATGGGGCTAATCGGACTGTAGAACATCGGTAGTGAGCTTCGAGATCCTCAGCGTCAGCGTCAATGGGGAGACGAGAGACTTGCGTATGAAGAATATTCAACACTTGAAAAGAATATCCCGGATTTCCCGGATATGCATTGCCCTTTTGATACTGGCATCCTGTTCCGGGCAGCATGTCGCACGGACAAGCCAGCGCTCCCTGGTGGTGCGTACTGCGCTCATGGAACCTGAGGCTATGGTCTATGCGCGAGCATTTGAAAACCGAACCGGAATAAAGGTTGAGGTTGTAAGGCAATCGACAGGAGTAATGCTCAGCTTCCTGAAGTTCCAGCGGGACAACGCTGTCGATACTACTATAGATGTTGTTTTTGGCGGGCCTGCTGACGCCTATGTGATAGGCGCCAGAGAGGGATTGTTCGAGAAGTACATATCCCCGGAGCGGGCAAATATCGCCCGAGATCATATGGACAAGGATGGATGTTGGACCGGGGTTTACTTAGGCAGTATTGGCTTTGCCGTGAGTCCTAAGCGTCTTAAAGAGCTTGGACTTTCCACCCCGACATGTTGGGATGATCTTTTGTCTCCTAAGCTTCGTGGCGAGATAAGCATGGCAAACCCTGTGTCATCAGGTACAGGTTATACCATATTGGCGACTCTCGCGCAGATAATGGGTAAGGATCAGGCGCTTCTGTATCTGAAAGCCTTGGACTCGAACATTTTGGACTATCCGGGGAGCGGGGCTATGCCCGGCAAGCTGGTAGGGCTTGGTCAAATAGCAGTAGGAATCCTGTTCTCTCATGATGTCCTTGCATTCCGGCAACAGGGCTACGATATTGATCTCGTTTTTCCGAAAGAAGGTACAGGATTTGAAATCGGCGGTATTGCTATCGTTAGGGGTACGAAAAAGCTGGACGAGGCAAAAAGATTTGTAGACTTTATGCTGAGCGCTGAAGGCCAAAACCTATATGCAGCTATGGGGGAATTCAGGCTGCCGACAAATAGGTTAGCTACAATACCCCTGGGTGCAGTCGCTTTTAGCAAGGTAAACGTTATCGAATATGACGTGACATGGGCTGCTGTCAACAAGGATTATTTACTGGACGAGTGGATATCCGCCACGGGTGACGCAGGAGGTGAATAAGGTGAACCGGCGTTTCAGGTTCCCGATATACTTCAAAATCAGCAGCGCGATTTTCCTGGTGATCCTCGTAGTCGTCTCCGGCATGTCCTATGTTACGCTGAAGCGAACTGCCCATGAATACAAACAACAGGTAAAGGAATCCGGTAACCTCATAGCAGGAATGATTGCTGATTACAGTATTGAACCGGTGATCATGGACAACTACTCATCTCTGAAACCTGTCCTTGCAGACATTGTAGACTCTAATGAGGATATAGTCCTCATTGAAGTTCTGGATGAAGAAGGCGTACCGAGGGTAGATGCGGTTTGGCAAGACAATGACCGCACAAAAGAGTCTCCTGACAACTTAACAGGCAAGGTTGTTGAAGTCATGTCTCCGATAATCGCCTATTCACGCACTTGGGGACATGTGCGGGTAGTGTGTTCTCTTAATGGATTCTATCGTGCGATAGCTTCAGCGCGCATGTCCGTTATAGGCATAGCCATAGCATCCTGCGGTTTGGGCCTTCTCATGGCAAGCTTGCTATCCAGGGCAATACTGACTCCCATCAGAAACCTTGTAGACCATGCCCGTCTACTGTCCAAAGGGGATCTGGATACTCCCATCAATGTGCAAAGCTCAGATGAAATCGGGTTCCTTGCGATTACACTGGAAGGGATGCGAGTCGGTCTCAGACGGTTTTTGAGCAGTGTGGCGCGGCGCGCTATGAGTTTTGAAGGAGACTTACATCTGTTTGGGTTGCCTGCCGTCCTATCTCTGGCCAGAACAGGAAGACGCACCGGTGGATTGGTGCTTGAGAAGCTTGGAGAGGTGGGGGTTGTATACTTCCAAGACGGTGAAGTTGTTGACGCTGCATTCCAGGATATGAGCGGGCAGAACGCGTTGTATGAGTTTTTCAGGTGGCGTGAAGGTATGTTCAAATTCAGTCCGGGCCTTGTTCCGACGAGGATTACCGTTAATACGGACTGGCCTGCACTAATACTTGAAGGCGCACGCCAAGTAAACGATATGGTCGTTTTTAAACATGTAATCCACAGTCCTGACTCAATACCACTGTCGCCAAGATGGAACGATAGGATCGGCGATCTGCTTGATCCCAACGATACCCTGGAATACCTGCTGGATAATGAAGAGAAAGAAGCCCTTTCCTATGTGGACGGAACAAGGAGCATTCATGAAATCAGCAGGCTCATGGGTAAGGACATCTTTCGAATATATGCATACATCTACCGGCTTGTAGCGGTAGGCTTGGTACAAATCGATGAGTATGAGTCCTCGCAAGGCCATGGCAACGACTCCGGTCCGGATGAAGATAGACTGCCCAGAAAGGCTGTTGATTCCGGTAAGATTATTCAGTTTCCCATGCATCGTGTCGGAGATGTCGGGAGGTGAGGCATGAGCGTACCTCAGAACGCAGGATGGTCCCGGATCGCGTGGATACGGACATCAGCTGACAGGCGTATCACTTATCTAAAGACTCTACTATGGGAGGTATGATGCTAGATGAAACGGTGGAGAACAGTATTTATCTTCTTGGTCGCAAGTGTACTTATGTTGTCCCTAACAGTCGCTTCGTTTGCAGCTCAAGGCAAGATTCTTGCGTACACTACCCTTGACGAGCCGCTGGCTCGAGCAGTATTTGAAGCATATGAAAAAGACACCGGGGTTAAGGTGGAATGGGTTCGTCTTTCCACAGGCGAAGCAGTGGCAAGGATGGAAGCTGAGAGGAAGAACCCTCAGGTTGACATATGGTATGGAGGTGTGGGCCTCGGCCATATAGAAGCGAAACTTAAGGACCTTACTATCCCTTACGTATCGCCCAACGCTAAGAATATCCCTGACAAGTTTAAGGATCCGGACGGGTATTGGACAGGAATATATGCAGGCGCTTTGTGTTTTGTCTCCAATATTAATAGGTTGGAGGAACTTGGTGTTGAGGCGCCGACATCCTGGGCTGATGCACTGAAGCCGGAGTTTGAAGGGCACATCCAAATGGCTAACCCTGCCTCATCAGGCACAGCGTATAACGTGATAGCAACTGTTGTGCAACTATGGGGAGAGGAGAAAGCCTTTGAATACTTAAGGGATCTTCACAAGAATATTTCTCAGTACACGAAGTCAGGTTCCGCCCCAGGCAAGAATGCTGCCATAGGTGAGACTCCTGTAGGTATAGGCTATGCACATGACCAAGTAAAATTGATCAGTGAAGGGTATCCGCTTGTCGTGACCTTCCCGTCAGAAGGCACAGGCTTTGAAGTCGCTTCAATATCGCTGGTAAAAGGCGGTCCAAATCCCGAGCTTGCCAAGAAGCTTGTGGACTGGGCCTTGACTGAGCGTGCAGCGAAAATCTATGCTGCCGAGTGTGTTGTGCCTTTCGTGGACGTGCCGCTTATGAAGGGCGCTATCCCTATATCGCAGGTAAATACGATCGATCAGGACGACGTTTGGGCTGCTGACAACAAAGATCATCTCATAGAGCGTTGGCAGAACGAAATCTATCGCAGGTAACAAGTAATAAAGGACTGGACGGGCCAGTGTTACCAACTGACGCAGGGAAGAGCGCAGCGCTTTTCCCTGCGCCCCGAATCTCGACGTAGAACAGCCATTTCAGCTTTCTAATCTCGACTAATTCCTAGGAAAGGAGTGGCCTAAACGCGCCTTGTGAGAGCACGTATAAGGCCGGCGACTTATGGAGGAGAATCAGTCAAAGAGATTCAATAGGTGGATCGAAGCTAAACACGAATTAGCAATGGTATGCCGGAATCCGATGTTACTGGCTACCATATTGCTGGTTTCCGCACTGCTTATTGTCTTTGTGATATATCCGATATTCCAAGTTATACGGGTCAGCCTTAAGCCTGATGGGGAATTTAGCCTGGACACATATAGGTATCTCCTATCTCAGTGGTGGCTGAGGCAGACATTTGTCAATAGCGTTGTATTAGGGGTTATTGTAGCGACTCTCGGAACCATAGTGGGTTTTACTTTCGCTTATGCCCTCAATCGTGGCGATATTCCATGGAAGAAGTTTTTCCGTCTCATGGCGCAACTCCCGATAATTTCACCTCCTTTTATGTTTTGCTTGTCTGTTATTCTTCTGCTTGGACGGAACGGCATCATTACGAAACAGCTTCTTGGGCTAAAGAACTTTGACATATACGGATTGAAAGGGCTTGTGCTCGTCCAGACCATGGGTATGTTCCCTATAGCATTCATGGTTCTTGACGGTGTCCTGCAGGCGATAAACCCCGATCTTGAGGAAGGCGCCTTAAACCTGGGCGCGTCAAAAGCCAAGGTTTTCTGGACTGTTACAGTGCCTTTGTGTGTTCCCGGGATCGCCAGCAGTTGGCTTCTGGTGTTCGTTACATCGCTCGCAGATTTTGCAAATCCGGTTGTGATCTCAGGGAAATTCGATGTGCTGTCAGTTCAGGCATATTTCCAGTTTACAGGATTGTACAACATGCCAAGGGGATCCGCTGTCGCAATTCTTCTCTTGATCCCGGCTATGCTGGCATTTGTGATTGAGCGCTATTGGGTGAGCAGGAAATCGTATGTTACGGTGACCGGAAAGCCTACAAGTTACAGAATCATAGGGCCTTCAAAGGCCACAAAAGGTGCCTTGCTCGCTGTTTGCGGAGTTGTATCAGGTATCATACTCCTCTTCTATATAACAGTGATTGCCGGCGCCTTTGTGAAGCTGTGGGGCATCAACTGGTCTTTCACCTTGGACCACTTTAAATATGCATGGGATGTAGGCAAGGACAGCGTAAGATCCACTCTGGTGCTTTCTGCGTGGGCGACGCCTATAACCGGACTGCTGGGTATGGTAATCGCTTTCCTTCTTGTAAGGACCCGTTTTCCCGGCAAAAACATCCTTGGCTTTACATCAATGCTTGCTTTTGCGGTTCCCGGGACTGTAGTAGGCATAGGCTATATTCTGGCCTTCAACCAGCCTCCATTGTTGTTGACAGGAACAGCTGCGATTATTGTCCTTTGCTTCATATTTAGAGAGATGCCTGTGGCTATAGAGGCAGGAGTCGCATCCTTGATCCAGATAGACCCGTCCATTGAGGAGGCTTCAACGAATCTGGGAGCGGATACATCGTACACGTTCCGCTGTATTACCATGCCGTTAGTGAGACCTGCACTTATTGCCGGCCTCTCGTATTCCTTCGTGCGAAGCATGACTGCGGTGAGCGCTGTCATTTTCTTGGTATCTGCAAGGTGGAACCACCTTACATCGCTAATCTATGCCCAGACAGAGATAATGCGTCTTGGAGCTGCAAGTGTGTTATCGCTTTTCCTCATCATAATAGTAGTTGTCATATTCGGCCTGATGCGTGTTTTCCTTGGCGAGCCCGTGACGCGTGTAAGGGTTGGGAATTAGGAGGGAATTCTGTTATTATGCCAATTGAACATGCCAGTGTGGTCTTGGACAGACTAGTCAAGGTGTTTGCCGGTAGCGGAAGAGATGTTGTAGCAGTCAATGATGTTACTCTGTCGATTCAACCCGGAGAGCTGGTGACATTGCTTGGACCGTCAGGCTGCGGCAAGACGACCGCCCTCAGGATGGTGGCAGGATTTGAGGCGCCTACATCAGGGAAGGTGTTCATCGGAGGGCGGGACGTAACAAATATCCCTCC
Source organism: Bacillota bacterium (assembly GCA_012841305.1). Classification (GTDB taxonomy): domain Bacteria; phylum Bacillota; class SHA-98; order UBA4971; family UBA4971; genus UBA4971. The sequence continues at coordinate 1,688 of DUVA01000214.1, read as the reverse complement.
GAACTTGAGAAATACGGCTATGGTATTTCAAAGCTATGCGCTGTTTCCCCATATGACGGTAAGGGAGAACATAGGTTACGGTTTACGCTTCAGAGACATAGCGAGGTCTGACGCCAGGCAGAAAGTTGAGCGCATAATGGAACTCGTAGGCCTCAGCGGGCTCGGAGATAGATCCCCGAATCAGCTCTCAGGCGGGCAACAACAGAGAGTGGCTCTTGCCCGTGCCCTGGTGGTTGAACCCAGAGTGCTGTTATTTGATGAGCCTTTGTCTAACCTTGACGCGAAACTGAGAGAGCAAATGCGAGGGGAAATCCGTCGCATCCAGAAGAGTCTATCCATTACCGCTGTTTATGTGACCCATGACCAGAACGAAGCAATGAGTATTTCTGATAGGGTCGTAGTCATGCGGGATGGGCAAATTGAGCAAGTGGGAACACCGGAAGACATATACGCAAAGCCGTCAACTCGTTTTGTTGCGGATTTTGTGGGGAAAGTCAATTTTGTCCCTGTTTCAATTGTGGAGTCAGGGGAAGAAGAAACAAGTGTTACGATCTTCGGACGACAGATGACAATTCCTAAGGTTTCGTACAACCCGGGCGAGACTCATCTGGCTGTGGTGCGTCCTGAGGAACTGAAGCTCATACCTCCGGATAACGGATTCGTGCACGGAGAAGTTACGTCCCGTACTTACCTGGGTTCAGTGGTTGAGTATGACCTGGCTTTGCCTGGCGGATTGACTCTGATGGCTATTGAGTATAATCCTAAGGCCAGGCCGCCTTTTGAAGTAGGAGATGTAGCAGGCGTCTACTTTGATTTGGATAAGCTGCACCTTCTAAAAGGAGATAAGGCATAAGACTATATGACAGGATATCTTTGGCCTTCCCGGGTACCTGTCTTACGACTAGGTGACAGAAGGAATCTCCCGTTGCAGAGAGAATTTCTACAGGGGAGGCAGCAGCAGGTGATAAAGACTAAAGGACAAATTGAAGCTGAGATTAGCCAGGCTATCCTGAAGTTTGAGAAGGAACACATCGGGCGTGGACCTGAAGAGATTAGGACCTTCGTTGTCTCTGATATGATAGTAGTCAGGGAACGAGGAGTCTTAACTCCTGCCGAGATCCATTTAGCCACAACGCCTGAAGGGAAGGAACTCATTAAACAGTTTCGCGCCTGCCTTGTGGAGAATTCTCGTATGTTACTAAGTTCTATGGTGCGGGGGATAACAGGCAGAGAGATTGTTGCCCTCCATTCTGATGTCTGTACAAGTTCAGGCCAGCGTGTGCTTGTATTTTGTCTCGACGGTGAGGTGGAGATTCTGCCTGATCGCGGCAAGAAATAGTCCCGCACGCCCGTCTTTCCTCAGTTTTCATCAACTGCCGAAAAGTAATTCCCGAAAAGCGCGAAAAGCGGCAAGTACTTGACAGACTCAATGCTCCATGGTATTATCATAAAGCGCCGGGGGGCAGCCCCGGAATTCAAGTCGATTGTTCCTTGAAAACTAAACAGTAGAGCATGCGCGAGATTGAGGTAGATTTTGGAGCTTAAGAAAGCTTGTGCAAAACAGCGAGAGTTAGGGTTTACACCCTTTAGATTTTATCTGGAGAGTTTGATCCTGGCTCAGGACGAACGCTGGCGGCGTGCCTAATACATGCAAGTCGAGCGGACTTATTCGAGTAGCTTGCTATTTG
>DUVA01000213.1 GCA_012841305.1 Bacillota bacterium | reverse complement strand
TATCATAGCATGGCACAGACACGCAGTTTTCATCCCTTTGTCTCCTAAGGAATCCACGAGCGCGCCGAGGAATTCCGGATTTTCCGTGGAATACTCTTGCTGGAGGTGGTTTTCGTGAAAGACGCAATAAGGATGGTTGCGGATCTAATGTGTGTCGCTGCAAGGACTGCTCCTAAAGCGGTTGGGAAAGACTTCATAGTGACAGGTGTTGTTGAGGGAGATGCCTTGCGCAAGCTTGCTGAAGGCATGGTTGAATATGGGAAGACTTCCGGCAAGATAAATTATGATCGCGATGGCGCGAATGTTGCTGCAAGTTCTGCTTGTGTGCTTATTGGCTTGAAGAATGCTGAGGTTTGTGGTCTTAACTGTGGCGCGTGCGGGTATGATAAGTGCGTGGACTTGCCGGGCTTGCATGACGGCTCTGAGTCTCGAGGGCCTGTATGCGTTTGGAGAAGTGTTGATATGGGTATTGCTGTAGGCTCTGCGGTGAAGGTTGCGTCTATCCACAATATCGATAACAGGATTATGTATCGTGTGGGAGTGCTTGCCAGGAAGATGGGCCTCATTGATGCCGATATCGTAATCGGCATTCCTTTGTCAGTTACTGGCAAGAGCATTTATTTCGACAGGAGATAGACTAGAGAGAATGAACTGAAAAGAGGGGTTTCATGATATCCGAGTTAAGAAGAGATCCTACATCAGGAGCATGGGTGGCAATTGCTTCTGCCAGAAGCAGACGCCCTTCTGACTTTAGAATTATCCACGGTGAGCAAAAAACCGGCACATGCCCATTTTGCTATGGAAGCGAACATATGACTCCTCCTGAGGTCTTTGCCCTAGGCCGGAAGATTGAAGCGCCTAATGCGGAAGGCTGGCAAGTAAGGGTTGTGCCTAATAAGTTTCCCGCTTTTTCCTTAGATTACGAGGGTTCCGTAGACATAGAAAGCCATACTGACGGGCAAGACGGACTGTATGTCAGTATCCCTGCAGTAGGAATCCATGAGGTTGTTGTGGAGTCCCCTGAACATGATTCCACATTCGGAGAGCATTCCGAGGATCAGATGGAGGACATACTTACTGCCATAGTCACTCGTTTCCGTGCCCTCAGAGAAGATGACAGGCTAAAATATCTGCAGGCTTTCAAAAATTGGGGGCGTCAAGGAGGCGCCTCGCTTTCACATTCACATTGTCAACTAATCGCTGTTCCGATAGTTCCCAGGGAAATTCAGGTGGAACTAGACCATGCCAGGCAGCATAAGGACAGGACAGGAAAGTGCCTGTACTGTCAGACTGTAGAGGAGGAGATTGAGGGAAGGGAGCGGGTGCTTGAAGAATCCGAACACTTCCTGGCATTTTGCCCGTACGCGTCCAAGTTCCCTTATGAAACCTGGATTGTCCCAAAACGCCACAACGAGGCTTTTGAAGAGATATCCCGGGACGAACTGGCTGATCTTGCTACAATGCTTCACCAGGTAGTTCGCACATTCGAACTGGCATTTGATGACGTTCCATATAATATTGTGTGGCATACCGCCCCATGGAAAGGAGATTTTGGCGCATACTATCATTGGCATCTCGAGTTGCTTCCGCGCCTTGCGACTATCGCAGGGTTCGAACTGGGCACGGGGTACTACATAAATCCGACAGCCCCAGAGGTAGCTGCAGCTGCCTTGCGTGAGAGTATGCCGGGACACGCAGAGGGCTGAGCAATGTCACGGTAGTTGCGCTTTGGGCCTGGAGGAACAAAAAGGGGTATCTATGCAATGAATGTCCAACAACTTGATGAAACCTACAGAATACTGATTGCCTCTCCAGTAGTCGCGCCGTTCGCGAAGACGGGAGGACTTGCAGATGTAGCAGGCTCGCTCCCGAAAGCCCTGGCGACAATGGGAAATGATGTGCGGGTGGTTATGCCCAAGTACCGGGGAATCACCGACTACAAGACATTAGGCGATTTCCCGGTGCAGGTAGGCCAGAGAAAAGCCACCGCAATTCTGCGGGAAGGCGTGATAAGGGCAAGACTCGATGGGATAGAGAGGCTTGTGCCTGTCTATTTCATTGATAACTATCATTACTTCGACAGGGATAACATGTACATGTATTTTGATGAGGCTGAACGATTTGCGTTTTTCTCCAAGGCAATCCTGGAGATGATTAGGCACTTAGGGTGGGCGCCTCATGTGATACACTGCAATGACTGGCAGACAGGCCTTGTGCCTCTCCTCCTCCGTGAGAAATACTCTCAAGATCCGGTATACCAGGGAATTGCCAGTTTATTTACGATCCATAACCTAAAGTATCAAGGGAATTACCCTCGAGAGGTGCTTTCCCTGATTGGTTTAGGAGATGAATACTTCACGCCTGAGAGTATTGAGTTTTACGGGAACGTGAGTTTCATGAAAGCAGGAATTGTGTATGCAGATGTGATAAACACAGTAAGTAAGACCTATGCCAAGGAAATCCAAACACCTGTGTACGGCCAACTCATGGATGGAATCTTAAGGTCCAGAGCACAGGATGTATATGGCATTCTCAATGGTTTGAATTACCATGAATTCAACCCGGAAACAGATGCTCGGATCTACCGTAATTACGGCTTAGGCAACTTCGAGGATAAGAAAGAGAATAAGTATGCTCTCCAGCGCGAGATGAATTTACCCCCCGGAGACATGCCTCTTATCGGAGTTGTGTCCAGACTTGTAGACCAGAAAGGCCTGGATCTCATTGCTGAGATCATTCCTGATATTATCGGACAAGATATCCAATTTGTGCTTCTCGGAACAGGAGACCCGTATTATGAGGAGCTATTCCGTTCTTTTCATGAGGACTACCCAAACAAAATAGCAGTTGAAATCGGCTTCAACGTTGCTTTAGCCCAGCGCATTTATGCGGGGTGCGATATGTTTCTCATGCCAAGCCGCTTTGAACCCTGTGGATTAGGGCAGCTCATAAGTATGCGCTATGGTACGGTTCCTGTTGTGAGGAGCACAGGCGGGCTTGCAGACACTGTCACTAATTATGAACCTGACAGACAAAGGGGAAATGGATTTACGTTCGCTGAGTATTCAGCTGATGCGCTTAATGATGCAGTGAGACGTGGAATTTCTGTCTACCAAGACAGGAGGAGATGGCTGGCTCTGGTAGAGAACACTATGCGCCATGACTTCTCATGGAACCGTTCAGCAGCTGAATACATGAGTATCTACGGTGTGGCGAGAAACAAATTGGAATCCTTGCCGTATCCGGCATAACCTAACCATAATTTCCTTAACTACAAGGCTTGCTTAAATACAGCCTGTTTTAGTAGGATAGGTATGTTATGATATTGTGTAGGCTGTGCTAAGCAGGCCTTACGAGACCCCATCGAAAGACATAATTTCCCTTTGGGACTACAAGAATAAGATGTTCAACAAGGAGTGGCAGTGTGAAATACCGCCGCAATTTACTTGCTTTATGTATAGGTTGTGCCCTTATCCAAGCGGGAGACATGATTGTTGTGTCTTTCTTGCCTATTCTTCTTTCAGAGCTTGGGACATCGGGTAATGCCTCGTTTTGGTCAGGCGCGGTTTTCTCCGTTGCTGCGCTGGCTTCAGCCATAATGGCGCCTGTGTGGGGTTCTTTATCAGACAGATATGGTAAGCGTCCGATGCTGATTCGTGCAGGCACGGTCCTTGCGATAGCGTATGGCCTTATGGGTTTTGCTACGAACCATATACAGATTCTATGGCTTAAGGCTCTTACCGGGGGGCTTGCAGGATATATCCCTGCTGCAACCATGCTGGTTGCCACTACCACACCTAACGAGGATCTCGGCGTTGCTATGGGCTTGTTACAAACGACCATGGCAATTGGCACAATTGCAGGCCCGATTCTGGGTGCAGGATTTGTGTCTGCATTTGGACTTAGCGGCACTTATGTGGCGTGCGCGGCGATGCCTGCGATAGCTACGTTGATAGCTGTCTTTATCGTGCAAGAGAAGACAATCCAGAAGACAGAGCGAACCGGTATTATCAGAGGTATGAAAGAGGCTGTCTCGCTGCCTATTTTGCAGGTCTTATTTGGTGTTCTAGTTATTATGCAGGCAGGCACGGCTTGTATCCGGCCTACTTTGCCTCTGTTAATCAAGGAGCTTTCCCCTGCCAATGCAGCACTTGCCACAAGCGCAATTGCAACACTGTTTGGGGTAGCCACCGCAATTTCCGCCCCGCTTGTAGGTCGATACTGGAGAGGCAACTACGTAGCCATGCTCAGGGACAGTCTGCTCTTTCTTGTGGTCTTTGTGATGCTGCAAGGCTTTTCCCAGTCTGTATACAGCCTGGGCCTTTTCAGGTTCATCTCAGGCGCTCCCAGCGTAGCCATGTCTGTGGCAATCAATGTCCTTGTGGCTCAGGCAGTCGCGCCGGAAGTCCGTGGCACTGTCTTTGGGGTCATGAACTTCATGTCTTCAGCAGGGTCAGTTCTCGGGCCACTGCTCGGAGGGTATCTAGGTAGCGTTTTCGGAGTAGCCAGTTCCTTTTGGGGAGCAGCCATCCTGTATGGGTGTTCCGGTATCATCGTGATTTTCTCATACAAGTTCCTTATGGACACTCTCCAAGATACTATGGAAATCGGGCCTTCTTCAACTACACGGCGGAGATTCCTGAGGCGGAGGACTCCCCGTTCCATGTGACTTTCTTGCGTCCTCAAAAAAGATTTTCTCATTAAGAAGGATAATTGCATTATTCGTCGAATTTAGAATGCTATATTGCGGTATGCGCACATGTATAGGCAAGACATTACGATATTCGTAAATATTATTGTGCATTGGAGCGAAATTCGTGAACGGTTCCCCTGTATTGAAGCAACTGGATATGGCTATTCTCTCATACCTGAAGAATGACGGCAGAACTCCTTTTACCTTCATTGCGCAGGAATTGGGAGTAGCGGAAGGCACTGTAAGAAAGCGAGTCGCGCGTCTCATCGAAGAAGGCGTCATTGAAATCAAGGCAGTTGTCGATCCGTTTAAAGCAGGCATGAACTTTGTCGCCATAATCGGCCTTGATGTTGAAGGGGATTCACCTGACAGAGTCGTAGCTCAACTCGCCGGAGCGCCACAAGTCAGATATGTGGTTGTCTGCGCAGGCGCACATGATGTCATGGTGGAAGCAGTTTTTAGCTCCAATGATGAGCTCTATACATTTCTTACTCAGACACTACGGCAGATACCTGGAATACGAAGCTCTGAAACATCACTCGTTCTGAAAGTGTGCAAAGAAAGCTCCTCTTGGAACGGGTGGCTGAGTCAGGACGGGGGGGATGGATGCCATGACTGAACCAGACTATATCGGGGATTATTGCACCAGACCATTACTTTACATTTATTGGAGGGATTCAAATGGCATCCAGGAAATCAGGGATGAACCAGGTGTTTATTATGGTAGGAGTCGCAGCGGTAATTGCAGTTTTGGCATTTGCTTTACCCAGATTCAACAAGAAACCCGATGTTATTAGAATAGGCATTATGCAGATTGTAGAGCATCCGGCGTTGGACGCGTCCAGGAATGGATTTATTCAGCGTCTGGCTGAGTTAGGCTTTGAAGAAGGAAAGAATACAGAATTCTCGATACAGAACGCCCAAGGGGACATGGCTATTGCCCAGTCTATCGCCGGCAAATTCGTCTCTGAGAACGTAGACATGATCCTGGCGATTGCTACGCCTACAGCTCAGGCAGCAGCTAAAGCCACTCAAGATATCCCCATTATGATAACGGCTGTGACAGACCCGGTCGCTGCAGGGTTAGCGGATTCAATAGAGAGGCCGGGGACCAATGTTACAGGCACATCTGATCTTACTCCTGTAAGGAAGCAACTGGAACTCTTGAAACGGATATTCCCCGAGGCAGAGCATGTAGGAGTAATATATAACGCAGGTGAGACCAACTCCCTTGTGCAAGTGGATGTTGCTCGTGAAGCCGCAAGGATTCTCGGATTGCAGCTTATTGAAGTCACTGTGAGCTCTTCCAGCGGTGTATATGAAGCTGCTCAATCACTGGTAGGCAGGGTGGACGCAGTCTACGTGCCTACGGACAATACGGTTGTATCTGCACTCGAGTCAGTCATTAAGGTAGGAGAGGATTTCAAGATCCCGGTAATCGTCGGTGAAGTTGACGGTGTCAGACGAGGCGCTCTTGCGACTATAGGGATAGACTATCATGTTCTCGGGATGCAGACTGCTGATATAGCTGCTAAGATTCTCAAAGGAGAAAGAGAGCCTAAAGATATTCCCATAGAGTATCTTGAGGATATGCAAATCGCTCTGAACTTGGCAGCAGCAGACAAGATGGGCGCCGAGATCCCGCAGGACTTGATTGACGATGCTTATGAGGTGATAAGGTGAATTTGGCTCTGGGGGCGGTATTCAGGGTCTTGGAGCAAGGCCTGGTATATGCAGTTATGGCAGTAGGGGTATATCTGAGTTCCCGGGTGCTGGATTTCCCTGACTTAACAGTAGACGGAAGTTTCCCTATGGGCGCTGCCATCGCTGCAAGGTTGCTGATTGGAGGGATACATCCTCTGGTAGGAACCCTCCTCGCGCCGGTTGCAGGATTCTTTGCCGGGGCAGCAACAGGCATACTTAACACTAAGCTAAGAATCTCCAACCTGCTGGCGGGAATTCTTACCATGACTGCCTTGTATTCTGTGAATCTGAGGGTCATGGGCAGAGCAAATGTACCTCTATTGAGGACAGGTACGGTTCTTACGGTGCTACAGGAGAAGGGGATCCCTCCGACGATTTCCGCCTTCCTTCTGTTTTGCATAGTAGTTGTGGTTGTCAAGTTCATGGTGGACGTTTTCCTCAGAACTGAGTTTGGGCTTGCGCTTAGGGCCATCGGTGATAATGAGTCGATGATTAGGAGTCTCGGAGTGAATACGGACTCAATGAAAATCATAGGTATCGGCATTGCTAACGCGCTGGTTGCGTTGTCAGGTGCGCTTGTCGCCCAGTATCAAGGGTTTGCAGATATCGGCATGGGTATTGGCACTGTTGTTGCAGGATTGGCGTCAGTAATCATCGGCGAGGCTATTATCCCTCCGAGATCCGTTGGCATGGGGACCTTGGGAGCAATCACAGGTTCAGTGGTCTACCGGCTTGCCGTGTTTCTTGCTCTCCGCCTTGGTTTTGCCCCTACGGATCTGAAGCTTGTCACCGCATTGCTAGTAATAGCAGCCTTATCAGGGAAGTCCATCAAGCGGGGTATTGGTATTGAAAGGAGGAAGGCTGTAAGGAATGCTGGAACTGAAATCTCTGTGTAAGAAATTCCAATCAGGCACAGGCAACGGGAGGATGGCTCTTAAAGACGTTTCCTTAAGCCTTCAGCCTAACGACTTTGTGACAGTCATCGGTAGTAACGGGGCAGGCAAGTCTACGCTTCTTAACGTAATTGCCGGCGTTTTTCCGGTTGACAGCGGCCAGGTAACAATCGACGGTGAAGATGTCACTCATTTACCTGAGCACAGGCGTGCTTTGGTTCTGGGTAGGGTATTCCAAGATCCTATGCAGGGAACAGCGGGATCTATGTCTATCGAAGAGAACATGGCCATGGCTTTCAAGCGAGGCATGCGCCGTGGGTTATCCAAAGGGGTTTCGGCAAAGGACAAGGACTACTTCAGGGAGAAGCTGGCTTCTCTCGGCCTTGGCTTGGAAGATAGGCTCCAAGAACCTGTGAAGCTCTTATCCGGCGGTCAAAGGCAGGCCCTGGCTTTGCTCATGGCTACACTTTCCCAGCCGAAGCTGTTGCTTCTTGATGAGCATACCGCAGCCCTCGATCCCAGGACTGCCCAGGAGATTCAGGAGCTTACCAATGATATTGTCAGGCGGGGCAGCCTTTCTGTTCTCATGGTTACTCACAATCTTCGCCTGGCTCTTGCAGTGGGAACAAGGACGATAATGATGCACGAAGGCGAGATTGCCTTAGACGTGAGCGATCCTGAGAGGTCAGAAATGACTGTGTCCGATCTTCTTGAGCGCTTCCATGATGCCAGGGGTGAGAGGCTGTCTGACGACAGGATCCTCCTGGAGGCGTGAGGAGGTTTCCGTAAGTCTTCACCGTATCGCGTCATGCAGGCCTTTCGTACAGTGAGTGGGGGTCACGAGACGGTTGCCACAAGTCCTCACCGTCTCGCGTCAGACACGTTTTTCCTACAGTGGGTGGGGGCTATTTGACGCTTACGAAAAAAGCGCACATTCTCAGTAACGGTGGTCGATTTTCGACCACCTTCTGAAGTTTTTCGGGAAATTGCGGTGTCAGTGTTCGATTTTCGATCACGCGCGGCGATACAGGTGTCCGGTTTTCGAACACGTTTAGAGGTTTTTGAGACTTTTCAGGCGTGGCGACGGTCTTTTGACGCCTGAGTGTTCGATTTTCGAACACG
>DUVA01000212.1 GCA_012841305.1 Bacillota bacterium | reverse complement strand
CTGTATTTCCAAGCACTGCAGCGACTTTCGCAGCAATTGCAATTTCCTTGCACGCTACTGCCCCGACTACCCCGACAATGGCATCTTCTATAGCCAAGGCTTTGTTCAAAAGAACGTTGGGGTCCTCGTCTTCGGGGAACGTGAGGCCCGTGATAATAGCAGCAGACGCAGCCGCTTTATCTGCTTCCGCAGACAGAATAGACGCAAGGAACCCCTGCTCGTCTGCGACTATGCTTAGGATTCTTGCAATCAGTTCGTTACTTGGCATTCTGAGTCAAACCTCCCTATATGTGTCCTCTCGACTGCACTTCTTGTGAGCGCAGTCTAGTCCATGATATGAAGCAAGGGGATCCTTGGACACACAGTTCGTGCTTAAAGCATAGAATAATCCGACTTGAGGTACAAGGAGTTGGCCTCTATGAATCAAGCAAATCGACACATTGTCATAAAACCGCTATTTCGATGCGCACCGAATACCCAGTGTGAACCGGTAAAAGTGATGACATTGATAGGAGAAGCAGAAGTCCAGACCGTAAAAAGAGCGGCATACCCGGTCCCAGTATGTGGTTTACCGGCAAAGAAAATCATTGCGGTTCAGGTAGAGATAGTCGGCCCCACTGACACAATATTTGAAAACAAGGTTGTAAAAGAAGGCGTGTTTCAGGTGGACATTGTTTACGCATCCTGTGACGGACTGGTTCGCCATACGTGTCTCGAAATTCCATTCATGACATCTGCCCACATTGAAGGGGTTCGTCCGGGAATGCATGTTCAAAATGAAGTCATTCACACCGAGCAAAAGACGACAATTGTCACAACATCACGGGGTGGCGCCAAATGCCAGGTTTTTGATGTTATGGTCACAGCGACATTTCTCATAAGAGTGACTGCCGTTGCCGTCAGAAACCTGGTTGAATGTTATCCTACCAGACCCTGTCTTCCCTATTATCGTCAGGCAATACCCGCAGTACGGCGACAATGACCAAGTCTTAAGGGGGCATTTCTTATGCCCCCTCCTCATTTACCCGGCTGACTCATCTTTTGATCGAGTTTATTCGGTAATTTGCAGTCCTATTGCGAGCTGAATGTCACAAGGTCAATAAATATCTCCCCTGATAATGTCTTTGAAAACGTAATTGTCGCTGAAGTCGCGCCTTCCGGGACATCCAACATATATACAAAAGTGTGGTATCCTGAACCCAGCGTCGTAATGCGTTTGGTAAACGCTGAAATGACGCCGTTGCTGTGAAACTCCACCTGCACTGTGACTATTGGGCCTGAAGGATTCCCCGACCCTGCAAACGTAAGTTGGTAAGGGCATCCACCATTCACAGGCACAGTCTGAGAAATCGATGCATTGGCGCTGACATTCGGCGAGCCAAGAACGGCAACAACGTTCCCGGAAAAGAACGTAGACACCGGCTGCCCGTCACGCATACGAGGTCTGGCGTTAATTGCAGTCCATCCTACAAGCATCGGGTTCGCCGGGTCAGGCCCGATGTCCTCAAAATCCCCGTTTATGACCACATCTCCTGTGCTGGGGCATTTTTCCGTCGGACAGGGGCAACACCTGTCACAGCGAATAACCTGCCAGCTAATGGGCGCACACTTCCCTCCCAGAAGCGCGCATGTTTTCGCTGCAATCGCTATTTCTTTGTCAGCCGCGGAACTAAGGACACAACTTACGGACTTCTGTACGTCGACAATGTTTCGGACTATCTCGCCAGGTGGCAGCTGTGCAAGGTCATCGTCGGAGATTAGCGTAATCCAACGCGCTGTCTCACCTGCCTTAACTGCCTCAGCCGACAATATGCTGGCTAAGGAAGCCTCTTCTTCGGCGATTATGGACAAAAATTCACTTGTACTCATGCATAAACCTCCTTGAGGCTGCGTCTTTACGTCAGCGGTATTCCACCGGACGTAAGTGTGATATCGCATTATTATATGTTGGACAGCATTCGGACGGTAGTCCAATAAGTCTCTTAGGATCCAAAAGGGGGCAACAATCGTTGCCCCTCAGGTCAATAATCTGCAATTCACCTTTACTCTTTTTCAGAACCTAAGTACGGATCCATTAGTATTCGCTGGTTTTCCGAGGTCTTGGGTGGCCCCGCAAGGGACGTACGTTTTCTGAGGCCGATGAGTGCAACACCGGCGACCCCACACGGTACGTACATTTTCCAGAGCCAGCCATCACTTATGGCGATCTATTTAGAACAGGATACCTCTAAAGCGGTCAAAAATTACATCCTCCAGATTAGGTTTTGTAATCTCCTCGATTTCATAGCTGACACGAAGAGCAGGTTTATTTATGGTAATTACACGACGAAGGTCTATCGGTGTTCCGATAATCACGACATCGCAAGGAGTGGCATCTATGGTCTTCTCCAGCTCTGTCATTTGCTCCTTACCGTAGCCCATTGCTGGAACAAGCGGTTCGAGTCCTGGATACTTCTGGAGGGTCGCCTTGATGGAGCCTACAGCATAAGGACGAGGGTCGACAAGTTCAGCTGCACCATGCTGTCTCGCTGCAATAACCCCTGCCCCATAGGTCATTCCCCCGTGAGTCAGCGTGGGCCCGTCTTCCACTACAAGGACTCGCTTACCCTTTACATCCTCAGGGTTTTCCAAAGTCAAGGGAGAGGCTGCGCGGATAATCTTGGCCCCTGGATTGAGTGATTTGACAGATTGCTCTACCTTATCAACATCCTCGGGGCGAGCTGTATCCACCTTGTTTAGGACGACCACGTCTGCCATTCGCGCGTTGGCTTCGCCGGGGTAGAACATAGCCTCGTGCCCGGGTCTGTGTGGGTCAGCCAAGGTGATCAGAAGGTCCGGATAGTAGAACGGTAGGTCATTATTGCCTCCGTCCCAGAGTATGATATCAGCCTCTTTTTCCGCTTCCTCGAGTATAGCGCCATAATCTACACCTGCATAAACCACGAATCCCCGGACAATATGAGGTTCGTACTCCTCCCGCTCTTCAATAGTGGTCTCGTGCTTGTCCAAGTCCTCCAAGGTCTCAAAGCGCTGCACCTTCTGCTTCATCAGGTCGCCGTACGGCATCGGATGACGAATCACTACGACTTTCTTTCCACGATCTTTCAAGATCTGCGTTATCTTCCTGGTAGTCTGGCTCTTCCCGACGCCTGTTCTAACTGCTGTAACCGCAATCACAGGCACACTTGATCTAATCATGGTGCTGTCCGGCCCCATAAGCCAAAAGTCTGCACCTTTTGAAAGGACCAGTGATGCCTTATGCATAATGTCCATGTAATACACGTCGCTGTATGCAAATACTACCCGGTCTATGCCTTCTTTCTCAATAAGAGAAGGAAGCTCCTCCTCAGAGTAGATGGGGATACCATCAGGGTAGTTGCGTCCTGCAAGCCCCGGAGGATACTGCCTGCCTTCGATATTCGGTATCTGCGTCGCGGTAAACGCAACTACTTGGTAGTTGTCATTATCCCGGAAGAATGTGTTGAAGTTGTGAAAATCCCGGCCTGCAGCCCCCATAATCAAAACCTTTTTCTTATTCATCAAAACACCACCTCGTCTGTATCTTGCGTCACCTACGGTCTGCTATTCTATTGACCTTCGAAAAGTCCTGCTTTAAATGAGATTCAATAAGAGAAAGCCACCTTTTGCAGAAGATGGCTTTCTTCATCCGGGTCTATTCATATTGTCTATTCTACCCGCAATATAACTCATTTCCTATTGCTGTACCGTCGTCAGGCGTTACAGCAGGGATTTCCGGGATGTCCTTTGTGGCCGGCTCATCATAGTCATCTGTTTCCTTTCTCAGCGCAAACTCCAGCACTTCGTCCATATGGTCAACGAATACCATCTCCATATTATCAAGGACGTTTGCCGGAATCTCCTCCACGTCTCTCCTGTTCTCGTCCGGGAGAATGATGCTGAATATACCCGCTCTATGTGCTGCCAGAACCTTCTCTTTCACGCCGCCCACTGCCAAGACCCGTCCACGGAGGGTGATCTCGCCGGTCATCGCCACATCACACCTGACCGCACGCCTCGTAAGAGCGGAGGCCAGAGCGATTGCCATTGCTGTGCCTGCAGAAGGCCCGTCTTTAGGAATCGCGCCTTCAGGCACATGGACGTGGACATCGTAATTCTGATAGAACTCGGGATTTATGTTGAGGTCGCCGGCGCGTGACCGAATATAGGTAAAGGCTGCTTGCGCCGACTCTTTCATGACATCGCCAAGCTTGCCTGTGAGCGTCAGCTTTCCGGTGCCTTTCATCACTGAAACCTCTATCGCCAGTATGTCTCCGCCTGCCTCAGTAACTGCAAGGCCTGTGGCCACACCTACTCTGTCTTGCGACTCCGCAACCCCGTACCTATACTTCGAGACCCCCAGGTATTCAGAGACATCTGCCTCGTCCACCGTAATCTCAAAGTCTTGCAGATTCTCAGTAACTACCTTCCTGGCGATCTTCCGCAAAATCGAAGAAATACCGCGTTCAAGCCCTCTTACACCTGCCTCACGCGTGTAGTTGCGAATTACTGCCTTCAGGGCCTGGTCAGTAATGGTGACATGATGTTCATCGAGTCCGTTTTCTTTCTTCTGCTTCGGCGTCAAAAACCCCTTGCCGATATTAATCTTCTCTTCTTCCGTATATCCCGGTATAGTAATAGTTTCCATCCTATCTAATAGAGGTCCGGGGATCGAATAGAGAAGATTAGCAGTTGTAATAAACATTACATCAGAGAGGTCGTATGGAACCTCAATGTAATGGTCGCTGAATGCCACGTTCTGCTCAGGGTCCAGCACCTCCAGGAGGGCAGATGCCGG
>DUVA01000211.1 GCA_012841305.1 Bacillota bacterium | reverse complement strand
GGTTCTCTACCGCATTCCCATTCTCAGTCCCGTTCACTTCATGCGCACCGGCTCTTGACCGCAGCTATCCTTCAGGATAAACCTCCCGCCGATCCACCACACGCTTGGCCTTCCCTTCACTCCTCGGTATAGTCCTCGGCTCCACCAACTTCACACGGACAGAAATACCCAACGTGCCTTCGATAGAACTTTTAATCCTCTTACCCAGATCCTCCAATCGCTTCACCTGGTCTGAGAACAGCTCATCGGAGACTTCCACCCATATCTCGAGTTCATCCAGGTTGTTGCGACGGTCTGCGACGATCAAGTAATGAGGTTCTGTTCCGCTGATGTCCAGTAGCGCACTTTCAATCTGGGACGGGAACACATTGACTCCGCGAACCACCAGCATGTCATCGGTGCGTCCCAGGACTCGATGCATTCTGGCATGGGTTCGTCCACACGCACATGGACCGTAGTTGAGGATGCTTATGTCACGAGTCCGGTAACGGATAATAGGGAACGCCTCTTTGGTCAGGGATGTAAACACAAGCTCTCCTTTTGAGCCGGGCGGCAGGGATTCGCCTGTATCCGGATGGATGACTTCCACAAGGAAGTGGTCTTCAAACACGTGAAGCCCCTCGTGTTCGGGGCACTCAATTGCGACTCCGGGGCCTATGATTTCGGACATGCCGTAGATGTCATATGCCTCGATCCCCAGCTTCTCTTCGATTTCGTGGCGCATATTCTCAGACCAAGGCTCAGCCCCGAGGATGCCGACTCGAAGCTGGAGACTGTCAATATCGACTCCTTCATCCTTCGCAGCTTCAGCCATATACAAGGCGTATGAAGGGGTGCACGCAAGGACAGTCGTGCCGAAATCGCGCATAATCTGCAATTGCCTCTTTGTATTCCCGCCTGAGACAGGAACGACTGTAGCGCCAAGGAGTTCACCTCCGTAGTGGACGCCCAGCCCCCCGGTGAATAGCCCGTAGCCATAGGCAATATGGATCAAGTCCTTGGCAGTCACTCCGGTTGAGGCAAGTGCTCGGGCCATCACTTCAGCCCATACGCTGATGTCGCCCTTGGTATAGCCCACCACAGTCATTTTTCCGGTGGTGCCTGAGGACGCGTGTATCCGCATGACTTCGTCAACAGGGACGGCGAATAACCCGAAGGGGTAGTTCGCTCGCAGGTCTTCTTTCGTTGTAAAAGGAATACGCCTCAAGTCGGTAAGGGACCGAATGTCCTCCGGTTTTATTCCTGCCGCATGCAGGCGATCCCTGTAGAAAGGGACGCGATCCCGGACTCTTCGCAATGTGGTCTGTAGCCGCTTGATCTGCAGCTCCTCAAGCCTCTCCCTGGACATACACTCATACTCGGGACTCCATATCATGCGAATTCTCCTCTCTTCTGCCTCCTATTGCATGACTCTTTGCGCTTTCGAGTCCAACAGCTCTTCCTCTGCAAAGCTTCCAAGAAATAAATAAGCCTTTCAGTCATAAGAGACGAAAGGCGCTATCCTCCCGCGGTACCACTCCGCTTGGCACAAATGCCCACTCCACCCCACAGGGATCATACTAGATCGGGATACATTCGATCTCAGCATATTGGATCCTTATGCGCTGCCCTTAATGCACTAGGGCCCGATGCCTTGGATTCCGATGCGTTGGCACCCGATACATTCGCTCCCGCGTTGCCGGATCCCGATGAGTTTCCCATATAACGGTGGGAACACCGGCGCTGCCTACCACCTGCACATCCTTAACAACAAGGCTCAAAATCCCTGGCACAGGCTTCAACAGGCAACTCCGAGGCGAACTTCAGCCAGGCCACCGAGGCTCTCTCTCACCGGTCAGAGCTCGCTTCTTGCTCTTTCGCCGGCTTACTCCTCCTCTTCATCGTCGGTATCTCAGTGTAGGTTATGAATTTATTCTATGATAGCATCGGTACATTGACAACTCAATACCTTCTGAAAACCTTCTGAAAATCTTATGAAAACCTTATGAAAAAAGCTGTCAACACCAATTACACTCGTCGTACACTCCTTGCCCTCCCAGAGGTGTTCGATTTTCGAACACGGTTTGTCAAGCAAATCTGAGCGTGAAAGAAATTCTATCACCCTAACCGAGCTTGCTGTAAGGTTTTCGAACACACGTCTCGCCAGGGTGCTCGATTTTCGCACACGCTCTTGGAAAGCGTGTGCTATTTT
>DUVA01000210.1 GCA_012841305.1 Bacillota bacterium | reverse complement strand
AACCAAGTAGTCTTGTTTCAAAAGAGACAAGGGATGTCACCGCCATGTCTCAAAACCATGCATATAGGGGAAAAGGACGGCTGGGTTACAGTGTTCTATGGAACTCCGGACAATCGTTGCAGGCCCAAAAGCGCAACAAGGATCAAAGCATCCGACCTGCCTCCCGGAGAACTGGACGACCTAAAAACAGGCATACCCGTGTCCAGTGAAGAGGAATTGTTGCACGTCCTGGAAGCACTGGCAAGCTGGTCCGATGGATGATAGTCAATAGGGGTCATGACATGGAGAAAAAGGAAGAGATCTGCGATTTTTGAAGAATTTGCGAATCAGCCTATTGACAACCCTAAACCAGGTTTAGTAATATTAAGTCAGATTGTTAGCACTCTCCTTTGGTGAGTGCTAAATTTCCACCTAAAGGAGGTATAGTGAGTGGTAAAGCCGTTAGAAGATCGAGTAGTGGTTAAACCCAGTACTGAAGAAGAACGCACTAAGGGCGGAATCGTATTGCCTGATACTGCCAAGGAGCGGCCTCAGGAGGGTGAAGTCATCGCAGTCGGTCCGGGGAAGCTGCTGGATAGTGGTGAAAGAGCTCCAATGGATGTTAAACCCGGCGACAAGGTGATCTTTGCCAAGTACGGCGGAACCGAGATAAAAATCGACGGTGAAGAGTATATGATCCTCCGCCAGAGTGACATTCTTGCAATTAAGTAATCCAACCATTGTTGAAGAGGGGGTATACATAGAATGGGCGCTAAACAGCTCGCTTTCAGTGAGGAAGCCAGACGAGCCCTGGAGAGGGGCGTAGACAAGGTAGCCTCTGCTGTAAAGGTAACTCTCGGCCCGCGAGGAAGAAATGTTGTCCTCGAGCGAAAATTCGGGTCTCCTACTATCACTAAAGACGGCGTAACCGTGGCTAAGGAAATTGAACTAGAGGATCCATATGAAAATATGGGAGCTCAACTCTGTAGAGAAGTCGCATCTAAGACCAATGACGTGACAGGCGACGGCACCACCACTGCGACTGTGCTTGCTCAGGCAATTGTCTCAGAAGGCCTGAAGAACGTTGCAGCAGGCGCAAACCCCATGTTCATAAAGAAGGGTATTGACAAAGCAGTGGCAGCAGCGGTCGAGGAACTCAAGAAAGTTGCCATACCTGTTGAGGGCAAAGAAGATATAGCAAACGTTGCAGCAATATCCGGCAACGATTATGACATCGGCCAAATGATTGCTGAGGCAATGGAGCTTGTAGGCAAAGACGGCGTAATTACGGTTGAGGAATCCAAAGGTATTGAAGTAACTGTTGAAAAAGTCGAAGGAATGGAGTTCGACAAAGGCTATATTTCAGCTTACTTCGTAACCAATACCGAGGCAATGGAAGCCGTTCTTGACGATCCTTATATCCTCTTGTATGAGAAGAAGATTACTGCTGTGGCGGATCTTCTGCCACTCCTTGAAAAGATAGCTCGGACAGGCAAACCCCTCGTCATCGTCGCTGAAGATGTCGAAGGCGAAGCCTTGGCAACTCTTGTAGTCAACAAGATAAGAGGAACACTCCAGGTAGCAGCAGTCAAAGCACCGGGATTCGGTGACAGAAGAAAGGCTATGATGGAGGATATCGCTGTCCTTACAGGTGGCACATTTGTCTCTGAGGATCTTGGCATTAAGTTGGAAACCTTAGATCTTAACATGCTGGGCCAAGCAAAGACAGTGAAAATTGACCGCGAAAGCACTACCATCGTAGAAGGACAAGGAGACGCTGAAAAGATCAAGGGGCGTATCGCTCAAATCAAGAAGCAAATTGAGGACTCAGACTCTGACTATGACCGTGAGAAACTCCAGGAGCGCCTTGCTAAGCTTGCAGGAGGCGTAGCAATAATCAAAGTCGGAGCTTCAACTGAGACCGAACTCAAAGAGAAGAAGCACCGCGTGGAAGACGCCTTGTCAGCAACTCGCGCAGCAGTGGAAGAAGGAATAATCCCCGGAGGCGGTACCACTTACGTTAACATCTCACCTGCGCTCGATAAAGTCGAAGCTGAGGGTGATGAGAAGGTCGGCGTACGGATTGTAAAGAGAGCGCTTGAAGAGCCCCTCCGTCAGATTGCGAACAACGCTGGCTTGGAAGGCTCAGTTGTCCTTGAGCGCGTCAAGAATCAGGAGAAGCCCGGTGTCGGCTTTGACGCAGTAACCGAAACTTATGTGGACCTGCTGAAATCAGGCATAGCAGACCCGGTAAAGGTAGCCAGGTTTGCCTTGCAGAACGCGGCAAGTATCGCATCAATGCTTCTCACAACTGAAGCTCTCATAACTGACGTGCCTAAGGAAGAGCCGCCAATGCCTCCATATCCTCCAGGAGGTATGGACTACTAAGCCATGTCAGGCATGGACTGCGAACACGTTAATCGTATGAAAAAGCAGTCTCGGAATGAGTAAAAAACAGTCCCGGAGCAAATCCGGGGCTGTTTTTTCTTTGCCGGAAATAGGTTCATTTTGCGGGAAGGAGACTCATTCTGCGGGAAACAAGTTCCTGAACTCCTTTCCCTCTACCTGAATGTAAGTCTCAGGGACATCCCCCATTATCAAGACCTCTGTTATGGGAACCTGCGCAACTATATCGTCTATGGCAGTCACCATTGGAACAATAACTTGCATACGCGCAGTGACTTCAAGATAGATCTTGTGACGAATCTGATTTATGCCTGCTTGCTCAAAATCACTGAGTATCCTTGTGGCAACAGTGCCTATAGGGGTTATTGAAATGACAATCCTCGGGCCTGCGTTTGCAAGAACATGAGTCCCCAAAATTTGCCCCAGAGGAATTCTGATTTTCGTGTCACTGATTTTATTCAGGTATTCTTGTACTCTGAGGGTCACTTTTGAAGTCAGCCTGTCAATCTCTCCTGTATTCGGCTGGACAAGAACGACTTTTCCGGCGCTGTCAGGACGAAGCGCATAAAGATCTTCCCACCTGATCCCTTCCGCTATTTCCAAGGCAACAGCGGAAGTTACGGCTTCTGTCGCAAGCACCCTGGCTTTGGCTGTAGCCAGTTGGTGAAGCGTAGGGCGTAGACGCCAATCTATAATGGCAAAAAGCGCAATTCCCAAGACTAGCAGCAAAAAAATGCGGCCGAATGTTACTCCCCATGTTGAGGGTTTTGGAGACATTCCGCCCCAATTTCCTCGTGCAGGACGTGATCTCCGCGCTGTAAAGCCTGGAGGCCTAGGAGAAAACATAGAATCCGTTTTTCGCTTCCTGGAATACTTCGGATATCTACTGACGCCAAACCCCCAAGTTCTTGGCATTCGTCTCGTTCCACGGAGAAGCCTGGCAAGCCAATTGCCAAAATCCACCCACCAGGGGCGTGGGAAGAGGCCCCCGAACCATCGGTAATACCCAGCCATTTCCTCCCAGCCTCCTACCCCCTTCATTCAGCATCTCGGCATAGCGCATAGCGTCGTTGCATCCTTCCTCCTACAGACAACAAGGTATCGCGGCGGCCGGTCAATGCTCCTTTGGATGGATGGCGTGCTTTTCGCACGCCTCGTTCCAATAGAACCCACCCGTATGTTAGATCATATTCATTGGAGTGCAGGAAAAGAAAGGGCTTATTAGCTTACTTGAATCCTGGCAAACTTACGCTTGCCAACTTTCAAGATCATGCCGGAGCTCACAGCGAGATCCTCTGTGGAATCCTGTATTCTTTCGCCATCTACAGTTACCGCGCCTTGCTCGATCAACCGGCGCGCTTCACTGTTGCTGCCTGCAAGGCCCGCCATGACCAGGAGCTTCGGACACCATATCTTCCCTGCTACAAGATGTTCCGCGGGAACTACAATATCAGGAATGCTTTCAGGAAGGCCTCCTTCGCGGAAGACAGTGTCGAATTCCTCCTCGGCTTCAATGGCAGCCCTAGGGCCGTGATAGATGGTGACAATCTCTCTGGCAAGCCTCCTCTTGGCGTCGCGAGGGTGCAACTTGCCGGAAGAGAGCGCCTTGCTGACGTCTGCGATCTCGTCCTCCGGAAGCTTAGTCGCAAGCTCATAGTAGGTCATCATCACTTCGTCCGGTATGGACATAACCTTACCGTAGCTTTCTTGGGGATTCTCTGTAACACCTACATAATTCCCCAGGCTCTTGCTCATTTTCTTTACACCGTCAAGCCCTACAAGTATAGGCATGAGAATTGCGACCTGAGGTTCTTGATTGAATTCACGCTGGAGTGTTCTCCCAAACAATATGTTAAACTTCTGATCAGTGCCTCCAAGCTCCACATCTGCGTCCAGGGCAATCGAATCGTACGCCTGCATGAACGGGTAGAAAAACTCATGGATATAGATGGGCCTTTCTTCGTGAAATCTGTCACGGAATTCTTCCCGCTCCAGCATCCTTGCTACTGTGTACTTGGAAGCTAAGTTGATTACATCTTCGAAGGTAAGTTTTGAAAGCCAGTCCCCGTTAAAGACGGTGTGGGTGTGAGCAGGATCCAGTATCTTAAATGCCTGTTCCTGATAGGTCTTGGCATTTTCCATTATCTTCTCCATTGAAAGCTGAGGCCTGGTTTCGGACTTGCCGGAAGGGTCTCCGATACGCCCGGTGAAATCCCCTACCACCAAGAACACTTCGTGCCCTAGCTCCTGGAACTCACGCATTTTTCTAAGGACTACTGCATGTCCTAAGTGAATATCAGGAGCGGAAGGGTCTAGTCCCAGCTTGACCCTGAGAGGCTTCCCTGTGCTTATCGACTTCTCCAGCTTGCTTTCAAGGTCCTCCTCAGAGAGGATCTCAGCGCACCCTCTTCTGAGAATGTCCATTTGCTCCTTAACCGTCAATTCTTCCGCCTCCTAATATCGCGCATCTTCTATGGCCACGTGCAATTGTTTGAACCGGATGTCCAGAAGGCTCCTACCGTTGTTCCGAACTGTGAGGGCCTACATTGTGCCGGACTGTGACGGCTCCCTGTCAATAGGTTCAGTTTAGCATACGTCAACTCCGAACGTCAACGACCCGCCTGGGTTGCCTGCTTTCGGCCTGATCGTAGCCTGGTTATGGCCTAGTCTTAGCCAGGCTGTGACCTGGTTCGGCCTGGTTTTACTCACATTTGCCCTGTTCCTAGCTTGATTCTAACCTGTTAAGTACCGATGAAAACATCACCGCCAAACACGTACATTTGGACTAGGACAATGACACTCCCGGATACGTCCTTTGAGATTCGCAAGCTCTCGCCTCGGACAATTAAACTTGCAGCCTCAGTCATGTTCTCCCACATGTTCTGCCGCAAGATTTCGGGCACTCGCGATATCTCCGGTAGGCTCACTCTTCTTAGCCAGCAGTCTAGCCAAAGAATCCTCCGTATTTTGCGTAAATGGTCAATACCTCCTTTGGCGACAGGTATGACCATTTACACAGAGATTATTACATTCTTCCTTTCACTCACTGTATACTCCTTGCCCTCCCAGAGCTGTTCGATTTTCGAACACGGTCTGTCAAGCAAATCTGAGCGTGAAAGAAATTCTATCACCCTAACCGAGCTTGCTGTAAGGTTTTCGAACACACGTCTCGCCAGGGTGCTCGATTTTCGCACACGCTCTTGGAAAGCGTGTGCTATTTT
>DUVA01000209.1 GCA_012841305.1 Bacillota bacterium | reverse complement strand
TAGAGTTCCTTGACGGTGCGGTCAAGGCAAGGTTGAACATAGTCGTGTCAGGAGGGACCGGCTCCGGAAAGACAACGACTCTGAACGTGCTCTCTTCTTTCATTCCCGCTGATGAGCGCATAGTTACCATTGAGGATGCAGCAGAGCTCCAACTCCGCCAGGAACATGTGGTTGTGCTCGAGTCCAGGCCCCCGAACATAGAAGGCAAAGGTGCAATCACCATTCGCGGCCTTGTGAGAAACGCCTTAAGAATGAGGCCTGACAGGATTGTCGTAGGAGAGGTCAGATCCGGGGAGGCCCTTGACATGCTCCAGGCTATGAACACAGGCCATGACGGCTCGATGACAACAGGCCATGCCAACTCGCCCAGAGACATGCTTTCCAGGATGGAGACTATGACGCTGATGGCAGGGATGGAGTTGCCGCTTAGGGCTATCAGGGAGCAGATTTCTTCAGCTATAGACCTTATCGTCCATCAGGCAAGGCTCCGAGACGGAAGCCGTAAGATCTCGCATCTCACTGAGGTGCTGGGTATGGAAGGCGATGTCATCACCTTGCAGGATATCTACATTTTTGACCAGACCGGGATTGATGAGAAGGGGACAATCATCGGGAGGTTCAGAGCAACCGGTATCAGGCCGAAGTTCCTAAATAAGTTTGAAGAAGCCGGCATTAGAGTTCCTCCCGGGATGTTCGTAAACTACGACTAGCTAAGGAGGGAAGTTTGAAATATGCCGGGACAGGCATTTGTTATACTAGTTTCAAGCTTGGTGTTTATCTGTGTCTCGTTAGTAATCTACGGAATCGCGAGACTCATAAGCGATCGTGGAGGAGGCCTTAAAAGGCTTACGAGGTTCTCAGGAACTGAGCCGAAGCCTGAGATTAAACCCTATGTTCGGAGAGACAAAGGGTTCTTTCGAGGTATTCTCACAGCCTTTGGCAAGGTTTTCGAAGGTCAGCGGTACGCTTCCGGGCTGGAGACGGATCTTGCAAGGGCAGATATTTCTCTTCGTGGGTCGGAGTTCATGGCGCTGTCTATCATTCTAGCCGTCTTAGCTGTCTTTTATGGGTGGGTCCTATTCCGTAATGTGCTGCTTGCAGTGATATTGGGATTCCTTGGAGGCTTTCTTCCCAATTTCTACGTGAAGTACAGACAGAAGCTAAGGCTGGCGAAGTTTGACTCTCAGATTGCGGACGCACTCATCATAATGTCTAACTCCCTCAGAGCGGGATACAGTTTCTTGCAGGCCATGGACATGGTATCCCGTGAGATGTCGCCGCCTATTTCAGTTGAGTTTGCAGCTACCATGAAGGAGATGAGCCTGGGTTCTCCGACAGAGACGGCTCTAATGAGTATGGTGGATCGAGTAGGCAGTGAGGACCTGGAGTTGGTTATGACTGCAGTCCTCATTCAGAGGCAGATTGGCGGTAATCTGGCTGAAGTCTTAGATAATATCGCAGAGACGATCAGGGAGCGTGTGAAGCTGCGTCAGGAAATCAAAACCTTGACAGCTCAGGGAAGATTGTCAGGCCTTATCATAGGAGTCCTTCCGATTGTGCTTGCGATTTTCCTTCTTGGAGTGAATCCCGAGTACATACGTATCTTATTCACACATCCTATGGGCAGGCTAATGATTGGCGTTGCGTTGGTTGCTGAGATTGTCGGGATCTTGTTCATTCGGAGGATAGTTGCGATAGAGGTTTGACGGGGGTGAGAATATGCCTATTGTAGCTTCAGTCTTTGCTTTTGCCAGTGTCACCGGCCTGGTGATGTACTTCTTTGTAAGGAGTAAGGAGCCTTCAATCAAGGAGCGAGTCGAAGAAGTCGCGAGGCTGGGAAGGGTGCCCAGTGAGCGTGAACAGACACTCGCGCGTCCTCTGTTACACCGCGTGGCAAGTCCCATTGCGAACAAGGTCTCAGGTGCGATTGTGGCTGCCACTCCCAAGAGTGTGTTAAAAGCAGCCGAACGCAAACTTGATGCCATGGGCAACCCTTGGAATCTTACCCCCGGGGAGTATGTGATATTGCGTATCATGACTCTCATCCTTATTCCCATAGCTATTGCCATCCCAGCCGGTGGGTTCGGAAGCCGTCGAGCCCTCCTTTTCGCCCTTGTGGCACTGGGTTTGGGCTGGGTAGTACCTGAAGTGATGATGCAATCAAAGGCAAAGCAAAGAGGGAAGGATATTCAAAAAGCTCTGCCTGACGTCCTTGATCTACTTACCGTAAGCGTTGAGGCAGGGCTCGGGTTTGACGCTGCGCTGGTGAGAGTAGTCGAGCGAAGGAAAGGCCCGTTGTCAGATGAGTTTGGGATTGTGTTGAGGGAGATGAGGGTTGGGACACCGAGAAGAGAAGCCTTGAAACAGCTTGCTGAGAGGGTCAAGGTAGATGACATAACTTCTCTTACGTCAGCGATTATTCAAACCGACCATCTCGGGGTGGGCATAGCAAATATCCTAAGGATTCAATCTGATCAATCCAGGGTAAAGAGGCGTCAGAAAGTAGAAGAATCCGCAATGAAAGCACCGATTAAGATGCTGTTTCCTCTGGTCTTCTTCATATTCCCTACGCTGTTTGTGGTACTCCTGGGACCTGCCGTGATTCAGATAGCAGAGACGCTCTTGGGATTCTAATGCCAGGTTCGGTCTGAATTCTTCGGTCTGGATTTTAAGGCATCCTATTTGCTCGCGGAAACGCCTGGTCCTATTATTCAATACAGGAAATCCGTAGCCAATGCTAGAATAATTGATGAAGTGACTTGGAAGGGGAAAAGGTATTGGACATCGCTCTGGATTGGCTACGTATTTCTGACTCCAGGGAAGCTTTGGTTTTTGTTACAGCAATGCTTCCCGTAGTTGAATTAAGAGGTGCTATACCTCTTGGATTGTCTCTGGGAATGAACCCTGTCGAAGCATACTTCGTGAGCGTCCTGGGAAACCTTGCGCCGGTGATTCCGGTCATGCTTTTCCTGCGCTACGTTGCAGGCAGGCTCCGCAGGTTTACGTGGTTCCGGCAGGCAAGTGACGGGTTTTTCAGAAGAGTGAAGGCGCGCAGCGCAGTGATCCGGCGCTACGGACCGTTAGGACTTGTATTGTTCGTCGCTGTTCCCTTGCCGTCAACCGGCGCATGGACAGCGTCAATTGCCGCCTTCCTCCTGGGCATCAGGATAAGACATGCTTTTCTTGCGATTTCCGTAGGCACCCTGCTGGCAGGAGCTATTGTGACTTACTTCAGCTGCCAGGTTCTGTGAGCAGGACTGTTGAGACGATTGACACGATCTTGACATGCCTCGGAAGGGTATGATATGTTGGTTTCAGAGGTATTGCTAGTAGTTAGCAAAGACGGTTTGTACAGGAAATTGACATGGTAATATGCGACATCGGCAGAGTCGGCGAGGAATGTTCAACTGTGACGGAGCAGTATGCCGACTGATGCACGAGGGAAAGTGCGCCTAGGGTTCCACCTGCGTATTTCCGGTTTGAGGCAGGGTTCGGTCCAAGCGGCGCAGGCCTGCATTTTGCAGTGCTACACCGGCTAGGGATAAAAGCCCCGGCGGATAGGTTTCACTCGAAACCTATTTGCCGGGGCTAATTATTTTCCAGGCGGAGATAACTATTTTAGACAGGAGGTATCAGGGATGGAGCTCGCGGGAGCAAGAGCAAATAGTATGAAGGCGCTGGTTATGATGGGTAGCGACTCCGATCTTGAGATCATGCGTGAGTGCATAGCGACGCTGGAAGCTTTTGGCGTCCCTCATAAGGTCGTGGTTGCCTCAGCGCACCGGTCTCTTCACCGTGTGATTTCAACGGTGAGAGAAGCTGAGGAGCAAGGTGTAAGCGTCATAATTGCAGCAGCAGGCGGTGCGGCGCACCTGGCAGGTGTGGTAGCGGGCATGACTGTTATACCTGTGATAGGAGTGCCTTGCGGGAATTCTCCCTTGTTCGGAGTTGATGCGCTTTACTCTACAGTTCAGATGCCTCCCGGGATTCCAGTGGCTTGTGTCGGCGTGAATGCATCGAAGAATGCTGCTCTTCTTGCTATTGAGATCCTTGCTCAAATAGACCCGGTGCTTCATAGTGCATTAGTTGACTACAGAACCGGCCTTGCCAAAGAGGTTGAGGTAAAACATGAGCGTGTTGTGAAAGCGCTTCATAACTAATTGAAGATATCTATGCTTATTGAATAGGGGGCGTAGAGGTTGGAGCAGGAAATGTGGCGTGAAATGGGCCTTTCGAAAGACGAATATGGCAGCATCGTCAGTATCCTGGGACGGATACCCAACAAGGTAGAACTAGGGATGTTTGCAGCCATGTGGTCAGAACACTGTAGCTACAAGAATTCCAAAGAGATCTTACGTCTTTTCCCCACGTCAGGGGACAGAGTCATTCAAGGCCCCGGTGAGAATGCAGGTGCCATGGATATTGGCGACGGGCTGGCGGTAGTGTTCAAGATAGAGAGCCATAACCATCCGTCGGCTGTGGAACCGTTTCAAGGCGCAGCAACAGGTGTCGGCGGAATTGTCCGGGACGTGCTTGCCATGGGCGCGGAACCCATTGCGCTTTTGGGTGTCTTGAGGGCGGGACCTGTCTCTGACAAACGGTCCAGGTGGATCCTCAGACGTGCCACAGAAGGCATGACGTGGTATGGAGATGCGCTGGGTATCCCCGCAGTCGGAGGCGACCTGGCAACCCATGAGAGCTTCAGAGAGAACCCGCTGGTGAACGCTATGTGTGTCGGTATTGTGGAGATATCCTCTATGAAGAAGTCTGCTGCCCGCGGACTGGGTAACCCTGTCATCGTGGTCGGTGCACGCACCGGGCGCGACGGTATCCAGGGAGCAGCTTTTGCGTCTCAGGAGATTGCGCCAGAAGTGCGGGCAGGCGGCGAAGCGCTTCAAATCGGGGATTCTAAGTTGGGACATGCACTCAAGGAGGCATGCCTCGAGCTTTACGATGTCCTTGGCGACTCGCTCAAGGGGATTCAGGACATGGGGGCAGCAGGCCTTACTTGCTCATCAGCTGAGATGGCGTCCAAGGGTGATGTTGGGATGGAGATCGATGTCAGCAGAGTTCCCAGGCGCGAAGAAGGCATGACCCCGTATGAAGTCATGCTGTCGGAATCCCAAGAGAGAATGCTTGTTGTGGTGCCGCCGGGAAGAGAGGCTGATGTTATCAGGGTATTCCGGAAGTGGGGGCTGGAAGCGGAGGTTGCCGGTAGAGTCACGGATGACGGTATCCTGCGTGTGACGGAAGGCACGACCACTGTGGCAGAAGTGCCTGCGAAAGCCCTTACGGAGATGGCCCCGTGCTACAGCAGGGAGACGCGGGAACCTGCTTTGCCAAAGATGAGGCATGCCAAGGACGTTCTGGGTGTGCGTGAGCCTTCCGACTACCGGGACGCATTGAGACTGGTTCTTTCATCCCCGAAAATTGCATGCAAAGGATGGCTGGGAGGGCAGGCTTCAGCCGATGAGGACGAAAAGAACGCGGATTATCTTCTATGCGGCCCTGGAGCCCAAGTCGTCCGTGTCCCTGGGACAAGCAAGGGACTGGCTGTGACATGCGAGGTTAACTCGCTTTACTGCAGCCTCGATCCTTGGCAAGGCGCAGCCCATGCCGTAGCTGAGGCAGCCAGAAACCTGGTTGCTTGCGGTGCGGTCCCGCTTGGAATTACAGACTGTCTGAACTTCGGAAACCCTGAAAATCCTGAGGTGATGTGGCAGTTCAAGAAGGCGGTTGAAGGGATGGCCGCTGCTTGCAGGGCGCTGGGTGTCCCTGTTACAGGGGGTAACGTCAGCTTCTTTAACGAATCGGAAGGCGTCTCTGTCCACCCGACACCTGCAGTAGGTATGGTGGGCCTGGTGGAGGATATGGAAAACGTCATTACATCCGGGTTCAAGCAGGAAGGAGACGTAGTCGCTATCCTTGGACGCACCGAGCCTGAGATCGGGGCCGGCGAATACCTTGCGCGAGTGCACGGAATCGAAGGAGGCGAGGTGCCCCGCATAGACCTTGAGGCTGAAGAAGCCCTGCTTAATCTTGTCAAGCTCTTGACATCAAGACGACT
This sequence comes from Bacillota bacterium, assembly GCA_012841305.1. Lineage (GTDB taxonomy): Bacteria > Bacillota > SHA-98 > UBA4971 > UBA4971 > UBA4971. Next base: position 140 of record DUVA01000209.1, on the reverse strand, counting down.
CCTTTCGTCATGCAGAGGCATTTCCGAAGGAGGCATAGCCGTAGGGTTGGCAGACGCATGTGTGCTGGGGGACATCGGGGCTGAGGTGGCTGTTGACGGTATGCGGTTGGATCATTACTTGTTTAGTGAGTCAGGCGCAC
>DUVA01000208.1 GCA_012841305.1 Bacillota bacterium | reverse complement strand
AGCAACATACCCAGAAGCGCCAGTATCTGTCTGGCCACACGCTTAAGATTCACCACAAACACACAACCACCGCCCTCTGCCTTGGGGCTGCTTCTTCTGCTCTAATACCCTTATACATTATGAGCTTATCCTATTCATCATCTGGGAAGATACTGTCCGCTGTCCGGCTCGATACATCAATGCCGAGGAGGCGTAGGCCATCCATGAGCTTGCTTCGCAAGGCTTGAGGTGTGCCGGAGTTGTTGATGACAAGATCTGCACTGCGCCCAGCAATTTCGTCAAGTTCACCCTGTCCCGATACGCGCACCAAAGCTTCCTCATATGAAAGCTTATCCCTTTTGACTATCCTCGCTATGCGTATCTCTTTCTCCGCGGTCACTGCAATGACCTTATCGACAAGCTTGTCCAAGCCTGCTTGATAAAGGATAGCAGCGTCCACAACAACTAAGTCACACTGCCCGGATACCTCATCCAGCCGCTCTTTTGTTGCCTCCACAAGCTTAGGAAACATTATCTTATTCAAACGCCGGAGGGCCTCAGGATCAGAAAAAACAAGCCTTCCCAAGGCCCTTCGATTCAAAGTCCCCTGCTCCAGGATGTATTCCGGGCCAAACTCATCTCTTATCTCAGCGACCGCAGGCATTCCCGGCTCTACCAGCTCACGCGCGATCACATCCAGATCAATGACATAAGCCCCTAATCGAGCAAGTTCAGAGGCAACCAAACTTTTGCCGCTTCCAATTGAGCCGGTTATGCCGACAATCACGTTGCGCCTCACTACCGTTCATAAGTACTATCTAACAACACTGGCAGCATCAAGTATCAAAGGATGAGCTATGGGTCTAGAACTTCGAGATCGCTTCCTCAAATCCTTCTTCTAACAGCTATTTCAACCTCATGGCCCCAAGAAGTATGAGTATTCCGCCTGGTGCCTTCTCCAGTATGTGGATGGGCACTGTCTTTCGCATTCTGCTACCCAGCACGAGGCCAAAGCTGACGAAGATGCCTTGTGTGACACCTGCCACAACCGGAGTAAGCGCGCTTGACATGCCTGACATGCCTGCCCCGAATCCGACGCTTAGCGCATCAATGGCGAGGGCCAGCCCGAGGAGGAATCCTTCGTCAAGGGTAAGCGTTCCGGATGAGTCCAGGTCCGCAGTAGCAGGTTCAGCCAGGAACTTTGGGATCATCATGAGAGTTCCGGTGATTCTGGACGCAACTGTCTCGCTTTTGGGCATATCCACCGCCGCGCTGTCACCCGCGCTTTGGCGTCCTGACTGGGACAGTGGCTTGAGCATCAGCGCTCCCATGGCAATTAGGATACCACTACCTATGAGTTTGGCTGCTCCCGGACTCAGCCAGCAGGCTACATACCTCCCGCTGCTAAGTGACAAGAAGACAATTACCGCAGACACTGTATTAATCACAATCAGCGTAGACAAAGGCACCTTTATCCCACGTATTCCTTGTGCAATACCAACGAGAAACCCATCGACACTGATGGCAATAGCAAACAACACAACAGCAAGCACTAATCTTCCGCTCCTTTACCTGCACCTTCCCATCCCCATCACGATATGGCGGCAAAGGACAATTAGTGCCTGTACGGTATGCCTCCGTATCTTGTCTGAGTGCTCTGCCAGGACGTACACTGCAGACTTCTAATGTTTTTCTGTTCATGACAGATACTGTGTCACAGCACGCAGCTTTGGACTCTGTGCGTTCTTGCGTGGATGGCAAGCATCCCACCTGGATAAGCAATGTGGACAAGTCCAAGGCTTGCCTTGAAGACCCATGACGAGACTGGCTCATCAATGAGCAGCTAGGATTCGCAACAACGCGACTGACAGTGATTTGCGAAGGCCTAGAACGGAATTGTGATCGTTAATGTAAGGAGCTTGGTCTTAGGCTGTATTCTAGCAGAACATAGCCATGCCCATGGTTTTCCTGTGTGGCCCGTGTCAGTACATTCATCACGGAGCCCGGTTTTGCCGTACCCCACCTCGAGTGTGGCGTCGCCTATCGTAACAGTATACAGAGCCTCAAGAGTGCCTCTGTTCCCTTTGAAGGTGTATCCCAAGGCGAGAGAAGTGTTATCCGACACTTTGTAGTCCAGCTTGTTGTATATAGTCGGCGCATAATGAGAAGTCTTCTTTGTCTCTTTGGCAAGTAATAAGGCTGTCCTATTGGTGAACCGCTCATCGATGACAATGTTCATGTCTCCGTATGCTACAAGCATGATCTCGGGACTCTGCCTCTCACGATGTGCGTACTTGGCCGACCCCGCTAAGAGGATGTCTACTTGATCGACGTCGTCAGGCATGAGGATGTGTTCCAGTTCGCCGTAAATTTCTCCGTAGAGTTTTGAAGTGTATTTCCCAACACTTGTGTAGCTCGGAAACGTCAGTGTCCCTTGCTCATACCCGCCCTTGCCTTCCAATTTTCCGTATTCCACTGACTTAATCTTGACGCCACATTCAAGCTTATGGGCTGTCCCTTGAGCTTCCCTGTGCTCCTTCGCCACCTGCCAGAGCCTACCCCATATTTCGTTACCTTCCGGTGACTTATACAACATTCTTGCTCTCGCCCGTATCGTGTAATCGCCCCAATACGCACCTGTGTCCGCCAAGGTTTTGTCGAGATATCCATCGGCGGTCAGTGTAATACGGGAGGACAGCCTAAACTCAATTTCACCGGACACCTTGTTCTTGGACGACCCTTTCTCCAAATCGAAGCTACCGTCATAGTTGGTGGTGCGCTCATTGGCAAGGGTAAGCTTCACATTTCGTCCGAAGAGCCGAAGTACGGTCTTGCCCTCGCCGCGTAGATATCGCTTGCCTTCATAGTCAAAGGCGTTGCTGGAGTCTTTCTTGTAGGCCACAGCAGCAAATCCAGGCTCGACTGCGATTAAGTCCCATGCAAATGTTATGTTTCGGAGTTCGAGTTTCCTCAAGGCAAGTGACATTGCACCTTTCGGCCTGTAAGGGGTGCCGTCTTTTGCGCCCGCATTCATGGCAAGCGCTCCTTGTAAAGTAGCCTTCCTAGACAAAGGAATCGGAACTTCCATGTCTATGCTGATATTTCTGTCTATGCCGATGTTCACATTTCGATTAGTGTCCCCAGATGGACCAACATCCCCATCCACACCGGTATTCTTGTCATCACCGGAATTGTCGGGCTTTCGGTGGATCCCGTATGTAAGACCTAAGCACAAGCCGGATGGCAGTTTATAGGTGGCTCGCGCTGCCCCGTACTGAGATTCTCGGGTCGTGCCCTTCTTGTCAGTGAATAATGCCGATACCAAGTAGCCCAGTACGTCCAGTCCGCGTGGTTCGCCTGTAAGCTTTAGGACCACCATATCTTCAGTGTCAATTTCTCTCACGAGTCCAAGGGGATCCTTCAAGCCGGCAAACGCGTAATCGCCGTCAGTTGCAGAAGTCAGACTTAGAGTAAAAGGCTTGCCTCTGAACACAAAACCATAATCGTCGTAAGGAGCCCGGGCAACAGAAAGACTGTTTCTTTCCGCGTCTTTAAACAACATCAGCGGGAGATGAGCCTCAAATGAGCCTTCCTTCAATATGCCTTCCTCGATAAAATCAAGAGTGAAATAAAGCGTAGACATCCCTAAGAGATCAATCCCGTTCCGTATTCCACCGGGACTTATTGAAGCAACAGGAGCAGTTGGAAAAGCCGCCTCTCCGTCATACGTGACAGTCCCGACGTACTTCCCTTCCACCTTGAGCGTGGCTCCATAGACAGGCGTGGCAACCACGGCTGCCAGTACAAGCGTAACAACTGCAGCAACTCTCACCTGCATTGCCCTTCCCCCTTAACCGTGCCTTTCTCTCTGTCCCGGTCCTGCTGGCCTCGGCAACATCTGGCCGACATGCTTGCCATTCTCCCTCTGCCGTGTTTTGCAATGTATCCTCCCACCATAAAGCTGGATGTAGAATTACTTCCTTGACAGGCATTACTGCATTATCAAACAGACACATGTCAATATTTTACATGATGTTGGCCCAATTGTCAAATTATGTATATAACGTGCATATATCATGGCATATGAGGTCAGGCGTCTTGGCTACAACGACAGTGGCACCTTGTGGGTGTCACCCTGTGCGTGGCACCTTTTGGGCAATCTCGTAGAATGTGACCGGTGTAAGCTTCTCCTCCACCAATCTCTCGGAGATGGTCGATTTTCGAACATGCTTCTTGAATGTGTGTTCGAATTTCAAACACGTTTTTGAGAAATGAACTTAGGGGTGCCACAAATTCGATCACGGCAATGAGTTGGGTGTAAGGAATTCGCTCACATGTCTCGTTAAGGTGCTCGATTTTCTAACAGGTTCTTGGAAAGCGTGTACTATTTTCGAACACACTTTCTGAAATAAGCCGGAGGGTGCCTCAAAATCGACTGTTTTCCGGAAGCCGTGTCCTATTTTCGAGCACACCTTCCGGGTTTGGTGCTCGATTTTCGATCACCAACCCCGAACGACGTTACATATTAAGCGACTTCTGACGGTGCCTGTTCGAAATTCGAACACGAGTTTGGAGAGCCGTGTACTATTCTCGAACACGGTTTTAGAATTCGTGATCGAAAACCGAACACGCTGAGACACCTTAAAAGCAAAAGCCCCTGGGAAGGCTCCCAGGGGCTTTTTGATTCACACATTCGGGCTAGGTTCTACCTAGCCGGTTTCCCCTAGCTGGTTTCTACCTAGCCAGCTTCCACCCAGCCGGCTATCAGCTAACTGATTTCAAGCCAGCTGGTGGCTGTTTGCATAGGTTCTCTCTACTTAGAACGGAACCGTGATCTTCAGTGTCAGGAGATATGGCTTCGCGTCTGCTGTTGAAGCCTCGCAGAGCCATGCCCACGGCTTGCCTTTATCATCATCAGCTTTGCATGCCTTTGATGCCAGTCCGCTCTTTCCGTAACCTACCTCGAGAGTGCTCTCGCCTATCTTGACTGTGTAGTCAGCGTCAACAGTGCACTTGTCATTTCTGTAGGTGCAGCCTACTCCGAGAGCGCTGTTCTCTGATATTGTGTAAGTCAGCTTATTGCGAATCGCTGCCGCGTAGTGATCTCCTGTGCCTACCAGGAGAGCGATCTTATCGCTGAACCGGTTGTCGATAGTGATGTCAGCATGCCCGTAGCCTACAAACTTCGTGGCAGCCTCATCTCCTCCTATGGCGTCGCCCTTTGCAAGGGCTGCAGCGACGACGTCCACCTTCTCGACTCCGCTAAGCAGAAGCGTCTGCTCAGCAACAGCATACAGACTGGCATCGAAGCAGTTTGCTTCAGCTGCCGGCTCGCCTTCCTTGAAATCATAGTCCTTGAACTGATAAGCAGCTTCACCTGTTACAGTGACGCCTTCGAGAGGTGTTGCGTCGAATCCGCCGTCGATTCTGAAGCCATAGCCCTTAAAGCTGGCCGCAGGTTCTACCTCACCGTCAGACAGCCTACCATATCCCCAGGTGCCGCGGCCCCAGAGCTCCAGCATGTCGTTGAATACGTATGTACCCTTACCATAGATCTGAGTATCAAAGTCATCAGCGTATGGATCAGCGCCCAGGCACTTATTGAAGTACCCATCAACCTCGACGGTAAGGGGCTCCAGCGGCTGGAACTCAACGTTCGCGCCAATCTCGTTATAGGAGTCCTTATCTTTGCTGGTATCTGCATTGACTAGGAAATCGTCGTACGCCATGATAGCAAAATCCATGTCAAACAGGTTCACAGTGGTAAGCGCCTCACCGTAAAGGTGAAGATTACCGTTGTATGCCACTACGTCGCTGGCAGAGTCTGCTCTTGTATCCGGCGCTACAGCGGCGAAACCAGCGTCTACAAGGTGCATATCAGCGTTGACTATTACTCCTTCAAACGCCATGTCTTTGAGATTGATCTCGACTGCCTTCATCAGCTTGCTCCACTCTTCAGTCTCAACAGCCCGAGTGTTACCCAGGGCAAGAGCTGCTGTAAACGTGGCAGCCTCTGAAACAGACAGCGGACCGGTTACGTCAACACTAAGGTTACGTGCCAAGTTGGCTTCAGCAGAGTCAAGACCGCAGTGGACGAGACTACTCTCGTCTTCACCCTTGTCATTATAGTAGACATCTTCGTACTTGACCAAGTGCTTTACTCCGGCAGTCAAGCCGAGAGTATAGCCGTCTGCCAACTCATATGTAGCTCGGCCAAGGGCGTAGCGGATATCCTTGTCAGAGAACTTGTAGCCGGCATCTCCTACAACCTTGTCCTCAGTCGTGATCGTCTCTTGAGTGTAGATGACGTATGCATTGGTATCAACATCATACGGCTGACCTGCAATCTTCAGGACTGCATACTGATCTTCAAGAGCAACGATGCGGTCACCGAGTCCCAGCGGATCGCCGAGGCTGCTGAATGCATAGTCGCCCTCGTCCTGGTTGCTCAGGCTAATTATGAATGGATAGCCTCTGTAGACAGCCCAGAACGAATCATAAGGATCTGTATCAACCACAAAATCTCCGAATCTGTACAGCCGAAGCGGAATATGCCCTTCCACGGTCTCTCCTTCAGCAAAATCCAGAGTCAGGTAGAGGGTGGACATTCCCAGTAAATCGATACCCTCAGTCTCTCCGCCGGCATTGATTGAATTTACGACCGTCCGGTCGTATTCGATCTCGCCTACATACTTGCCGCTGACTTTGAGCTCAGCGCCTAAAGCGGGTACTGCTAGTGCTGCAACAAGTACTAGGGTAAGAACTGCAACTAGACTTCTTTTCATTTCTGTTCCCCCTTAAGGTTAGTTGTTAGTTTTCCTTTTTGACCCTCCGGGGGCGGTATCATTATGAGTTACCTTGTTTCCTCATAATTCTTTTGGCTCCCGTAGAGTCAAGGCTTCAGTTAATAGTGAATAGATTACTGCGACTTGACTGCGATGTATGTCCGTATTTATGCGATTAGCCTCGTAGCTAACCTTTGGGTTGCACCCCCTCTCCGGCTACGTGGCTAAAATTTAGACACGAAACATAATTTCAAGCACTTAATGCAAGATAATACCACAGGTCGGCACAAATGCCAATAGAAACCTCAAAATCCATCTGGCGACTACTATTCTACGTACTTCCACATTTTCCTGCTATAATCGACATAACTCGACAAAAAATGTCACGCAAATTGCACCAGTTCAAGCCAGTTCCTGCCTGCCTTAACATCCACCTTCAAAGGCACGTCAAGATCCACGGCGCTTTCCATGGTTTCGCGAACCAAGTCCGCCACCTCTCTTAGCTCATCCTTGGGCACATCGAAAACAAGTTCGTCATGGACCTGAAGGATCATCCGCGCCCTGAGCCCTCTCGTTTCGAGTCCTCTGGCTACATCAACCATAGCAAGCTTGATTATGTCTGCGGCAGTCCCTTGAATCGGCGTGTTCATAGCAGTCCGCTCCGCGAATTTCCTCCGCGGGACGTTTTTGCTGCGTAACTCAGGTAAGTAGCGCCTCCTGCTCAAGAGCGTTGTTACGTATCCGTCGTCTCTGGCCTTTTCAACGACCGTGTCCAAAAACTCCCTTACCCCTTTATAATGATGGAAGTAGCTGTCTATGAATCTCGAAGCCTCTCCCCTGGTGATCTTGATTCCCCTTGCCAACCCAAAATCGCTTATACCATAGATTATGCCGAAGTTGACTGCTTTGGCCTTTGTCCTCATCTCGGGAGTCACATCTTTGAGCCCCACCCCGAATACCTTGGCTGCAGTACGGGCATGGACATCTTCACCTTTTCTAAAGGACTCCACCAGGATCTCGTCTTTTGCGAAATGGGCAAGCACTCGAAGCTCGATCTGGGAATAATCAGCGCTCAATATGACGCTATGCTCATCGCCGGGGATAAAAACTGCCCGGATCTTGCGTCCTTCCTCTGTCCTGACAGGGATGTTTTGAAGATTCGGATCACTGCTGGACAAGCGGCCGGTGGAAGTGACAGCTTGATTAAAGGTGGTATGAATCCGTCCTGTCTCAGGATTTATCAAGGCGCCAAGCGCATCAGCGTAGGTGCTCTTTAGCTTAGTAAGCTCTCTGTAGTCGAGAATTTTCTCAGCAATATCGTGACTGAATGAAAGAGCCTCTAGGACCTCGGCATCTGTAGAATATCCGGTCTTAGTCTTCTTGATGGGCGGAAGGCCGAGTTTCTCAAATAGTATAAAGCTCAGCTGCTTCGGTGAGTTGATGTTGAATTCATCTCCGGCCAGCCGGAAGATCTCCTTCTCCAGTTCGGCCAGTCTTTCTCCCAGGTCAGCGGAAAGTTCCCTAAGACGCTCGGGATCCACTTTCACCCCTGCCATCTCCATGTCTGCAAGTATCCTGACAAGGGGCATCTCCACATCCAGAAACAATCTGTCCATACCCAGCCGGGAAAGTCTCTCACTTAGCACATCCTGAAGCCGGGGAAGTCTTGCCAAGCCGGCGCATACCACGTCTCGGACATTATCTGCCTCTGTTTCCCCGATGGTTCTCGGGAGTCCGCCTCTCCCTGATCTCGAGACCAACTCCGAAATTGCGGATACTTCATCACCCAGGTAGTCCCTGATAACGTTCTCCACATCGGTTTTCTGATCCGGGCTTACCAGATAGGCAGCGATCATCGTATCAAAGACAGGCCCCGAAAGCTTAACTCCACGACGCCTCAAGTGGATGATTCTTGTTTTCGCGTCGTGGCATACTTTCAGCACATCCCCATCTTCAAAAAGCGGCTTCAACGCCAAGATAGCCTCGCGCTCCGGCACTGCAGGCGCCCCAAGGCGCATGTGAGCGAATGGCAGATAAGATCCCCGTCCGTCAGGATGGGCAATTGCCATGCCTGTAAGGCCTGTCCGCATAGGATCGTTACTGTCAGGGATTGTCTCAAACGCAAACTCGCGTACATCCGACAGCTCCCTCACAAGGTCCAGGACTCCTTCTATATCCTCCACTGTCACGCATTTGCCCGGCTGCCCCGGAGCTTCGTCCCCTCCTCCTGACACGTTGCCCGGAGGCACTTGCGAAAAGAGGTCCAATGTAGCTGAAGAAGCAGCGTCACCCTTATCTTGAAGCCTGTCCTCAAAACGCTTTATCAGACTTCTAAACTCAAGACGTTTGAGGAGATTCACAAGAGCAGGCCAGTCCGGCTCTTCCACATAGCACTCGCTAAAGTTGAACTCAATCGGCACTTCCCGGTCAATTGTAGCAAGGCGCTTGGAGAGTCTTGCCTGATCTTCATGTTCCTTTAGAAGCCGCCTGGTGCGGTCCGATTTGACGCTGTCCGCCTTGTCAAGGATATCCTCTAAGTATCCCAGAGCCTGTATAAGCTTGACTGCGGTCTTCTCGCCAATCCCCGGCACTCCGGGGATATTATCGGACACATCCCCTGCCAGTCCTTTGACATCCGGCACATATTGGGGACCGACTCCGAGGCGCTCCTCTACCGCCTTTGCATCATAAGTCTCCATCTCGCTTATGCCTCTCTTCGTGAGCATAGCCCGGGTAAGGTCAGACACAAGCTGCAGAGCATCCTTATCACCTGTGACAATAAGGCACTCATGTCCGGCTTCTTCTGACTTCTTTGCGACTGTCCCTATAACGTCGTCTGCTTCATACCCGTCAATCTCCAGCACAGGGATGCGAAAAGTAGAGAGGAGCTCCTTTATCAGGGGCATCTGCGAGCTGAGCTCATCAGGCATTCCTTTCCTGGTAGCCTTATATCCGTCATATTCCATGTGTCTGAATGTAGGCCCGGATTTGTCAAATGCCACTGCCAGCATGTCCGGCTTCTCTTCATCCATCAAACGAACCAGCATATTGGCGAAGCCATATACGGCATTAGTAGGCTCACCTTCCTTCGTGGTGAGCTCTGCTTGAATCGCGTAAAAGGCGCGGTTCGCAAGGCTATTGCCATCAATAATCACAAGCTTTTTTCTCGTCATAATTCCTGCCTCCGCATTTCAGCGTTAGTATATGCGCACACTGCCTATATCATCATATATCATCTGAATCTTCCTCATTTGCCTCCTGATTCCTGCAATGCAGTATATCATACGTATAGATTCAGGAAGTCTAGGGGTGATCTACTTAGCGATGAATGATTGAGACGAACTGAGAGCAAGTGCGGCAAATAGTAAAGAAATGCAGACACAAGAAAGGCGCCCTCATCGGGCGCCGTCTTTTTGAGTGATATCCCGCATGTCGCCCACTGGGGGGCTTGCCGGGTGGATTTTGGTGTTGTGACGCGATTACGCGCTGAGGCCGAGCCGAGGCCCATCGGGATGGGAGGCCTAGAGATTAAGCAACTTCATGAGGACATACTGCGCGACTTCAATCTGACCGTAAGCTTTTGCCTGTTCCCAGTCAGAATCAAGAAGAGCTCTGATGAGGTCTT
>DUVA01000207.1 GCA_012841305.1 Bacillota bacterium | reverse complement strand
TAGCAAAGGCGGAGGGTTGAAGGGATAATGAAAAGACTGTCAGATATTATTGCCAGGCATCCCGTAGCTGTCTTAGTGGTTCTTTGTATAGTATCTCTTTTGCTCGGGATCAACATCCGAGGAGTAGATCTAAAAGTAGATACAGAGTCTATGGTGCCTAAGGATGATCCGGTAATTCAGGATCTCATAGAAACCGTGGAAGATTTCGGGTCTCAGGATATGATGATGGTAGCCATCAAAGGAAACGTATATACAAAGGAGACCCTTGCGAAAGTACAGCGGATTGCAGATCGGATAATAGATTTGCCAGGAGTCGAGGACGTGGTGACTCCCTTGAATGCTCAAATCATCCGAGGCGATGAATTTGGCCTTGAAATCTCGCCTGTCGCGTACGGAACACCGGAAACTGAGGAGGAAATTGAAGAGTTTAAAATGGCGCTGAAGGACAGTCCTCAGGGATCCGCCATGGTATCTGATGATGGAGACGCGCTTGCGATATTCATTACATTAGAACCCGGAGTCGCAACTTCACTGGAATCTCGGGATCTTGCGAGAGATATCGAGTCCGTTGCTTTTCAGGAAAAAGTGCCCGGTGAGGAAATATATGTCATTGGCGAGGTGTATCTTGGTTACATAGCCACAAATAACATGCTCCGTGACCTTAGAATTCTCTTTCCCCTCTCCTTAGTGGTGGTCGTTGCGTCCTTATACATGAGTTTCGGGAGTATGTTTGATGTAGCGACTCTCATAGCCAGTATTCTAATGAGCCTGGCGTGCACCATAGGCCTGATGGCTGTCCTTGGTTACGACATCACGATAGTATCCATGATTCTGCCGATTATCCTAGTATCAATGGGTAGCGCAGCAGGAATCCACATATTGAACCGTTTCCATGAAGAACACGGCAAAGGCAGATCCCCGGAAGACGCAATAGAGCAGGTGATACAGGAATTAACAGGTCCGGTATCTATGACCAGCCTAACTACAGCCGTGGGATTTGCATCTTTCGCTACGTCATTTATAAGCCCTGTAAGGACATTTGGGATATTTGCAGCAGCAGGTATCATGATCAACTTGCTGATTACCTTGACGTGCGTTCCGGCCTTGCTGATTCTGGGAAGTCGACATGAAAGCAGACGCGTTGAATCCAACCGCGTTCCTTTAGCGAGGCAAAACCGCAAGTCCTTCCTGAGCCGCCTGTTAGAGTCCGCTGCCTCCTTAGTAGTAACTCGACCTGACAGAGTCATATTGGTTGTGCTGGCAGTAACTCTCATTTTCGCCGTAGCTATTCCAGGTCTGAAGGTGGAAACCAACTGGATGCAATACTTCAGGCAAGACAGCCCCGCAGTCCTGGGCACACGTTTGGTGGAAGACCTGTTTGGCGGGACTTACAGTCTTAGCGTGTTGGTGGATACCGGTGAGTACGACGGTGTCAAGGAGCCGGACGTGCTGGATCGCATGGCAAGGCTCCAGGACAGGATGGGCGAAGTTGACAGGTTGAGCCATGCATCTTCCATTGCAGAGTTGGTGCGCAATGTCAACAAGGCTCTCAATGCCGATGATCCGGCCTACTATTCGATTCCGTCCACGCGTGAGGCAGTTGCCCAAGAACTTCTCCTCTTCACGATGCAAGGGGGAAGCGGACTGGACTCCATGGTGAGTTATGATTTCCAGAAAGCGTTGGTAAGCGCCAGAGCAGCGAACGTGCCCACATCTGAACTCGGAGGAATTATCGATGAAGTAGACGCTATCGCTGACGAGGAATTCAGAGGTACCGGGATTGACACCAAAGTCGTCGGCCTTCCTAAAGTGATGCTGAGGATGATGGATAAATTCATGGACGACCAGACGAAGAGCCTTATCCTTTCAGCTCTCGGAGTGTGGCTTGTCGTCTCTGTTATCTCAGGATCTGCGATTATCGGGTTCCTCTGTCTAATTCCGCTTTGTGTCAGTGTTTTGATCAATTTCGGGTTCATGTCCTACATGCATATACCATTGGATGTTGTGACGATAATGATCTCAGGCATAAGCATTGGAATCGGCGTTGACTACTCAATTCACTTGACAAGCAGGTATCGCTATGAACTCCGAAACGGCAAAGGCCAGAGCGATGCGCTGAGGGCCACTATAACTTCAACCGGCCGTGGGATTTTCTTCAATGCATTCACCTTGATGTTAGGCTTCGGCTTGCTTGTGTTCTCAACGTTCCGAGCCATATCGATTTTCGGCATGTTGGTGGCAGGGACGATGTTTACGTCGGGACTGGGAGCGCTTGTTTTCCTTCCTGCAGTCCTTCGACTCATAGACCCCAGACACATAAGGGGTATGAAGATGTTTTTTCGGGATAAGACCTCAACAGAGGCAAGTAAATAAACCTTCAGGACGGTGATGTAGTTATGAACCCGGCAAATAAGGCACGAAGGCTATCGCGCTTGAGCGGGCCTAAGATTAGAGATGCGTGGGTGTTGCTGGCGGTGCTTAGCATGTGTATCTTGGTCATGCCTTGTAACGTGCATGGCGCAGAGCTTACCGCTAGGCAGATCTTGGACGAAGTTGAAGGCACAGCGCTACTCGTAGGGAGCGGTTCAGCTAAGATTGAGCTCATAACTGAGAGTAAACGCGGTCAACAGAGAAGTAATACACTGCAGATCTATAGGAAGACAGACGCTGATGATACAGAGAAACAATTACTTGAATACCTGCAGCCGGCGGATGTCGCAGGTACAAAGCTGCTTAGCATAACGAAACCGGATGGCAAGGATTCTGAGATATGGCTTTTCATGCCCGCCCTTGGAAAAGAAAGAAGAATCGCAGCTCAGGAAATGCAAACGAAGTTCATGGGGACTGACTTTACATATGAGGAAATATCGGGAACAGCTACATATAAGGAAGACTATGAGTCCAAGAGGCTGGATGACGATACGTTCGACGGGCATAAGTGCTATGTGCTTCAGCTTACTCCCAAGGCAAAGAGTGAATATACGTTCGTGAAGATGTGGGTATGGCAGGATGAGTCTATCCCGGTTAGGGTAGAGTTCTATGGCCGCGGGGATAAGCTAAGAAAATCCCTTGATACATCAGGGTGGAAAAAGAACACAAAGGGGAAGTGGGAGCCGTCTCAAGTTGTGATGAGTGATGTTTTGGCAGGCACAAAGACGATAATCAAGATTATGGAGGCGTCTGAGGCGGATGTGCCTGACGAGTATTTCACTGTGCGTTACCTGCGCAGACGTTAAGGCATTCCGCAATGTCATCACTAGACTCTCTATGATCAGAGGGGAGGACAAGTTTAGATGAAATCCAGAAGAATGCTTAGATTCAAGAGTATGATATCTATTCTCATTTGTGCTGTATTAGCATTAGGACTGTCATCCGGCGTCGCATGTGGGATGGAGTTAGGGCCCACAGGGCTCAGTCTTTCCGGAGAGGCCGAGCAGACGGTGAATTGGTTTCTGACTGAGGGAGAACTCTCTCTCGGCATTACAAGGTATAAGCTTTCACTGGACCAGGACTTGAGGAGGGCGGGAGCAGGGATTGACGGACATGCTCACGTATCTGTCAAGGGTTGGTATAACCATAAGGCATCTGAAGGCAAATGGCTTGAGCTGGATGAGGCATATGCTGATATCTATCATGATCTGTTTGACTTGCGCCTTGGCCAGCAGCTGGTGTCGTGGGGGACTGCTTATGGATTCAATCCCACAAGCTATGTCAACCCACTGCCGTCTATGGCTACTTTGACCCAAGGAGGGCTTACGGAACTTACCGGGCTGCCTGTGCCTGCTGTGTATGTATCAGCATATCCGTCATGGAAGCATATGTCAGCTGATGTTGGCATGGTATTAGTGCTGAACCCGAGGCTCCAAGGGGTGCCGTTGCCGGAAGAGTATCATGCGGAAATCTTGGGCGGCATTGGTTATGGCGTCCAAGCGGGATTGCAGGCCCCGGGAGCAGCTGAGGCGTTAGCTGGGGCCATGTTGCCACTATTACCTCCTGAGATGTCGGGCATACCTGGCATTGAAGTGCAGTTAGCCGAAAGTATAAGGAACGCAGAAGTACGTCTGACTTCACCTGAGTTTTCCGCCAAGCCTCCGAATTCATTCACAGACCGTCTGGAATTAGCTGGACGGGCAGGCATGAACTTCGGAATGTGGGACCTATACCTCAGCGGGTTTCGCGGGTGGGAGGATACACCTGTTCTTTGGGTCGAGACTGTCCCATCAATGGAGGTTGTGCCGGCAGTCCCCATTCCCCAATTAGATGTTTACATGGATATTTATCCTAAGGCAGCATACCGCAAGGCAACTGCGCTCGGCGCTGCTGCAAGCGGTACATGGGGTCCGTACACCTTTTGGGGCGAAGGAAGCTACACATGGCCGGATAAGGTAAAAGAGCTTGACGCTGAGGGAAATATCGCCATGTCGACCAACGACCCCTACCTCCGGGCAGTAGTGGGCGCGGACCGGATGTTCGGGAGCGCAAGTGAATACTATGTCATGGGACAGTACATGTATAATGGCAGCGGTTCGTTGCTTTCACCGTATAGGATGCCAGGTGAAAAAGCCAAGGCAGGCCACTATTTAGCTGCAGTCGGCCGCGCTACGATACATGATGATCATCAGATTGAGCTCATGAACATCTGCAATTTGCGTGATAAGAGCGGGCTTATTGTGCCCAGGTATACCTATAAGGTGAATCCTATGCTCAGCGCCTGGATTGGAACTACATTCCTACTCGGTGAGGAGGCTACTGAGTTCGGCAATCTGTCAATTAGCAAGTCTGTGTTTGCCGGCGCCAAAGTCGTGTGGTGAACTAAAGACACAAATACGAGACAGGGACTGATGTGCGCATGTAGCATGCCTGATGCGTGCGTCAGTCCCATGTCTGTCTGGCATTTTGCTGACTCGATGGACCGAAAGAAGTCCCGTACGCTAGGAACATTTGGCATATTTGACGTGTAACCGGACAACACAAAAGCCAAGCCGTATGGTCAAGCTGGCATAACTAAGCCATTTAGCTAAGCCGGCTTGGCTGAGCTGGGAAGGAATTGCCAAAGGCTAATGTTCTCAATTTGGAGATTATCTGATAGAATTCTATCAGACAGTTCTTTGCGTCCATTAACCTCAAGGAGGAGGGTTGCCCGGTGAAGAAACAGGCTGCATGCAACCTGTTGGCATGTCTCAGTGTGATCCTATTACTGGCAGGCTTAGTCTTTGGCGCTGAAGCTTCAACCGTTCCGGAGACTCGCATTGAAGACGCGCTAAATGTGCTACAGGAAATGTCGGCCCAGGAAGACTGCGGTACTATGTCCGATCTTCTGGCCAGGGCCAAGGGAGTGGCGATATTCCCGTCAGTAGTCAAAGCCGGTCTGATGCTGGGGGCAAGACACGGCAAAGGAGTTGTATTGAAGAGGAATTCGGCAACAGGACAATGGTACGGTCCAGGTTTTGTGGAAATGACAGGGCTTTCTTACGGCCTCCAGATTGGTGTGCAATCTACCGCTCTTGTCCTTGTTATTACAAATGAACGAGGTATGAAGAGCTTCGAGGAAGGCAGCTTCACCCTGGGTGGTGACTTGACTGTAGCAGCAGGCCCTCTCGGCCGTCATTTGGAAGCCGGAACAGATATCGAGCTTAAGGCTGCAATCTACAGTTACTCAATGAGCAAAGGCGCATTCATAGGGTTCTCTCTGGAAGGGGCGAAGGTGAACCCGGACGACGCCGCTAACGAGCTGTATTGGAAGAGATCAGCCTCATCCACTGAACTCCTGCAGCGCAGGGCGACTGATTCCAGGATTAGGCCTCTTATTCGTGAGCTGAACGCGTTAGTGCTCAGAGGAGGAGGCAAGACCTCAGTTTAGACCAATACAGGTAAGCGATATGTATTCCCGGTCTATTCGTTAACAGGCTTGATACTATCCCTGGTGATGAGGCCGACTGTTTTGTCTACGCTCATGACGAACGCAATGCCTGTTCCGGGTTTCTCGAGATGGCCTGCTTCAACTATGGCTTTCAGTATTCTTTCAGTGTCCTTTTCATCTATAAGGACGAAAAGGACCTCTTTTGCTATGTCTACAGTAAGTCCTAAAAACGTTTTCGCTTCCTGGGCACCTGTGCCTCTTGCAAGGAGTATTGTTCCTCCCTGTGCGCCCGCTTCCTTAGCTACATTCATGACATGTTCTGCGGTGCCTCTGGGAAGCACTACAAATACGGCGTTATATCCCATGCCCTCACCCCCTAAATCTTAAAAATCATCCCGAGTATCAATACTGTAAAGGTGACTCCGACAAGACATAGCGCTATTAGGCCAAAGCCATCTATGAGCGGGTCACGTCCTCCTAACGCGGTGGCAATACCTACCCCCATGGCTATTATAGTCGGGACTGTAACCGGCCCTGTAGTGACTCCGGCAGCGTCAAATGCTATGCCTACTGCAGCCTTCGGCGCGAATTGCATAAGTATTGCTATTAGAACCAGTGATGGGAGCAGAATTTTTGAAGTAGGTATTTGAAAGATAATCTTTATTACACCCATCGTCACACCAAGCCCGATTCCTAAAGCTACAGTAAGAATCATGGCGCGCTTCGGTATGATTCCCGCGCTGAGTTCTTCTATTTGCTCACCCAGTGCTTGTAAGGACGGCTCAGCCAAAGTCACGCCGAATCCAAGGACAAAAGCAAAGGCAAGGACTAACCACATCGGAGCATGTCCTGGGAGGTTGATGCCGACAGTCTCGCCAAGGGGGAGTAGGCCAATTTTCAGCCCATTAGAAAAGAGGACGATACCGATAACGGTCAGTGCGAGCCCAATAAAGGTTTCTCTGGCATTTTCCAGAGGCACTCGCAAGACAAATCTGTTAAATAAGAGCAATAGCAGCACTACCGGAAGAACACCGATAAGTGCCTCGATTGAAGTTGCGTAAACGTTTCTCACTTGATCACATATACCTCCTTCCAAAGGGTGTACAATTAGGGAACCATTTCTTAGTATAGCATATAAGAAATGTTGGGCAATAGCAGCAAGAGCGGCCTCGAAGTCAAGTCCGGCGAGTCGTCACCTGCAAGAATTAGCTTGTGACCTTGCTGTGTCCATATTATGATGATAGTAATGCATTACAGGTAGTGGAAAACCCCATTGCAGTATCTTGCTGTGAAGAGAGTTTGTAAAGATGGTGAGCTAGAAATGACTAAACAAGGGATCATAGAGAGAATTTCTGCGGAACTTTCTGTGAAGACAGCTAATGTAACCAGCATAGTCGCCCTTCTTGAAGAGGGAAATACTGTACCGTTCATTGCCAGGTATAGAAAAGAGGTTACCGGATCACTGGATGAAGTGGTCATAAGATCAATTGAAGAGCGCTTGGCGTACCTCTGCAATCTCGAAGAACGTAAGGATGCAGTGATAAGGTCCATTGACGAACAAGGTAAGCTTACAGACGAGCTTCGGGACGCTATCCTTGGCGCATCTACGCTGCAGGAAGTGGAAGACCTCTACCTCCCTTACCGTCCAAAAAGGCAGACCAGGGCTACGAAAGCCCGTGAGAAGGGACTGGAGCCACTTGCCATGTTGATGCTGGAGCGTCAGGATGTGGACGGAGATATCCAGGAGATAGCAGCCCTGTACATAGACCCTGAAAAGGACGTGTCCACAGCCGATGATGCCCTGGCCGGAGCACGTGATATCGTAGCTGAGATTGTCATGGAAGACGCTAAAGTCAGGGCTATGGCCAGGCGGCATTTCCGTGAGCAGGGTTTCTTGGAGACCACAGGGGCCGAGGCGCAGGATGAGCGCATGCCCGAGTATGAGGACTACTATGACTACGGGGAGCAAATTGCGAATATGCCTCCCCACAGGATCTTGGCGATAAACCGAGGAGAGTCCAAAGGTGCGTTGAAGGTTAAGGTGTCAAGGCCTGATGAGGTCCTTCTTTCGGCCATTCGAGGAAATTTCGTCAGTGATGACAACGGGATATTCAAGGATCAGCTTGACCTTGCGATTGAAGACGGGTACACGCGACTTCTATGTCCTGCAATGGAGCGGGAGACTCGCAGCGCTCTCACGGAGAAGGCGGAGGATCATGCAATAGGAGTATTCGCAAGGAATCTTCGGAATCTCCTGATGCAGTCTCCTGTCAGCGGTAAAGTAGTATTGGGTATTGATCCCGGTTTTCGAACAGGATCGAAAATAGCAGTAGTGGATCCTACAGGTAAACTACTTGCGACTGCAGTCATATACCCACACCCCCCACAGGAGCGGCGCGACGAAGCAGAGAGGATTGTCGGGGATCTCGTCCGGAAGCATGGTGTCAATGTCATTACTATCGGCAATGGTACCGCCTCCCGTGAAACTGAGGCATTTGTCAGCGAATTCATAAAGAACTCAGCTCATGGTCTAAGCTATGTAATTGTGGATGAGGCCGGCGCTTCAGTCTATTCCGCCTCTGATATGGGGCGGGAGGAGTTTCCGGATCTTGACGTATCCGTGAGGGGCGCAGTATCGATTGCCCGCAGGCTTCAGGATCCCTTGGCTGAGCTTGTGAAGATTGATCCCAAATCAATCGGGGTAGGCCTTTATCAGCACGACATTAACCAGGCGAGGCTCGGGGAAACTTTGGAAAAAACAGTGGAATCATGTGTCAACTATGTAGGTGTCAATCTTAATACGGCATCTGCTGCTCTCTTATCCTACGTAGCAGGCATTTCAAAGACAGTGGCAAAGAATATTGTCTCGTTTCGGGAGGAAAACGGCCCATTCGAATCCAGAGCCGGCTTGCAGGACGTGCCCAGGCTCGGACCGAAAACATTTCAGCAAGCAGCCGGGTTCCTCAGGATAAGGTCAGTTGAGGATCCTCTTGCTATTACACCGATTCACCCAGAGTCTTACGATGTGGCTGAAGCGGTTCTCATTCTCCTTGGCTCTTCCCCGGAGGATCTTCTTTCTCCGGAGAAGGTAACTCAATTACGCCGCAAACTTGTGGATGTTGACGTCAAAGCCCTTTCAGAAGAGCTTAATGCAGGTGTTCCCACCCTTGAGGACATAGTAGACGCGCTCAGACGTCCGGGACGAGATCCCAGGGCGGAGCTGCCGGGCCCTGTATTCCGTAGTGATGTCCTGTCCATGAAGGACCTTGCGCCCGGTATGGTGGTTTCTGGAACCGTACGCAACGTAGTCGATTTTGGGGCGTTTGTTGATATCGGGGTTGAACGGGACGGACTCATCCACATTTCTGAGATGAGTGATTCTTTCGTGCAAAGCCCGCATAATGTGGTGGCAGTTGGTGATGTAGTAAGAGTGAAGGTGATCAAAGTCGACTCTGAACGGGGACGGATATCTTTATCCATGCGAATCCGGGCTTCGGATTCAGGGGAAGATTGATATCAGCATCAGATGCCGATTACTGCAGCCCGGGAGGAAAAGACACGAGGATGTAGAAAAGTCTCAGAAGAATGTAGAGGAGTCTCGAGGAGTCCCAAAGAGATGCAAACCGGCTTGCAAGGAGAAAGAAGGTGGGTGTTTTGAACAACAACCGTAAGAATGTTACGCAGACGAGCCGAAATGTTCTTTTTATTACCAGGACTGCCATATTAATGGCACTCACTTTAGTAATACAGATGATGGGTATGCCACAATATGCGACCGGCCCGCTAGTCAACACAATGCTGTATATTGCAAGCGTATTTGTGGGGATTTTGGGAGGCGTGGCAATAGGCCTCATCACCCCTGTCATCGCTTTTTGGCGCGGTATTCTGCCTGCTCCGCTAGGGCCGATGATTCCATTCATCGCATTGGGGAACGTTGTCTTGGTTGTAGTTTACGGATTGGTTGAGAAGCGCAACAAGTATGTTGCTGTCGTTGCAGCATCAATCATCAAGTACTTAGTGCTGGCCGGCGCAGTAAGGTTTGTAGTTGCTGTTCCGCCGAAAATCGCTCAAATGATGCAACTGCCACAGCTCATTACTGCTCTTGCAGGAGGCGCCATCGCGATTCTTCTTTCTGAAATACTTATCCGCAGAGGGCTCCTAAAACCCTTGTCAGAAAGGTAAAGGAGGACGCTATATGCCAATTCGACGATGGCGGTGGACTACGCGAGAACTTGTATTTCTAGCTCTTATTGCTGTTCTTAGTATGGTGACAAAACCCTATGTGAAGGGTGTTGTCAAAGTTATTACTCAGCCTCTCGGTATTCCCGGAGGAGTCGCTGCAGGCACAGTTTACATGTTTTGGGTTGTGCTTGCCGGTTACGTAGTAAGCCGTCCAGGCTCTGTTTTCCTCTTCTGCCTCCTACAGGGGATACTTGCGATGATGATGGGATTTACCGGAGCACTCGGAGCTCTCATCATCGTCTCATACGCCCTTCCCGGTATAGCTGTGGAAGTCCTGTATTTGCTGTTGGGACTATTCTGGCGTGATTGTCGTCATGCATCGATCCCGTGCATAATGGCAGGGGCTGTCGCTAATGTCGCAGGTTCCGTCTCTAACGCGATTCTCATGTTTAGAATGGGAGGGAGCCTGATTATGGTTATATCCCCAATTGCTGCCATTACAGGAGGGCTCGGCGGATTTTTCGCGTTTGCAGCCGGTACGTATCTGGTAAGGGTCTTGGGAATCGACACGATTCCGCAGGATGTAGCTGCGTCAGGAGGAACCGGGTTGCAGTGAATATGAGACGAAATCTGTTCCTTACCGGACCGAAACACGTTGGCAAATCCACTGCTCTCTTCTCAGCGCTTCTAAAGTTCCCTGTGACTTTGGGCGGGTTCCGCGTGGATAGGGTGTTTGAAGGCAGGCGCTTGCGTGCGTTCCGCATCATCGATTTGGACACATCTTCGTCAGCCGACATATCTACAGCTCGAAAAGGTGGCTGGGATATTCACCTTGAGGCATTCGAAACCGTAGGAGCGGAAGCCGTCAGGCGCGGTATTCGTTCTGCGGATCTTGTCGTCATGGATGAACTCGGCAGGTTTGAGCTCCGCGCTTACGGGTTTAGGCAGGCTGTAACCGACGCTCTTGACAGCCCGGTGCCTGTTGTGGGGGTTCTTAAGGAAGACGACAACCCCTTTTTGAAGGAAATCCGCAGTCGGGACGATACTGAGATATTAGAAGTCACCGAGGAGAGTCGCGATGATATTAGGCGATACGTAGAAGACTGGCTCAGCCGGGTTCTGGCCGAGAAGTAGGTGTATGTTGTTTGAGTTTCACCTGGAGCGAGGAGAAGATCAAGTGGTTTACAAGGGCTCTTGAAACCAGTGAATACCCTTGGGTTTTCATGCCGATCCTTGAAACCATGCTTGACACAGAGAGCACAGTGCTGGAGATCGCTGCAGGTGTCGGACCGTTTTCGCGAATGCTGGCAGGTAAAGTGAGAAGTGTCACTGCCTTGGAACCATGTAGCCTTGCCCTTTCAGACCTCCGAAAAACATCTCTTCAGAAAGGCATTCACAACATACGTTATGTTGAATCCACCTGGGAAGACTGGCCAGGCGAGGTTCATGATGTCATTATTGCGTCCTATGCCGGGAGAGCCATCATGGGTTCTCGGGAGTCAATTATTAGGATTAATGCCTTGGCAGGGCGTGGGGTAGTGCTGATTACCCCTGTCGGCAGAGCCAAGAAGAATTTCGGTATTGATTCTCTTTACGCAAGGCTGAATCGAAAGCCCCCGTTGCGCGCAAGATGTCCCCTGGATACGGAAGCTGTCCTTAAGGATTTAGGTATTTCTTTTGAGTCTGGTACCTATACTTATGAATTCGGACAACCGTTGCGATCCATTGATGAAGGCGTTGAGCTCATATCCGGCTATCACGAATTCACTCCTTGTGAACTGGAGATTGTGAGAGACTTTGTTAAGGAGAGAGCCACCGAAACAGGTGACGGCTATTACTTCCCGAGCTTGCGAACAAGTCAGGTGTTTTATTGGTACACAGCCGGATCCCGTTAGCTAGACTGCCTGCCTGCAGGCGGACGTATGCTGCCGGAGACTATCCGGAGACTATCAGAAAGTGCCGGAAGATCCAAGGGAAAGCGGCACAGCCCTCCTCCCCTCTGAACACGTCTTACGTTTCAGCCATAGCCGGTTGATACCAGCCTTTTCTATTCATAACCTCCCAGATGTCTCTTTGGTATCCATCATGGGAGTGTCGGATATAAAGATATGGATGGAAGCGCCTCAGCTATAGAATTAATGCGAGGTTCGTAAATGGATATTGAGTTGAAGAAGGGATATTGTAATAGGGAATAGAAACTCCAAGAAAATGAAGATTAAGGAGTTGGGATTCTTTGGACTGGAAGCTACTTGGACTTACTTTCGCTACTATTTTCCTTGCAGAGATAGGAGATAAGACACAACTTGCAGTATTTACCCTTGTGGCGCAACATCAAAAGATAATGCCGATTTTTGTCGGGGCGTCGCTGGCCCTGACCAGTGTAAGCCTAATCGGGGCTCTTTTCGGGAGCGTTGCTTCGAAATTCGTGCCGACAGAGTACATTCAGGTTGTCGCCGGATTGCTTTTCGTAGGAATGGGGATTGTCATACTCATCAGGGCCTTTGCCAATATCATGGTGTAGGCTGTTTTGTTTGATCACGGTGGCAATGGCGTTGGGCACCATTACGGCGATAGTGGCGCTTGGCATGATCGCGATGACAGTGGCGCGCCGCTTTACCTTGTTTCGGATGGGAAGGGGAGAACCTGTGTATGCTTCTTACGCTTGATATCGGTAATACCCAAATTATGATTGGTGTTTATGACAAAGCTGAACTTATGACCGGTTATCGCATTGCAACAGACAGACGTAAGACTTCTGACGAATATGCAATGATCTTGGCTGCTCTATTCTCATATGACAATACTAAGTTTGACGAAATCTCAGGGATCGCAATCTCATGCGTGGTTCCGCCGATTATCGGTATATTTGAAGAGCTTGCCAAGAGATATTTCAAGATAGAACCTCTTATAGTGGAACCCGGGATCAAGACCGGAATGGTGCTTCGCTATGAAAACCCCAGGGAAATCGGGGCAGACCGTATCGTTAATGCTGTCGCAGCTTATGAGAAGCACCACTCTTCCGTCATAGTCGTGGATTTCGGCACAGCCACTACTTTCTGTGCAGTGTCAGAGGACGGGGAGTATCTTGGTGGCATAATATGTCCCGGAATCATGATTTCCAGTGAGGCGCTTTTCTCTCACGCGGCGAGACTTCCCCGTGTGGAGTTGGTGAGGCCTCCGACTGTTATCGGACGAAATACAGTCAGGAGTATGCAGTCAGGGCTTGTCTATGGGGCGGTCGGCCAGGTCAATGAAATCGTGAGGCGGATGAAAGAGGAGATGGGGACAGCTCCTAAGGTCATCGCCACGGGCGGCCTGGCACCGCTGATTGCCAAGGAAGCGCAGGAGATTGACGAAATTGATGTTAACTTGACACTTGAGGGTTTGCGTATTATATACGAGAGAAATCAGGCCTGAGAATATCGCCTTCTAAGGAATGTATCCCCGGACCTATTGGAAATAGCCAGGCCCGGGGATTTTTGCTGATTATGTCAATAGTGTCCCAGTAGGCCGCGCTCCTTTGCGATATTCTCACAAACTGAGAATATGGTAACTCCGATGGCAAGGTACGCAGCGCCTACTATGAGAGCTGTGAGAATACTTCCAATCGGAAGCTCCCAAAGGCGGGTTCCGTCCACCATCACGTCGTAGATGAGGGAGTTCCCCATTGAAAGCGGGAGGAGTTTGGCCCAAGGCACTCTCTGCGGGATGACGAGGAACCCAACGAACACGAATTGAAATATCTGAAAGATAGCCTGTATTCTCTTGAATATGAGGGCAAGGCCACCAAGGGCAAACCCGACCCCATAAGCGCCGAGGACTGTGACGAGCAACAACGGGATGAGGCTGATGAAGTCAAGATTCAGCCATTGTCCTGTGGTGGCCATCATTGTGACGAGTAATACCACGATAGGAATGAAGTTCAGCGTTAAGCTGGATAGAAGCGTGCACCCGGATACCCACTTAAACCCGGAAGGCGTCAGATAGAGTTGCTCTAATGTGCCGGCTTGCGCTTCAATTACGAGGTTCCAAGCCAGGTCCGAAAAGGCCATTACAGTGAATGTCCAAACGAAAAATCCGATAACAGTGCCTTCCATTGTTCCCTCAAGAGCTCCGGTGGCAGCGTAACCTGAGAGGCTTTTGAAGCCCAAGAAGATGAGAAGAAAGATTATGTATATGGAAACCAGTGATGAGACTGTGTTGACTATGTACCTCTTCATCATTGCCCAATCTCGTTGAAGAACAGCAACGAAAACGCTACCGAGATTCATGATTATTCCTCTCCCTCCTGACGATCTCCAGAAATGCCTTCTCGAGGTCAGTTTCCTCGTGAGAGATCTCATCAATGATTGCTCCTCTGTCACGCAAGATGTCCATGAGGACGTAGATGTCATCATTCTCGAGGAGATTGACTTTGACTTCTGTCGTTGTTCCGTCGCCGGTTACTGTTGCACCTCTGAATCTGGACGCCAAAGCTTCCTGCAGGCCTTCGGGGACAGGTTCCAGCAACGTAATGCGGTACGCCTTGGTCTCGAAAAGGCTCACTAAATCGCTGACATGATCATCTGCTACTATCCGTCCTTGCGACAAGATGATTACGCGTTTGCATACGTCCTGTATTACGTCCATGTTGTGGCTACTCACTATGATTGTGCGATTCTCTTCGGAGGCCATCTGTTTCAATACAGCCCGAAGCTCCAGGGAGGTTTCCACGTCCAAGCCGAGGGTAGGCTCGTCCAAAAAGACCAATGGTGTGCGTCGTGCCAATGCACATACGACACTGGTTTTCTGCTTCATGCCCTGGGACAATTTTCTCACTTCGACATCCCTTTTGTCCTCCAGTGAGAAGAGCCGGACAAGATGCTCAAAATGTGCCTTATTATCACGAGAGGTAACCCCGTGAAGTCCTGCAAAGAAAAGGATGTTCTCCCACACCGTTAACCGCCAATATAGGTTCCTGCTGCCTTCCAAAACTGCGCTCATATTTTTGAGTATACGTGGATAATGCGCCTCTACGCTCTCGCCGAAAACTTTGATGTCACCCGCATTCGGACGCATTAGCCCCAGGATGCATTTGATTGTTGTGGTTTTGCCTGCACCGTTCGGGCCGAGGAGGCCCAGCACTTCGCCTTGTCTCACATGGAAACTGACATTATCTACTGCTTTGACGCTTTTGTTTCCTCTTTCATGGAATACTTTCGTGAGGGATGTCACGTCCAGTGCGGTAGCTGTCTTGCTCAATTGAACTCACCTCTCAAGGATGTATTCGTGAAAGCATCCACCATCAGCAACGGATCTCTAGCGCGCGACTGAAGCGTTGTGAGAACTCTGTTAAGCCGGATCAGGCATGCGTTTGGCTTGGGTGTCAGGTAGTGGATTTGCGCTTTTGACTCTCGGGGAGTCAAGTCTTTAAGGGGTTGATCTTAACATCAGTGCCTCGACATATTGTGTTGCGGCATAACACTGTGAACTGTGACAAATCATGTGTAATATGGGATTGGTTGCTTATAAATATATTAAATCCTAATGTTAACAATGTCAATATTGTAGTTAACATTTCTTAATGGCACTCGTATAGACAATGATAATGATGTTGTTAGCCCATGACTGCATTCAGGGACCGCAGCGAGTCTGAGATTGGCAGTAATTCGACCACGCCAACGGGCACAAGTGTGCGAAATTCGATCAGCTTGCCATGGGAATTCAGGCCCTTTCAACTTATTCGCCAAAATATGGAATGGAATTCGGCCGTCGCCAGGGATTTTCTAAAAACCGTGTCCTATTTTCGAACACAGTTACCACACCCCGGTTCCGGAATGTGTGATGGAAAACAGGACAGCAAACGAGTCGGAGAAGGGGGGCCTAGAAAAGGGCGCAGCAGGTGACATTGGCGAGAAACAAAGGTATCATAAAGAATTAGAGATGCCATTGCTTTTTGCTAGCAGAGGCAGGAGATTTCTGATGTATTATCGGAGGTGAAGGTGCTCTGGAGACGCCACGCGAGAAGGCGATTGCTGTCGGACTTGAATTGCCAGGCACACAGTGGTGGGAGACTGACGATTCCATCAATGAATTATCGGAATTGGCTTCCACTGCCGGCGCCGAGGTTATCGTGAAGCTTGTCCAGCGACGTGGGAAGCCTGATCCCGCTTACTACATTGGCAGGGGAAAAGCGGAGGAACTAGCTGTCCTTGCCATTACAACCCATGCTGACCTCATAATATTTGATGATGAGCTGTCTCCGGCTCAACAGCGCAACCTTGAAAGCCTCCTCAAAACGAAGGTTGTTGACAGGACTTGGCTCATACTGGACATATTCGCATCACGGGCTGCAAGTAAGGAAGGAAAGATTCAGGTAGAGCTGGCGCAACTCTGTTACCTGCTTCCGAGGCTTGTAGGGAAGGGCACTTCCTTGTCCAGACTCGGAGGCGGTATAGGCACGAGAGGGCCCGGAGAGACGAAGCTGGAGGTTGACAGGAGGCGTATCAGGCGGCGGATCTCTATTCTTCGAAAGGAACTCGAAGAGATAGCGAAAAGGCGAGGCCTCCAAAGGTCGAACCGGAGCAAATCAGGCCTGCCTCTTGTATCGATTGTGGGTTATACAAATGCAGGTAAATCCACGCTGTTTAACGCCTTGACAGATTCACAGGTGTTCGTTGAGGACAAGCTCTTCGCCACGCTTGACCCGACAATAAGAAGATGCTACCTACCTTCAGGCGGGTTTGTATTACTTGCTGATACAGTCGGGTTTATAAGGAAACTCCCGCACGATCTTATAGCAGCCTTTCGAGCTACTCTCGAGGAAGCTACTTACTCTGACTTCCTACTTCACGTGGTGGATGCGAGTCATCCCGGCAAGGATGATCACTGTGAAGCAGTGGAAGAAGTTCTCAAAACTTTGGGTATTGCTGACAAGCCTATTCTTACTTGCCTTAATAAGATAGACCTCATACCGGGGAGCCTGGAAAGAGAGCGTATTCGGCTTGATCACCCCGGAGCGATCCCGGTGTCCGCTGAAACACGCGAGGGACTTGATGAGCTTTTACTCACTATTTCCAGGATGCTTGGGGACGGCAACCTGTCTCGCAGTAGGAAAGCATTCGGGAGCATTCGTGTTACGACAACCGGGGATTCCTATGAGCAGAACAAGGCAAGTGATTCAGGCGCAGATAATAGCAGGACAGGGCGCAGGGACATATCCTTCGGCGGAGTCGACCTTGCCGGCAAACCGCCGGTGGCGCTGGCGCCTATGGCAGGAGTTACGGATCAAGCGTATCGACTCATTGCGAAGGAGATGGGTTGTGCACTTGTCTACACAGAGATGATTTCTGATAAAGCGCTCGTATACGGAAATGAAAGGACCGAGAGCATGCTCAGGATTTCCGATACGGAGCGTCCCATTGCGGTTCAGTTGTTCGGGAGC
Source organism: Bacillota bacterium (assembly GCA_012841305.1). Lineage (GTDB taxonomy): Bacteria > Bacillota > SHA-98 > UBA4971 > UBA4971 > UBA4971. The sequence continues at coordinate 16,668 of DUVA01000207.1, read as the reverse complement.
GATCCCAAGATTATGGCTCACGCAGCTAAGATCACACAAGAGCTGGCCTCGCCTGACATCATTGATATCAACATGGGTTGTCCTACTCTGAAGATTGTGAGAAACGGGGAGGGCGCGGCCTTGATGCGGGATGTGCCGCTTGCCAGGGACATTGTGGAGTCTGTTGTGTCTACAGTGAATGTCCCGGTCACGGTCAAGATGAGGATGGGTTGGAGCCGAGAGCTGAAAAATGCAGTTGAACTTGCCAGGGCAGTTGAAGCAGCCGGTGCTTCTCTGGTGACAGTCCATGGCCGAACCCGTGAGCAATTCTATTCCGGTAGTGCCGACTGGGACATAATCAAGGATGTAAAGGAAGCCGTATCAATTCCTGTTATCGGTAATGGAGACATCCGCTCGCCACAGGATGCCAAGAGAATGCTTGTTGAAACAGGTTGTGACGGAGTAATGATTGGTAGGGCAGCCCTGGGCAATCCATGGCTGATCAGGGATATTGTCATATTCCTCAGTACGGGGACAGTGCCTGCGCCTCCTACGTATGAGGAGCGGGCCGCGTTGGCCCTCAGGCACCTTGATATGCTTATTCAGCTTGTAGGTGAACAAGCGGCAGTTCTCAAGATGAGGAAACATGCAGCATGGTATGTCCGAGGTATTCCGGGAGCTGCATCGGCCCGTATTCGCATTAACGCATCTAAAACAAGGGATGAAATGGCCCGTGCTTTGAAGGTTGCATTTCTTGATCCCCTTTGCTAGAATGGGTGTGTGCACAAATGTGTAAACACCAATCGGATTAAGCCGGGACGCCGGTAGTTGGCGGGCAGGAGTCGGCAAAGTCGGTCTGCGGCCGGTAAGCGGCAGCCGGCAGGAGGTGGATTGCTCTGGAGTTCGTGCGTATAGGAGAGAAGCTAATAGACAAGGGGCGCCTTCTGAATACTGTCGAGAGAATTTTGGACCTTAGATCTCGCGGGTTGTCACAACAAGAGACCGCAGACAGAATCGGTATAGACAGGGCTTTTGTTTCACGCCTGGAGAGTCTCGGTGAGATCCGCAAAGGCGGAAGAGTTGCGCTGGTCGGCTTCCCTGTAGGCAACAAGAATGACATCTACAAAGTGGCCAGGGAAGAAGGCGTAGATTTTGTGTTTCTCATGGATGATGAAGAGAGATGGAGATTTGTCCGGGAGAGATCCGGCCTTGAAGTCCTCAATGAAATAATGGCAATTATAAGTAAACTGAAAATCTACGATGTTGTGATCTTCATTGGCTCAGACATGAGGTGCAACCTTGTTGAATCAATCCTTGGGAACCGAGTGATAAGCGTTGTTATTGGTGCATCACCCATTAGGCAGGACGCGGAGATAGATCCGGAGACCATCCGCAAAATCATTCGGGAAATCGTTGCGAACTAGTATAGAATCGTATTTTGGAATGGGGGCGGGGTCTTTTGAAGCACGTAGTCGGTGTGAGCCTTGGTTCTACAAAGCGCGATCACAAGGCGCAAATAACATTGCTCGGAGAGGAAATCACACTTGAGCGTCGCGGGACGAATGGCGATGTTCAAAAAGCGATAGAGCTTATTCGCAGCCTCGACGGAAAGGTCGATGCTATAGGTTTAGGTGGAACGGACCGATGGTTTTTCATGGGGAACAAGCGGTATACTCTGTGGGAAGCTGAGAGAATGGCCAAGGTAGCAAAGACGACTCCGGTTGCTGACGGGAGTATGCTTAAGGGAGTCATCGAACGCAGAGCCGTAGAGTATATGCGTGATGAGGAGAAAATGCCGTTCCATGGCAAGAACGCGTTTGTCGTTTGTGCGCTGGATAGATACGGCATGGCTTCTGCTCTTGTTGAGTCCGGGTGCAACTTGAAAATCGGCGATCTGGCGTTTGCTTTAGGGGTGCCGATTTTTCCGACTACTCTCCCTACCCTACGAATCGTTGCTGATGTTTTGATGCCGATCCTTGGTCACATGCCTATCAGTGTGCTCTATCCAACCGGCAAGAGTCAGGAGCAGGTTATCCCAAAGTTTACCTCCATATATCAATGGGCGGATATTATCGGAGGTGATTGTCATTTCATAAAGAAGCACATGCCGGAAGACCTTTCGGGGAAAGTTATCATAACGAATACTGTGACTGAGGACGATGTTAAGGCTTTCAGGGCGCGAGGCGTCAGGACCCTTGTCGTGTCCACCCCTGAATTCAGTGGCAGATCCTTTGCGACCAACGTGATTGATGCAATGCTGGTAGCCATTACAGGGCGCAGCCCCGAGGATTTCACGCCCTCTGACTATCTGGATATTCTGACAAAGCTCGAATTTCGTCCCAGGATTGAAGTGTTACAGTAGCCGCATATGATAACCTGGGCTCTCTACTGAATTCCCGTTGAGTCTTGACAACGGGAAGGTCAGAAGACATAATATTGGCATGCGACGAGGCGTCGCGCGATGGGCATAGTATCAAGCATGATCAAGCTTGGCTATATCGCGCGATGCCAAGATGTACAAGGAAGATCCATTGATTAAGGAGGAATCAGAAGTATGGCGATGGCGCAGAAGGTAGTTTTGACCCTGGAAGGGCTCAAGAAGCTTGAAAAGGAACTGGAGCACCTTAAGACTACCAGGCGGCGCGAAGTTGCGGCAAGGATCAAGGATGCTAAGGCTTTCGGCGACATCACAGACAACTCCGAATACGAGGATGCCAAGAACGAGCAGGCATTTGTTGAAGGTCGCATCGCTCAACTGGAGACCATGCTGAGAAACGCCGAAGTCATCGATGAAGACGAACTGGATACAGATACTGTCCGCCTAGGGTCAAGAGTAAAGCTAAAGGACATGACCGGGGGAGAGGTCTTTGAATATATAATTGTCGGTTCAGCGGAGGCTAATCCAGCCAATTCTCGAATATCCAATGAGTCCCCTGTGGGCAAGGCAATTTTGGGCAAGCCGGTAGGTAGTGTTGTAGATGTTTTTGCGCCTGTAGGGACTCTTAAGTTCCAAGTCCTAGAAATTTCGAGGTGATAAGATGAACTTGGAAAGCAACGGAGGGAACGAGGGAGAATTACATCAATCTGAGTTTGACAGCGAACATGTACGAGTTCGGATGCAGAAATTAGAAACCCTCCGGGCTAACGGTGTGGATCCTTTCGGAGCCAGATTTGAGCGAACGCATCTCAGTAAGGAAATCATAGATGATTTTTCCAATCTTGACGGAAGTGTCGTGAGGATAGCAGGCAGATTAATGGCAATGCGCAGTCACGGCAAGGCAACTTTCGCGGATATCCTGGATCTTTCCGGGCGTATCCAAGTTTATGCCAAAGTTGATTCCCTGGGTGAGGCTGCCTACGAGCTTCTTACATCCCTGGATATCGGGGACATCATAGGTGTAGTAGGTAAGGTGTTCCGCACCCGAAGAGGAGAAATAAGCGTTGAGATAGACGAATTCACTCTTCTTTGCAAAGCCCTTCGTCCCTTGCCTGAGAAGTGGCATGGCCTGGTTGATGTTGACCTTCGCTATAGGCACCGCTATCTCGACCTTATAGTTAATCCTGACGTGCGCCGGGTGTTTCTGCAGCGCACAGCTGTGCTCAAGGCAGTGAGGGAATTCCTTGACTCTCGAGGTTACATTGAGGTCGAGACTTCTTCTTTGCATTCCATTCCCGGAGGAGCAAGTGCAAGGCCTTTCATTACGCACCATAATGCCCTTGATATGGATCTTTATATGCGGATTGCTCTGGAACTTCATCTGAAGCGTTTGATCGTGGGCGGGCTGGAGAAAGTCTATGAGCTTGGCCGTGTGTACAGAAATGAAGGCATATCCACTAAGCATAATCCCGAGTTTACCATGCTTGAGCTTTATGAGGCATATGCCGATTATACCGATATGATGAATATTGCCGAAAATCTCATCCACTACGTAGCCACTAAGGTGCTGGGGACTCCGGTGGTAAAGTGCGGAGAACAAGAAATAGACCTTACGCCGCCCTGGCCAAGGCTGACTATGGTTGATGCAGTATTGAAACATACAGGTGTGGACTTTACCAAGATTGAGACTGACGACGATGCCCTCTTGGCTGCGGACTCCTTAGGGGTTGAAATAGGACAGGACAGCTCACGTGGGGCCGTGTTGGCAGAGATCTATGATAAGCTGGTGGAGCCGGAATTGATAATGCCTACCTTTATCACAGACTATCCGATAGAGGTATCACCGCTTGCTAGAAGGAGAAAGGACGATCCTCGTTACACGTATAGGTTTGAATTGATCATCGGCGGCCGTGAAATGGCCAATGCATTCAGCGAGTTGAATGACCCGATTGACCAGCGGAAACGTTTTGCAGCACAAGTCGCGCTTCGCGACAAGGGCGATGAAGAAGCCCACATGATGGATGAGGATTTCTTGCTTGCTCTTGAACATGGTATGCCACCTACGGGAGGCATGGGTATAGGCATTGACAGATTGGTGATGCTCATTACTAATCAGGAATCGATCAGGGATGTAGTCTTGTTTCCGACGATGCGCCCCAGAGCATAGGCGGAATAATCATAGATCGAATACGCCTGGTGCTGTCCTAATGCTGTGGTTCTCTAGCTTTGATCCTGAGCCTGTCGGCTCTTAGCCGGCGACACCGGCTTTTGGCGCTCTTGACTTGCAGCAGTAGGATGTGCTAGTATCTGAGCGAGGAAGAATAGAATGAAATCTACCAATCTTAAGGTGGGGACGTAGCTCAGTTGGGAGAGCGCGTGAATCGCACTCACGAGGCCGGGAGTTCGAATCTCCTCGTCTCCACCAGATAATCTACTATCTCCAGACCATAGCACATAGAAAACTCCGCATTTTGCGAAGCCACATCTTAGGTGGCTGAAAATCAACTATAAATCTCTTTTTGCCGTATGGTTTTCTGCAACCTTCCACCGAGCAATTGCCTAGATGGGTTGATAGGTAATCGACCACCTTCGGGCTTGTTGATGGTCGATTTTCAACCATATTTTTTGGAGCGACGGCTTGCGTGGTCGGAAATCGACCATCCCGAGGCTTATTGGTGGTAGATTATCAACCACCATCATGCCTCAAGCGGGTAGAATATAGAACACCTCACCATAGAGAATCCCTTCACTTGAGGCTTGTGGATACAAAATCGACCACACTTTTTGGAAAGGTGGGCGAAAACCTGCCACCTTTTCCAAAAAAGTGGTAGAAAACCTTCCGCCTGAGCCTTGAGAACCTATCAAAATCCCTCTTTAGCCCAGAAATGTGGTCGAAAAACATACACGTTTGCCAGTGGAGGTGGTCGAGAACCTACCACTTATCGGCTTTCTGATGCGAAAATCCAAGAAGGTGGTTGAAATTGAAGCAGCGTTTTGAAAAAAGTGGTCGGAAATCGACCATGTTCGTGTTAACCGACGTGATCCCTAAGAGTTGGGCAGGGCATTTCGCCAGGCAGCTTGTTGGGTTTGAGTCCGATATCGTGTCAGACGGTAATCTTGTACTTCTTGGAATCCTGTCCTAACTATGCTAAAGTACACACGAAGACCGATTTGCTCTGCTAGCTGTAGAAATCGGTGCAAAAGACAGCGTTGCCGCAGCGTTGCCGTTAATTGACAAGCCCTTTGTATCTTTGGGCCAGACTGGGAGAAAAAGGCTTGGAGGGGAGTCCTTATGCAGGATTTTGAGAAGCTCGGTGTGTTTTACCTTGGAAAGGCTTATGATCCGGAGCAAGGTAAGCTTTTGGATGACTTGGTTCTCTACAAGTCGAAAGACCTGACAACTCATGCAGTCATCATCGGTATGACGGGCAGCGGCAAAACCGGGCTGGGCATTGGGATCCTGGAAGAGGCTGCTATCGACCGTATCCCGGTGATCGCTATTGACCCCAAGGGTGACTTGGGCAACATGGCTCTGACGTTCCCCGATCTGCGTCCTGAAGACTTCCGTCCTTGGATAAACCTTCATGAAGCTGCAAACAAAGGGTATAGCCCGGACGACTATGCTGCAGCGCAAGCAGAATTGTGGCAAAAAGGATTGGAAGATTGGGGCCAGAGCGGAAAACGCATTGAGAAGCTCTTGGATGCAGCGGATATTACCGTCTATACGCCGGGTAGCTCAGCCGGCCCCGGTGTTTCCGCCCTTCGTTCTTTTGATGCTCCTCCGCCCCGCCTGCAAGAAGACCAGGATGCATACAGCGATCGCCTACATGCTACTGCCACAGGTTTACTGGCTCTATTGGGTATGGATGCGGATCCACTCACAAGCCGGGAGCATATCTTAATCTCCGGTATTCTGGAGCATTACTGGAAGTTGGGGCAGAACTTAGGCCTCGCCGAGCTGATCATGGCGATACAAACTCCGCCCATGGACAAGGTAGGCGTAATGGATCTGGAGAGCTTCTACCCTGCCAAAGACCGTTTTGCTCTTGCTATGAGGCTTAACAGCTTGCTAGCTTCTCCCAGCTTCAAGGCGTGGCTGGAGGGTGAACCCCTGGATGTCAATAGGTTCCTATATACTAAAGACGGCAAACCACGGGTTTCTATCTTCTCTATTGCCCACCTTTCTGACAGCGAGCGTATGTTTTTCGTAACCATGCTCTTAAATGAGATACTGGCTTGGGTGCGCACTCAGCCGGGAACCGGGAGTCTTCGAGCCATCCTATATATGGATGAGCTTTTTGGCTATCTTCCTCCCACCGCAAACCCTCCGTCGAAGACTCCGCTTCTGACCCTTCTCAAACAAGCCAGAGCCTACGGATTAGGACTGATTCTGGCAACTCAGAACCCAGTTGATCTGGACTACAAGGCCCTTTCCAATGCCGGAACATGGTTTATCGGCAGGCTTCAGACCGAGCGTGACAAGGCGCGGGTTCTGGCCGGGCTGGAAGGGGCGGCAGCCGGGGGCCTGTTTGACCGCCGTAGGACAGAGCAGATCCTGGCCGGGCTCGGGAAACGCATGTTTTACCTGCACAGTGTGCATGAGGACGAGCCGCAGATTTTCCAGACGAGGTGGGTCCTTTCCTACCTGGCGGGTCCGCTGACAAGAGACCAGATAGCTGCATTGCCGTCGTCACAGCGTCCTGCTGCGCCTCGGAGGGAGATGCATGAGTCTTCGCTCATGGAGACGCCTATACAGACTGCGGGTGTCAAGGCGCCGCAAACCGAATTGCAAGAGGCAGGCACTGTTCCCCCGGTGCTTTCACCGAAGATCCGGCAGGTTTACCTGCCGCCGACAGGCCGTGTCATGGGTGGCCTGGTATATGTGCCTTCTGTCATAGGCGTGGCTGATGCACAGTATACCAATGCCAAGCACGGGGTGGCCACATCTCAACGTCACGTGTTCTTGGTGCCCCTTTACGATGGGCCGGTTGCGCTGGACTGGAAGGAATCTAAGCCTCTAGATCTGGATCTTAGTGACCTGGAGGCTTCGCCCCTTGAGGGAGCGGCTTTTGCGACTTATCCGCAGTCTGCTGCAGATCCTGGCAGCTACGAAAGGTGGAAGAAGCTGTTCAGTCAGTTTTTGCGCACTGAGGTTCCTCTGAAGCTTTTCTACAGTCCGACCCTGAAGGTAGTATCTGAACCCGGTGAGGATGAACGAGACTTTCGTATCCGCCTTCAGCATTTAGGCCACGAGCGCCGTGACGAGGCCATGGAAACGCTCAGGACGAAGTACGCCTCGAGGATGGCTACACTTGAAGATCGTCAAAGGCGAGCCAGGCAGGCTTTGGAAAGAAAGACTGCCCAAGCTCAGCAGAAGAAGCTGGATGCTGCGGTTTCCACAGGCACCGCATTGCTAGGTGTTCTTCTTGGACGTAAGTCCATCAGCTCTACCTCGCTTTCCCGGGTCGGCACAGCTGTTCGAAGCGCAGGCCGGGCGCGGCAGAGCGGTGACGGCATTAGCCAGGCCGAGGAGACCCTACAGTCTGTAGAGGCTCAACTCGGAGAGCTGGCGTTACAACTCCAGCAGGAATTGGATAGGGTTGCAGAAATCTACAACCCTATAGACCAAAAACTGGAGGAAGTCAGCATCCGCACAACGTCTGCCAACATAACTGTGCACCTAGTGGGCCTGGCATGGTGTCCGTCTGCCAGGGGAGACGACTGACGTCAGTCTCTTCCACGTGGCGGAGGTGTCGGGGATCTTCGCTCAAAAGGCACAGGCACATATTGAACAGAAGGCCTACGCTGGGCAGGTTGTGGATAGAGCTCCATAAGCCGGTATACCTCGCCCGGCATCTCGTTGCAGACAGCAAGTCCCATGTCTCGCAGCATTCGGCAGGTAATAGGATAATCGTGAGTCCATTTGCCTTCCGTTAAGGTTCTTGCAATGTTCTGTGCTTGGTCTTCAGGGAATTTCGCCAGCAGCAAATTATAGACGCTTTCATAGACTTGCACCATGGCTTTGGCAGCCATATCCCCCAGTATGAGCGTGGTATCATCCAGCGAGTTCTTGTCCTTTTGCTCAATAGCCCTTAGGATGGATACCGCAGGATAATTACCAAGTTGGGGGTCTATAGGTCCTAGGACTGCATGTTCGTCCATGATAATCTCGTCTGCTGCGAGCGCCAGGAGCGTGCCGCCTGACATTGCGTAGTGCGGCACAAATACAGTGACCTTCGCTTCATGGCCTGCTATAGCCCTTGCAATCTGCTCTGCAGCCAATACCAGACCGCCGGGTGTATGGAGTATGATGTCAATGGGGACATCGTTGGGGGTGCGCCTTATCGCTCTTAGGACTTGCTCTGAGTCTTCAATATCAATATGTCGTGAGATAGGGATCCCTAAGAAACTGAAAGCTTCCATCCTATGGATCATTGAAATAACCCGAGATCCCCTTTTCCGCGACAGAGTATTGAGAAGCTTTACCCGAGCGGATTCTGTTCGCCTCTTATCCAGCAGAGGCGAGAGAAGGCTTGACGCGATTAGAATCAGCCACAAGATACTGAACAAGGAACCGGTCATGTCAGTTGTCCTCCTCTAGGTTGATTACGAAATCCATTGCGCTTTCGTCTTTTGAGAAAGTTTTCCCATATTTTCAGTTTATCCAAAAGACAGCACATATTCAAGGCGAATGTAATGCTTTCTCATCTCCTGTCCAAGATTGCCGCAAAATGACACGAGGCTTATCATGTGCTTGATAATGGTCCTAATAGAGTATAAATTAGATTCAGTGTTCGGCGCAAAAGTAGATACATACATCATGGAGGTTCTGCTGATGAAATCTGACTTTATCTTTGACAGAGTAGTTGAGCGTCGTGGTACTGGCTCAGTCAAATGGGACATGCGAGATGACGATGTAATTCCCATTTGGGTTGCGGACATGGATTTTGAGTCCCCGCGCGAGGTGCAAGATGCCATCGTAGAAAGGGCCAGGCACGGGATATATGGCTATACTATTGAATCCGTTGGCCTTTACAAGGCAGTCACAGACTGGCTCAGCCGCAGGCATGACTGGACTATAGAGCAAGATTGGATAGCATTCACGCCCGGAGTCATGCCTGGCATACGAGGACTCCTTCAAGCCCTTAGCCGTCCGGGAGATAAGGTTATCCTTCAATCCCCTGTCTATCCTCCGTTCTTCAGCGCGATTAGAGACAGCGGCTGCCATGTGCTTAATAATCAACTAAAATATGAACACAGTCGTTATACAATGGATTTCGCTGATCTTGAAGAGAAGGCAAAGGATCCAAGGACGAAGGCTTTGATCCTCTGCAGTCCCCATAATCCTGTAGGGAGGGTTTGGACCAGGGACGAGCTGACCATGTTAGGCAATATTTGCATGGAGCACGGAGTTGTTGTGATTTCAGACGAAATCCATTCTGATCTGATTTACAGGGAGTACAAGCATATCCCCTTAGCTTCTATTTGCAATGAATTAAGAGACAATACCATTACGTGTATTTCTCCCAGCAAGACCTTTAATCTGGCTGGGTTGAAAACAGCGTACCTGGTAATACCGGATTCAGAGGTTCGCAGGCAGTTCAGAAGCTCGGTCCTGCCGAGACAGGCGACGATTTTCGGAGGCATAGCAGCTGAAGCTGCGTATACTTGGGGAGACCAATGGTTGGATGCACTGCTGGATTACCTACAGGGTAATCGGCGGTTCCTAGCAGGGTACTTGAGCGAAAAAATCCCGCAGATTGAGGAAGTTGAAGCTGAAGGCACGTATTTAGTCTGGTTGGATTGCAGGAAACTTGGTATGGATAATGAAGATTTAGAGCGGTTCATGTTGGACAAGGTCGGGCTTTGGGTTAACCAGGGTTACTCCTTTGGGAGCGGTGGAGATGGATTCATCAGAATGAATATTGGTTGCCCTCGTTCCATCCTGGAGAAGGCCCTCACGAGGTTGCACAGTGCAGTTGACAATCTCTAGCAGGTAACGGGACTGCCTGAAGCGAGGCTTCGAACACAGACTCAGGCCCACTGTCAAACAGAACTACAATAGAACTACGATTCTCGCCTTGTTTTAGCACTCTCACTGTAGTAAAATTACAAGGGGAAGTTTAATTCCAATGGAGGGACCGCAAAGATGGGGAATCAGTCATCAGTTGAAGCGAAGAGGGCTGTCGCAGAGAAGTTCAGAGGCGGCGTAATTATGGATGTTACCACTTCAGAGCAGGCAAAAATAGCAGAGGATGCGGGTGCTGTTGCAGTGATGGCACTTGAGAGAGTGCCTGCCGACATAAGGGCTCATGGCGGGATTGCCCGGATGTCCAATCCGGACATAATTTCTTCCATTATGGAAGCTGTAAAAATCCCTGTCATGGCTAAGTGTCGTATAGGGCACTTTGTCGAAGCCCAAATACTAGAAGCCCTTGGAGTGGACTTCATAGACGAAAGCGAAGTCTTAACCCCTGCCGATGAAGAGCATCACATAGATAAGCACCAGTTCAAAGTCGCTTTTGTATGTGGATGTCGTAATCTGGGTGAAGCCCTTCGCCGTATCGCAGAAGGAGCGTCTATGATGCGCACAAAGGGTGAGGCAGGGACAGGGGATATTGTCGAAGCAGTCCGGCATATGAGGCGTGTCCAGAGCGAGATTCGTAGACTGGCCGGGATGCGCGAAGATGAACTCATGGCAATTGCCAGGGATATGCAGGCTCCATACGAGTTGGTTACATGGGTAGCCAAAGAAGGCAGGCTCCCTGTGGTGAATTTCGCTGCCGGCGGGGTTGCCACTCCGGCGGACGCAGCGCTTATGATGCAGTTGGGCGCAGAAGGAGTATTTGTCGGGTCAGGGATATTCAAGTCTGATGATCCGCCTGCAAGAGCCAGGGCAATTGTTGAAGCTACGACTAACTTTGACAAACCCGATGTCCTTCTGAAGGTGTCGAAAGGTCTTGGGAAACCGATGGAGGGAATGGCAGCAGCAACCCTCACAGATGAGGAGAAACTTCAGACCAGGGGCTGGTAGACTATTTGGTAGCCCTTGGATCATAAATTCTAAGGGGAGGGCATAGTCGGTGTACAATATTGTCAGAGCCATTGACCCGGAAGTTGCTGATGCGTTGCAGGCCGAAACAGAACGCCAGAGGGGAAATATTGAGTTGATAGCCTCTGAGAACTTCACCAGCAGGGCAGTCATGGAGGCTCAGGGGTCAACTGCAACTAACAATTATGCAGAAGGCTACCCTGGTAGGCGCTATTATGGCGGATGTGAGTTTGTCGATGTTGTGGAGAGCCTTGCGATTGAGAGGGCGAAAGCTCTGTTCGGTGCAGGCCACGCTAATGTTCAGCCTCACTCAGGGGCGCAAGCGAATACGGCTGTCTATTTTGCCATGCTGACGCCTGGGGACACTGTCCTTGGAATGAATCTGTCCCATGGCGGACATCTTACCCATGGACACCCGATAAACCTATCAGGTAAGTACTTCAATTTCGTTCCTTACGGAGTGACTAAAGAGACAGAAACCATTGACTACGATGCCCTTCTCGATCTTGCCAAAGAGCACAAGCCAAAGATGATTGTGGCAGGCGCCAGTGCGTATCCTCGGATTATTGATTTCCCTAGAATACGCCGGATCGCTGACGAAGTAGGCGCTCTTGTGATGGTGGATATGGCGCACATTGCAGGCCTTGTAGCCACAGGCCTTCACCCTAGTCCCGTTCCTTACGCTGAGTTTGTTACCACTACAACTCATAAGACGCTCCGTGGCCCGAGAGGCGGGTTAATCCTGTGTCAGGAGCAGTTCGCAAAGAAGATTGATCAAGCTATATTCCCAGGGACTCAAGGAGGTCCTCTGATGCATGTGATTGCAGGCAAGGCTGTCGCTTTTAAAGAAGCTGCTTCGCCTGAGTTCAAAGCCTACCAGGCACAGGTAGTGAAGAATGCGAAAGTCTTTGCTGCGGCACTCATGAATCGCGGTTTTCGGGTCATATCAGGAGGCACCGACAACCACTTGATGTTGGTAAGCGTCAGGGAGCACGGATTGACCGGACTCCAGGCTGAGAGGCTTCTTGATAGCTGCGCAATTACTGTAAACAAGAACACGATTCCGTTTGATCCTGAGAAGCCCTTTATAACCAGTGGGCTCAGAATCGGAACCCCTGCCGTGACAACAAGAGGTATGAAAGAAGCCGAAATGCTTGAGATATCAGGGATTATTGCGGATGTCCTGGATAACCCTGATGATGAAAGCGTTCTGCATGCCGCCAAACAAAAAGTGGAAAGCTTGACTGAACGCTTCCCACTCTATCCTGAATTGACATAAAAATAACTATTTACTTTGTAATACCTGGCTATCCTGTACCATCAGGGTAGTCAGGTATTTCTCTTGTCTCACCTGTGAAGAGATCCACAACTCTTGATTTGTCGAAATCAGGATGGGGATTACGTTCATAGACATAGACTTTGGTTCCATCTACGTCCAGCGTTATCTTGCCATTACGACGTGTGAGTGCAGCGGATAGTCCGTCTACCAGTTTCAAGAGGCGTAGCATAGGCCTCAAGTGGTTAGGGAAATCAGCGGGAAGTTGACTTTCCGGATGATGATGGTACTTGATGAGCCATATGACGTCATCTTCGCGTTGGTAAAAGTGAGCTGCTATATCTGCGCTCCTTTCAGCATGGGCACAGCTTTCTTCAAACTCATCCAGGGGATCTACAGTCTGTCCGATTTCGAACTGGGGTTGGGATTTGCCCAAGTCGTGAAAGATAATGCTCTGGACTAACACGTCCTTACTGATTCCAAGGAGCGACATGATACCCTTGTTGTTAAGATCTGCAAGTACTTTAAGGGCATTTACTACGTGTTTATAACCTCCATCGGCAATAACCTCAGTGATTGTGATCTGTCCACTGTCAGAATCATAAATATCTCTGTATTCCGCTGTATTCTTCAGTTTATGCTCGACTCTGGAATTCGGAAGAGTCAAAGCGAAGGCGCGATCCAATTCATCCCTGGAGGACAGGAGTTGAGATCGCATTTCTTCTTGCCCGGTAATATCCTGGAATGTCTGAATCACACCTACTACATTACCGTTGTCCAGCATAGGGACGTAGTTCACAGAGAATATGCGCCCATCTGCCAGCGGACTCATTACGCCAAAGCGTGGTTTCCCTGTCTTCATAACCTCAAATACCGGTGATCCGCCCCTTGTCTTCACCACGGCTTTGCTTCCTATTCTCTCAGAGGCTTTGGCGCCGAGGAGCTCTTCAGCAGCGCGATTATATTCGCGGATTATCAAATCCTTATCTATCATAATAAGGCCTTCGTTTATAGATTGAAGAATCATGCTGGAGCGTTTGTCATGCTCCTGTTGATGTTTCACTGAGCCTAAAGACTCTGTCAATCCTTTTAGCAGGGAACGCAGAGGCAACACTCCGACTAAGCGGTCATTCTCAAGCACCGGAATCTCTTTGAGCTCTGTCTCGAGAAAAACAGATATCGCGGAATCCAGGTGTGTCTCCAGGGAAATGCAGGGGATTCTTTCTTTCGGGGTCATTAGCTCACAAGCTTCAATACTGCGTTCAGATGCTTCAGCTATGAAGTTGGGTGTAAGATTAAGAGAATCTCTGTAAATGGCACCAAGGAGCATTTTATCAGATGATACGACATAAGTTACTTCACGTTCTGCCAGAATACCGGCGATTTGATGGATATCAGCCGTAGGACTGACGCTCTCAGGCTTGAGCAGGGAAGCCCGGCTCACTTTAATGCTGTTACTCGTGGCTGTTCACCTGCCGTTTCATATAGCTGAAGAAGAGAGAAGAGTACATTTCGGAGAAATGAATACCAGCGACAATCTATAGTAAAAATCCAATTGTTATAATAACATACACCAAATGCAAAGTAAACCCAAAAAATGCCTATGCGTAGCGTTTACAAACTTGGAGGTGCATAAGTAAACAGGATATGCTAGAATAACTTATGTGTGTATTTAAATGTGCCTTCAGATGAGTAGGAACATACTGGAGGTTGGATAGTAAAGATTTTGACGCACATGTGAGGGGGACAGGCTATGGCAGAACTTCTAGAGATTCGCTGGCACGGAAGAGGCGGCCAGGGCGCAAAAACTGCAGCCATCCTACTGGGGGAAGCAGTCTCTGCTTCAGGTAAGTATATTCAGGCATTTCCTGAGTACGGTCCTGAACGGATGGGCGCGCCGGTGCTTGCATTCAACCGCATTAGTGAGGATCCTATCAGGTTGCATTGTCAGGTGGCAAATCCTGCGATGGTTGTAGTTCTTGATGCTACATTGATCGGGAAAGCCGACGTAACTGCAGGAGTGCCGAAAGATGGATTGTACATTATTAATACCAACCTATCACCTAAAGAGATGCGGGAGCAATTGGGTCTAACAGGTGGTAAGGTTTATACGCTCGATGCAACACAGATATCAATGGAGACCATAGGAAGGGCTATTCCTAATACTCCGATGATGGGAGCTCTCATCAGAACGACTGGTCTATTGACAATTGATGAGTTCGTGGGAAATACCAGAGAGAGGCTTGAAGCCAAGTTCCGCCCTGATATAGTCGAGAAGAATATTCAGGCTATTGAAAGGGCTTACCAGGAGGTGCAAGGGGAGGAATGAGTGCCGCAGAAAAGGGATGGAAAGACGTTCCCAGGGGCGGGCTAATCCTTAAAGCCGGAAACGCTAAGGAGTATGAAACCGGAGACTGGAGAACTTACAAGCCTGTCTGGGATAAAGAGAAGTGCAGTAATTGTATGATTTGCTGGGTTTTCTGCCCGGATGCGTCAATCATTGTGAGCGAAGGAGAAATGTCCGGAATTGACTACAAACACTGCAAGGGTTGTGGGATATGCGCTCACGAGTGTCCCAGAAAATGTATAGAGATGATACTGGATACAGGAGAGAACGGGGAGGCTGGTGCAGGTGAATAAGAGAGTTGCGATTACCGGTAATGAAGCGGTAGCAGAGGCTATGCGCCAGATCAATCCTGATGTTGTGGCAGCCTACCCAATCACCCCTGCGACTGAAATCGTCCAGATCTTTGCTGATTCTGTATCAAACGGCAAAGTTGATACAGAATTTGTTACCGTAGAGAGCGAGCATTCTGCGATGAGCGCGACAATCGGCGCGTCAGCCGCAGGCGCCAGGGCGATGACTGCTACATCTTCACAGGGGCTTGCCCTTATGTGGGAGATGCTATATATCGCTGCCGGGCTTAGACTTCCGATAGTAGCTCCTATTGTAAACAGAGCGCTGTCAGCCCCGATTAATATCCACTGTGATCACAGTGACACAATGGGGGCGCGGGATTCAGGATGGATACAGATATACTCAGAGGACGCTCAAGAAGCTTATGATAACCTCATCCAGGCTATGCGTATTGCGGAGCATCCTGATGTGCTTCTACCTACTATGGTGACGATGGACGGTTTCATTGTCAGCCATGGGATGGGCAACGCTGAGCTTCTTCCAGACGATGTGGCGAAGAAGTTCGTAGGCGAGTATGAACCCGAGCATTATCTCTTGGATGTGGAAAACCCCATCACTGTGGGAGCCTTGGACTTCTCCGACTGGTATTTTGAGCATCGTCGCCAACTGGCTGATGCCCATACCAGGGTGCAAGACGTTGTGCTCCAGGTGGCTAAGGAGTTTAAGGAGATTTCAGGCAGAGAATATAAGTTGTTCGACGCATACAAGCTGGACGACGCTGAAGTCGCAATTGTGGTTATCAACTCCGCAGCAGGGACTGCTAAGACAGTGGTAGATCAGCTGAGAGAAAAAGGCCTTAAAGTAGGACTTCTTAAGATTCGCCTTTTCAGGCCATTCCCTCACAAGGAAATTGCTGAGGCTCTGTCCGGTCTGAAAGCTATAGCTGTCCTTGATCGAGCTGACAGCTTGTCTCTAATGGGAGGCCCGCTGTACATCGATCTTCGCGCTGCGATGTATAATTCGCCCGGTCCAAAGGTGAATATGGTGAACTACATCTACGGTCTCGGAGGACGAGACATTAATATGGAACAGATAGCCGGGGTATATGATGACCTTATGGAAATCGCTAAGACAGGTAAGATAGCAGAGCCTGTGACATACCTCGGAGTCAGGGAATAGGAGGCGGCATATATGGCAAGTCTGAAGGAACTCGCAATGAAGGAAGAACTCCTGTGCGGCGGACATCGCGCATGCGCAGGCTGCGCCGCCCCTATCGCCATCAGACAGGCGTTAATGGCGGTCAACACGGATGTTGTGGTTGGATGCGCTACCGGTTGTCTTGAAGT
>DUVA01000206.1 GCA_012841305.1 Bacillota bacterium | reverse complement strand
TATACGGCCATAGTAGTCATGGGTATTACCAAGGACGGACATAAGATTATCATGGGAGTCCGCATTGGTTCCACAGAGAACGCCCAAGTGTGCCGGGATTTGCTTACGGATCTTGTCGATAGGGGGCTAAAGTATGAGCAAGGCCTATTAGCAATCATAGACGGCTCTAAGGCCCTCAGGAAAGCCTTAAAGGATGTATTCGGGCAACAGGTGATCGCTCAAAGGTGTCAGGTCCATAAGACTCGTAATGTCATGGACTACCTGCCTAAATACAAGCGTGATTGGGTGAAAAGGGTAATGAGAAAAGCCTGGTCTTCTGAGACTGCCGAGGAGGCAATACGAGAGCCTCATAGTCTGGCTACAGGCCTTGAGACTCAATACCCGGATGCGGCATCAAGTTTACGTGAAGGTCTGGAAGAGACGGTAACCATTCTAAGGTTAAACATACCCGGCCTACTCAGGAGAGGTCTGCGCTCAACAAACACTATTGAATCCGCCTTCAGCGTGGTTGCTAAAGGTATCAGGAACGTGAAGAATTGGGAAAACGGTACTATGGTCCGACGTTGGGTATGCGTAGCTTTACTGGATGCAGAGAACCGCACCAATCGTATAGCAGGGTACCGTTCTATGGGTGTCTTAATCTCCGAAATTCAGAGGCTGACTAACGTCGACGAAGAGGATCAGGTAGCAAATGAAAGGAAAACAGCGTAATACTACGCCACTGAAGTTCCACGGGAGCTAGGACAAGCTCGGATCGGGTGGAGGAAGTGGGTTTTCACGGCTATCGTCCTTACCATCGCCTTCTTGCATATATACAACATGTAGGTCATCACCCATGTTGTCACCCCTAATGCCTACTATGAGCTAATACCTGTATTTCTTCACGTCCCTCAAATCGTGTATCCAGCAAACCACATGCTAATTACACATCACCGAGCATTGTCAACATGATAAAAAGAACAATGATAATGCTTACAGTTGTCAGAACCTGCGCTACCTTATATGACATACTATTCCTTCTGGTTCTCTCCTCAATTGAAGCTGCAACTTCATGCCGTGTAGCAACCAATGAAGCCGCACATTCATCGGAAGGCATTGCAAGAACAGATCCCTTACGTAAGAATGCGGTATCTAGCCTGCTGTATGAAACTATAGATGTTACCCTCAAGGCAAAGGCTACTCCTACCCCAAGACTGGTAATTGCAATCACTCCAGGAAACTTCAGCCCAGGTTTGGTTGACCACGCTTCCACTAACCCTCTACTCACTAAACCGATGCAAATACCTGATGAAGCCAGCAATAGTCCTGCGTTATCCTTAATTCCACGAATTCGGCTGTGTTCTGACTTGTACACTTGGATGAGACTCTGAAGAATGAGAGTGACGGCTTGAAAATTGTGAGTGCCTCAGTGTTTTCTTTACCGTCGACGTTACCGCTAACAGTCTGCTCAACATCCTTAACCACACATATTCCCTCCTGAAATAGAATACACGTCTACTTCACTAAGAAGATAGTCTCTGTTCCTTTTACTTGACCCAGCAATCGAAACCGATGGTAGATAGCGCCTCGGAGCAGTATCAGTACAGGATAGATATCTCTTTGAATGAGACACAGACTCCGCAAACAGCAAACTCGTAGACATCCTTTGAAGTCTGTTATCATACGCACAAGGCAAGTTGATATCGTGGCCTTTTCCTACGGCTGTAATGATATGTATAGACTTTTGGCCACATATTTGGGTTTATTGTCCTGCCTAACTCAAGCGCAAGACCAGCTGGAATAGCCAGAAAAAGATGTATCTCGTCGTAGTCCTGCTGCCCAATGCGGTAGTTAAGTTCCGTTCTAAAGCGCTGCGTGACTGCCTGGACGTCCTCCCTATATAAGACTCTATCAAGTCGAGTGCTATTCGCGTCTATCTGCAACAAGTCTATCTTATCCAACGCGAGAATCTCGTTGACATCATGTAGGGACACTGATGCAGAGATACCCAATATAACCGCTAGTACGTTGGAGTTTGTCGATGTGAAACTGCTTTCTAACTTCAATTCATCGGACACTTCTCCACTAGGCGACCCTAGCACCCACTTCCCTAGTGAGCGGTCATATTGAAACACTTGTACAGGAACTGTATTGGTTACAAGACTGCCAAAATGAATGAGCAGAGGAATATGGGACAAAGGGAACAGCTGCAGTACAACACCATCAAACTGCGTCATAAGTCGCTGGACATCCTCAAAGCCATTCACATTCTGCCTTTTTCCATCCTCCCAATCTATTCCGCCGTTTCCGTCAACTTTATCTACCTGAAATTGCACTGAAACAAGGCCCAAAACTTTAAGACCCGTCGTATCTGCAAGAGAAACTACATCTATAGAGGGTCCCATCGTCTTGTGAACCACAGCAATTGAATTTTCAACATCAACTAGACGTGTTTGTATCCATTTTTCATGCTTCGCCTTCCATTCGAACAGGACCTCTTCTGTATATACTTCCGTGTGCTCATCAACTTGCTTGTGACAGTTCTTACATAGGAGTATTATGTTTCGCCAACTATCCCTATCAAGCTCTCTTACACCCTCATTACAATGTACTTGGCCTCTCGGCCCTCCAGTGCTGTGAGCTATCACGTGTGCATTATCGCCTATACATACTGGCTTCCCAACATCCTCAAACACCAGTGATTGACGACAGCCAGGATTATTGCACATCCCAGCGGAAGACACCCACAGGAGCTTTTCCTCAGCAGCTCGAAGTTTCTTTCTTGGTCTCGACATTTTCCCCACCTGCTGTATTATGATGACGACTGAAAAATCAACAACACATCTGCACGAACTCACACACTTACCGATTATCAATCTCTTTCATTATCCGCAATAGATACCGTCGACTCACGGCGAAGTGTCCTGTTCGGCTTGCTTGAAGCTTTTATGTTCAGAGAAGCATTAATCCCAAGCAACAAATTCTGACCTAGAATTGGTGCAGCTCACCCACGAACAGCAAAACGCGAATGGCCCCCGCAACTTCTTGTAAAACCTCGAAATAATCCGGATCATGATCCCAAGTCGTATGCGGGTTACTCCTAAAACTCTACCCGCTAGCACCATGAATATCTTTCCGGATCAAGTTGAATTCACCAATATGAGAAATCCTGCGACCACGTTTGTCTCCCTCCCAGACCCCGAGCGCTTGGAGGCCTACTATAACAAAGAAAACGCTTTCTCCCACGAAGGTGCCTAGGTTGAGTTTGCGTATCCATCCATGCACATCAATGAATGATGGGGTCGGGATTGGTTGAGGATGTGTATGCCACTCTCCTAGATAAGTACAAGTACCACAGCTTTTCCGCCACGCAGTGTCCATTACTTGTTGATGACCTCGACGATGCCTATAGAACCAATATCGGCCTCTACAGTCTCCCGGCATAGGAACGGTAATTGAATCAACAACGATATCTAAAGTATCAAGTATATGTCGACCTATCAATATCCCACCAGCCTCAGCTTTCCAAGAAGAGTCTTGCACAAAGGTCTGCATGAGAGCTACTATTTCATCACTCATCTTGAACCTACCACCGTTAATCCGTTCCGAAATGATGGCTTTCATCTTATAGAATCTCCACATACGGGACAGTCGGACCTAACATATTCGTATCTACGATCATGCATTTGATCAAGGCTTTGGCCGTACCGGTATGAGGTTTCAAATCCTGCTGCCTCAAGTGAGTCCTTTGAACCTTTCCAAGATATTAGTGGGTTGCCTTGCTCTCGACCATTCAATCCATCAAGAGCTAGCCTTACAGTCATCCCAGCAGTACGCTCGGCGTCTAGGCCACTGTACGGAGTATATCGACTTCCACAACCAAGATCGTCTTTTCCAAAAGACCGACCCGGCTCGGCAAAGCAAACTCGGCTGTGCAAAGCAGCTTGTCTGTCGTCGGCTGGCTCATAAAGGCACTGCAGACAACCAGAAGTGCCTGGTCGAGTTAGAAAAGCATGTCCCCCAATTCCATAAGGTTCTACCCACGAGAATAAGGCCAGAGGACCTTTCTCCATTCCGTGGAGCAGCTTGTTAAAATGAAGCTCCGTAGTGGGATTACCGGTTGCAAACAGTACTAGGTCAAACATGTTGAGTTTTGTCAGCTCACAATTGACTATTTGCCTTATGTCCTGTTCACATGTGGAGACTTCAACAAAGGGATACTTCCTTTCAATTTGTGCTTTCAGCGCCTTCGTTTTGAAAGCTCCAAGACCGTCCCGACCTAAGATATGACGAAAAATATTCTCCAGCTCCATTTTGTCATAGTCCACTAATGTTAGCTTACCAATGCCTGTCCGGGCAAGTGCAAGTGCGATATGTCCTCCAACAGACCCACAGCCCACTACCATGACGTTGACAGTAGAAAGGTTCACATCGCCACCACCTCGAGGCCAGAGGTACTGCGGATCACACCGCAGAATGAGCACTGGCTCTGGCGGATCCTTCGCAGTGCCCCCTATCAAAGGATGGCCTCCAGTTACTTGATGAAAAAGCAATCCCACAAGCGTAAATTCACCACTTGAGCGCGGCAAACCTAAGACTACCAACTCTTCAATCTTGGCCTTCTTACACAAGCGCTGCATCTCACGTAGATTCTGGTCGCTGACATTGCTTTTCACGATACCTCGGACTTCATCAATGGTCCACTGTTTATCAGGCTCTGGGGGAGTAATCGGTGCTGCCTTTTCTAAAGGAATGTATATGGCAGAGCGCTGCGTGAGTGACTTCATCGGAGAAAGGTCATAGTTAAAGAATGAACACACCGAGCTATCATCAGCAGCAATCCACGAGCAATTACCATCGCTATCATAGTACGCATAAACCCTACGGACTCTTTCTTCTGGACGAACAAACGAGAGAATAAGCTTTGAAGGCGAAAGACGTCCCCAGTAGACCATAAATTCGTCCATAAAATCAACTCGATTAGTACCGGTTATGCCTTCTTCCAATACTTGTGCTGCGCAAGTCACCGCGTCGTTAAGCAGACTTACTGGATATTCTGTATTAAGGATGATCCCCTCTGTATCAGCGTAGCAAATACTGCCTCCGGGTCCCACATGAGGAATGAATCCCAGCATGTCTGGATCATTCAAGTATACCTTGGGTAAGGATTGTGGAAAGAGGTCATCCACGCCTACGCGCAAGACAACATCGTTCCCACCCACAGTAATGTAGCCTTCTACCGCGAATGTGACACCTTCGCCCTTAAGTAGCGCTATCTCATCTTCTGACAGCATCCTTCCCTTATGTAGTGCGCCTGATGAAATAAAGTCCGTAAGCGCCTTCTCCTGCATATTCCTTCCCATGACCTAGGCAGACAAGCTTGATCCCACTATTCCAGGCGGAATCTTGCTCGCTGTATCTTCTTTTGGAGGCACAGGGAAATCAACTCCAAATTGGGAAGTGAGGCTCCTGCAGGCCTCTATGGGATCCGTCTCCTTCTTAGCATCATCAAGAGTACTTCTAAGCTTTCTCAGCTTATCTTCAAACTTCTCCATTTGCTTGTTGGTCATCTTCTGCAGAAGATCATTGTAAGGAATAACAGGAAGCTCAACCGTTAGACGATCTACCCACTCATCATCTAGGTATTGCAGAGTGAAATTGCTCAACATGGTATCAACCAGGTTTAGCAAAGCCTCTAAGTCATCATATTCTCGTTTTCCACTGAAAGAATCGTAAACATCGTAGACTGGAGAAAGCCAGCGATACGCAGCTACGGTAAGTGCAATCCCGACAGGAGCTTCATTGCCTTCGTTCGAGAAATTATGGTCCTTCCAGCGTTTTAGGTATCGCACAATGCGTCGAAACTGCTTTCTGTCGTGAGTATCGTCACTATACTCCGTAATGGCCTTGATTAGACCTTGAGGATCTGCCTCTTCCCAGTAGCGATTGTCTTCATCAGAGTACTGCTTACCTTTAGCCAGGTAAGTCTTCTCATCGGTGTTACAGGTTTCATCAGAATAGATTGCGAGATCGACATGATAGATAGGTTCTTCTTCGAGCTGATAGAATACAGTCACGCAGGATCGCCGCAATTCTACTCGTTCTGTATGACCGTTGAGAGCATCATACACCCACTTTTTGACTTCCACTGGGTCATAATCGTCCTTGGAGAGTTTGAAGCAAACACCTATGTCGATGTCATAATCACTGTCAAGAGGTTTTATACCTGTGTACATTGCGTAACCACCCTGGTTAAACGTACGGTATCCTGGGAATGTAACTCCTTTGTCCTTTGAAATCCTGTCCATGCCCTCTTTAAGAGCTGAAAGTACCCGCTCCCGCTTTTCCCGCAATTCTTCACACTCATCGTAATGGCCTAGCTTGATGTTGTCATGGAACTGCTCAAACTGCTTTTGAATCCGAGCCACTTCACAATACCCCCCAACAGTCAATTAGTCAGTAGGCAACTTCGAATTCACCGCGTATGATTCTGCTAGCATGGCAAACAGAGTCTTTCACTGCTGAAAAACGTTATCCAGACTCATCTTCACACGCTCACATAGCCACCACTATTCTCCAGTACACGCTGTCTCCAACATAGGTGAAAGCCTTTCCCATGCGCCCGTGAACCCATAAGCAGGCAACTTTCTCTTCTTGTTGACCATGTCACTCCAAGTCTTTTCCCCTACCTCAAACGAGATTACTTTCTGAATTACTGCGGCTACCAAGATATCTTCGGTACTTACAAGTTCTAGATTGTATTTGCTACAAAAGGGTTCGACATCCTTCAGGTTATTGCTAGCCACAATTCCGTGTTCCTGTAACGCATGAGATATCACCGAAGCTTCGCCCGAACCCATTCTTTTGCCACAATGACCATCAATCAAGCGTTGGTACATCTCATAAATATCACTGGTAATTGGCATGGATACCTGCATATATGTATGGGTGCTCATAAAGCGCTGTAGATCCCTATACACCGTATGCCCCGACTTTGTATGCTTTAACCTTTCCAACTCCCGTATGACCTCGGACGGGATGCGAATACGAGTTCCAAACAAGTCAACAACAATATCAACGCGCTGAATCCAGAGAAAGGAGGCAATGCAGTCATTATCAAAGAAAACAAGAGTATCATCATTCATCCATGTTTTCGTCATTGTTGCCGGCAAAGCCTCCTTCCTCCCAACCGTCATGACCGAAACTCAAGAGATACTCTTGGGCTCTACCCTCGGAAATCAGTTCTCGTTCCAACGCCTCCCTTACCTTTCGTGGAAGATCCGACATTATCTCATGATCTAGCGTCTTTTCATAAAGTCTCGTACTATAACCCAGTTCCCGCGCTTTGAACTTGACACCGTCACTAAGCTGCATGCGTTCCCGGTTTGTCAGCCTACCTATTTCCTGCAGGCGCCAAAGCATGGCTTTGTGGCTAACCATAAAGTACTGCTCGAGATATATGATTTCAGGGAAACCCAGTCTGGTATCACCGAATTCCTTCTCGATCATATATTCAAGTCCGCTTGTAGGAACGAGCAAATTCGCAGCGAATTTGTCAGCATCATATTCCTCAGGTAAACGATCACTAAACGTAGCTACATGACACAGACTGCCGGACATCCCTTCATTGTACTTCACGTGATAGAGCTCGTGAGCAGCAGTGAAGATCTGGTGTCCCCATGATCGTTCAGTGTTAATCACCATAAGCCTGACCCCACATTTCTTGACAAACAAGCCGGACATGCTAGAGCTATCCCCAAAGGGACACCTGACAATGCTTATTTCTTCTACATATCTAAGCACTCTAAAGATGTCAATCGGTTCTGATTCACTAAGCCCCAGACTTCTTCGCGTCTCCGTTGCGCCTACAAGAGGTGTTCGTCTTTTCACTGACTCCGGCGCCCTCCTTCTAAGATACATTCCAGCTCACTCGCAGCTAACACAAATCCCTTTGCCCATGCGATAAGTTCTAAGTCTTCGCTGCTCACATCCTCTGCTCGAAAAGCCACATTAACTTGCTCTTCTTCCTCAGTCTCTCCTAGAAAGTAGCTCACAGAGTAGCCATATAGGGTAGCTAGCTTAGCCAAAGTCGAAATATCAATCTCTCGTTTTCCGTTCTCATACTGAGAAAGCTGCACGCGATGTATTCCAATTGACGAGGCAGCCATGTCCTGAGTTAACCCGGTTCTTTCCCTGGCTTCGCGAAGCTTATCGCCGATTCGCGCAAATAATGTCATGGGCTTCCCTCCTATTGCCGATTCTCCAACCCGCCCCAAATGCTTCTACATCATGAGCTACGATTGAAAAGCAGATTTCACCTCTCCTCATGATGCTCCATTCCGGTACTATCGGATATAGGGCGTTTGCTTAAGAAACATACGTCGAGCAATGCACGCAATTGGTACGTATATATCAATCTTCCCTTGTATTGTAACACATATGGTACTACAGTCAAGTGCTTCCATGTACAAGCTATTTGCGTTGTAGCCCTTTTTTCATGCATGGCAGCCCCTGAATCTGGAAAAAGCACCTTCCCCACGATGGTAAAGTTGCCCCGCCTAGTTAGATAACTGCCAAAAGGGTGTTTTGAATCATCTATGGACGAAAATGGGCACCCTTAATAAACCCCAGCAATATCCTATAGGTTATTGCCTCTAATGCTGCTTACGCAGCCGGTACAAGGCTGCGGAGTTTGTCCTTTTGCTTATTCCTTATCCTACCTAGAGCCATTGCAAGCATTATCAAAAGGGCCAGTGAGCATTTAAGTTCCATTTTCTTAAGGCCCCGGATACAATGGTCTTCAAAACCGAAGACCTGGTCTATCCTGCTATTTACCCGTTCCACTGAAGTGC
>DUVA01000205.1 GCA_012841305.1 Bacillota bacterium | reverse complement strand
ATTTTCCAGGTGGCGTTCAATCTGTTTGTCTATGAATTAGGGTATCGCCAGGACTTCATCGGATACCTAAACGGAATACCGTCTTTGGCGATGCTGTTCTTTGCGCTGCCTGCTTCTGTTGCCGTAAATCGAGTAGGATATAAGAAGCCCGCCGTTATCGGCACAATCCTGAGCATTGTCGGCCTCTTGGGTATCTCGTTGGCCGATTCTAAGATGCTACTCGTGGTTTTTCGATTTCTTGACGGGATCGGCGCGACTTTCATATGGGCTGTGGGAGTCCCTCTCTTAATGAGGTACAGCACGGAGGATAATCGAGTTTTTCTCTTTTCAGTGAACTCCGCCCTGCAGATGGGTTCGGCTTTCTTAGGAAGCATTATCGGAGGTGTAATTCCTGAGATTGCCGGAAGGATTGCGGGTGTACCGCCTAAGGGTGTCTTGCCTCTTAGGGTCACGCTTCTTGCCTCAGTACTGTTCATCGTGATCTCAATCATCCCCACGATTCTGATGACAGAGGAACGCAGACATAAGAGGAGACAGGCTTCGTATTCTGCCTTGGTCGTGGCATTGCCCAGGGACAAGAAAGACCTGGTGGTTTTTGCAAAGATCCTCTTCCCGGCCACATTAACCTCTTTTGGCGCAGGCGCCATGGTGCCTTTCTTCCAGCTTTTCTTCAGCTTGAGATTCAACATGTCTACTGCATCTATTGGACTCATTTTTGCGTTTTCAGGAATTGTCAGTGCTATTGTAACGTTGGCTGCTCCTGTCCTGGCTAAGAAGATGGGAAAAGTCAAATTGATAGCAGCAACACAATTGGCGTCTATACCTTTTCTTCTCACTCTCGCCCATTCGTTGAATCCCCGGGCAGTTGTCGCCTCGTACTACCTGCGCCATTCCTTCATGAATATGTGTGGGCCTGTGGAGACAACATTCTTTCTTGAACAGGTGAGGGAGGAGCAACGCGCCACTCTGCATAGCCTAAGAGGTGTACTTGACAGTCTGATGCGGGGTGGGCTTGCGCCTTTTGCCAGCGGTATTTTGCAGGTTAAAGGTGGATTTCCGCTTGCTTTCTCAATGACTGCCGTGTGCTACTTCGTGAGTGTTTTGGTGTTCTACGGTTTCTTCAAATCAGCAGAGAATGGCTCTGAAGCTCACTAGTCGGGATTAATGTCGGTCGTCAGGATCTTGCTGCACTCGTCGTTACACTCGTTCTCAAAATGCGGGCTGCATCGATGCTTATTGGCACGCTTGCCAAACCGGTTCTCAAGGTGTGGCTACACCGGCCTTTAGGGAACTTCAGATGTATCCTTAAGATGTCAACTACACAGGTCTTCAGGAGGCTTGCCATACTAGGTCTTGAGATGCTTGCTATTCCGATACCAAAAAAATATGGGGTAGATGACGGGGCTCGAACCCGCAACCTCTGGAGCCACAGTCCAGCGCTCTCACCATTGAGCTACATCTACCACACAAATCATAGGTTATTAACTTGATATCATCTATAACGCATCCAAACGCATCTACAGGATAGCACACAAGTTTTGGGGCGTCAAGTGCAGTCACGGCAAAGCTATTTGCGTTGTAGCCCTTTTTTCAGGCATGGCAGCCCCTGAATCTGGAAAAAAGCACCTTCCCCACGGTGGTAAAGTCGCCCCGCCTAGTTAGATAGCTGCCAAAAGGTTGT
>DUVA01000204.1 GCA_012841305.1 Bacillota bacterium | reverse complement strand
GTTGTACGTAATTTCAGACTGCTTTCCAAGATTGGGCTTGCTGATATTGCCGAAGCAGCAGACACTTTGATGTTGGTTGATCCGGCTGCTTTACCTGATATCTGGCCAAGGCCTGTCCTAATGTTAAACGGCACTTTGGACGTGATATTTCCTATCAGTGAAACACTTCGAGCCGCAGAGAGTTTCGCAGACGCGGATGTGATTTGGGCGAGGAGTTCCCATTTCTATCCTGTTTCAGGCGGTCAGTACCTCATTGCAGATTTTGTGTCTCGGTTATCAGGTATGCCTCTTGAGTCAAGGCTACCTCATGGAACCACCGTAAGGGAGACTGTACTTCCGCCGGTGCCGGGGGATTCCCGGTTATGGGTTAGCCTAGCTTCCTCCTCAAACGGAGTCTATCAAACTCGCGCGGCGCATACACAGGGATACTTTGGGATTCACCTTGTAAACCGGTTGACTCCCACGCTCATAATTCCAAATGGGATTTGGGAAATGCACAGGCATGAGTTGGAGAGCGTCCCGGCTTCGATTTTTGTGGTCAATTCTATGAATGCAGGAGACCTTGCCTTTGCCCTATCATACCTGCGCCTTTTGGATCGCAGTCAGGGCGGGGCCTACGTGCTCCTGCCGCCTGATTGGAGACCCTCTCAGGAGATGGCGCATGGCAACGAAAGGAAGGTTCCTGCATATGTCACATGGCTGAGCCCTCTGGATATGGAGATTGCGTGGTCCCTAAGCATACAGATGGACGAATCCGGCCTTAGAAATGTGGACATCCTGTCAAGCCTTGGTTTGAAGTCTGCCAAGGCAGATGATGTCATGAGCTACCTTCGCGGCAGGATCAAGGTGTCTGGTATCCTACCTATTCCGTCTCTGGTTTATGACACAGCTACTGACATAAGGTGGGCAGAACCTCCAATGTAAGATGCAGGATTTTGCTTTATTGCAGGGAAATATGATATTGAGAAGCCTAGCCCTGATTTTCCCGAAAGGAGCTGGTAAGAATGGAAGTCACCATGAAATCCAAGAACATTGAACTGTCAAAGGCTATTAGAGATTATGCTGAAAAGAAGGTGCTTAAGCTCCAGAGGTTCTTTCAAGGGGATTCAGTCAACGCTCAGGTAGTCGTCAGCGCTGAGAAAGGGCTTCAGATTGCTGAGGTTACGATTCAGGTGAATGGCCTTCTCTTGCGGGGTGAGGAGAAGACCGGGGACATGTATGCGTCAATTGACGGGGCAGTGGACAAGATTGAGCGACAAATCCGCAAGTACAAGACTAAGATTAACCGCAGACTGCGTCAGACAGGCGCAAGTATCGTGGAAGCAGAGTTTTCTCCCGGCGTTGCCGAGGTGGAGGAACGTCATGAAGAAGCGAGGATTGTCAAAACTAAACGCTTTGCAGTGAAGCCTATGTCAACACAAGAAGCGGTAATGCAGATGGAACTGCTTGGGCATGACTTCTTCGTTTTCTTCAACAGTGACACGGATGAGGTCAATGTGGTTTACCGTCGTAGGGACGGAAACTATGGCTTGATAGAGCCTGAGTTCTGAGATTAGAATGAATAATGGAAGTCCTGCTTCGCGAAGTTCGAAGAAAGGGTTGCCTATAACAGGCAACCCTTTGATACATAGGGGGACGGGAACCTACATGAACAGAGTATCCTTGGTCATCTTTGAAGGCGGAAGACCTGAAAGCTATGTAGAAGAGCAGGTCACTGCTGTGCGGAAAGCAGTGGTTCTGGACAACTTGGAGAAGTTCTCGGAAGTGCCGGAATTGGACAATATATTTCTCTATACGACTTATGAAGACTTGGCCGTGGCTGCAGCGGAGCGCGGGGCTGAAAGTCAGGTCATACCTGCTGTGAAAGAGTTTCGTTTCGGGGAGGCTTTGGCAAGGGTTATCAAGGCCCGATCCCTGGAGGCTGTCATATACATGGGAGGGGCTTCCGGTTCGCTCATGGCTCAGTCGGAGGTCAGCGCACTTGCGAAGTGTCTTGCCGTCTCTCCCGAAGTTATGCTCGCCAACAACATTTTCTCCAGTGATATTGTGGGATTTACTCCAGCATCTCGGCTGTTGGATGTAGCCGAGTTGCCAACATCAGACAATGCACTTGCTATGGCCTTGTCTTTTTTAGATCACAGAAAGCTGCCTGAGACGATAGGTTCTCTCTTTGACGTGGATACACCTGCAGACATTACAGTTTTGCGACTGCACCCTGCAACCGGCCCGAATGTAAGGGCCGCCCTTGGAAAGCTGGATCTTGAACCTGCAGCCTCACGTCTCAGAAAGGTCAGAGAGACGATGGGTATTCCCCTGTCAGAGGTCTGCGTTATCGGAAGAGTCAGCCCCGGAGCTGTGCTATATGTTAACGAAAGGCTTCAATGCAGAATGAGGGTTTTCTCTGAGGAACGAGGTATGAAGGCACTGGGACGGGAGGATCATCACCAAGCCGTCTCTCTCTTAGGTTATCTTGCACAGCAGGTAGGTTTCGAAGGTTTGGTCAGCGCGCTGGAAAAGGTGGCTGATGCTGTATTGATAGATACGAGAGTCCTGTTCCATCATCTCAATTTGGAGTTGCCCGCAAAAGACAGGTTCAACTCCGACCTCTTGCGTCCGGATGCTATAGATAATCCGGTTGCGCGTAAGCTTACAGCTTGTCTCTTGTCATCGAGTATTCCCATTGTTCCGGGTGGCCACTCACTGGTGTCAGGCGGCCTAAGGGTAATTACTGACTCACTCGTTAATGAAGGAGAACTCATCGGGGGCGGCGCATAGGCGCCGGCGTCGCAAGGTCCAGACCAAGCCCATGTCAGCCCATATCAGCGTAGTTGCTGGGCAAAAACGTAAATGGTATAATTGACTCGCATTTTGCAGGTTTCCGATACTCTCCGTCCCTGCAGACTTTGCTAAAGAAGAGGGGATATGTCAGTGCTTGGGTTCCTGAAAAGGGCTTTTGATACAAACGAGAGGGAACTGAGAAGGCTGAG
>DUVA01000203.1 GCA_012841305.1 Bacillota bacterium | reverse complement strand
CTGAAACAACTTCACAAAAAGCCACGCAAGAGCTGGGTTACTCAGCGCGTCCCTTGAGGCAATCAATCGAGGATTCCATAAACTGGCTCAAGCAACATGGTACGCTCAACTGATTTGGACTGTTCTCTTCATACTGCCCTTTTGGGCACATAAACCCCGGTCTACAGTGGAAGACTATGGAAAGGCATCACAATTTTCCAGGGAGGAGTTATGGCAAGCCCGACGAAGAAGAAGAGAGATGTGAGGCGGTATATTGACACTCTTTTCGTAGGACGTATATAATTTCAGTATAGAACCCAATATATATTGTGGTGCTGGAGGGGTTGCGGTGGCCCAGGTCAAAAGAGTTATGATTACTATGCCCGATAGCCTCTTGGAAGAGGTAGACGGTCTTGCGAGGCAAGAGAATCGCAACCGAAGCGAGTTCATAAGGGAAGTTATGCGATGCTACATTGATGAAAGGCGCCGGATGGAGCTTCGTGAACGGCTAAAAGAGGGTTACCGCACAATGGCACAGCTAAATCGTGAGTTGGCTGAAGAAGGCTCATCCGCAGCTGAGCAAGCCTTCGCACTTTTTGAGGAGGTCCTGGCGCGTAGCAATGGAGCTTAGGCGCGGTGATATTTACTATGCGGACCTCAACCCGGTTATCGGGTCAGAACAAGGAGGAACAAGGCCTGTCCTGATACTGCAGAACGATATCGGGAACAGATACAGCCCGACAACGATTATAGCTGCTATCACGTCCCGCATTCGCAAGGCAAAACTGCCTACCCACGTGGAACTCCCCACTGAGCAGAGTAGACTTCCTCAGGACTCTGTAGCCCTTCTTGAACAACTGCGCACAATCGACAGGCAAAGACTTACTGAGAAGATATCTCATCTGGATTCGTCCATAATGGAACAGGTGGACAAGGCTCTCGAGATCAGCCTCGGCTTAACAGAAATATAGGGGACTCAATTCACTCCGACGTTCATAGTTCCCTTTCCCCAACTATGATGCAATTCAGAGGATTTTTCCCAAACTGAAAGAATATGATGGATGAAGCCGGTGATAACCGGAATATCCTGTTGATTAGGTTACGCAAAGTGGGAGGAGGGGGAGATATTGCGTCCGTTGATAGGTATCACATGCTCTCTGGAGCCTACAGACTCCGCCTCATACAGGCTTCATCAGGACTATACAAATGCTGTTAGCCATACAGGCGGTGAGGCGGTGATCCTGCCTCACACTGACGAGCAAGGTATTCGAGAACTCATAGGGACCCTGGACGGTATTGTCCTATCAGGCGGGGATGACATTGATCCTGCTTGCTACGACGAGGAGCCGCACTTTGCTCTCGGCAGAATCGAGCCTTGCCGGGACCGGTTCGAACTGGAACTTGTAAAGGCAGCGATACGTCTCCGCATGCCGATTCTTGGTATTTGCAGAGGTATGCAAGTTCTATACGTGGCTATGGGCGGGCAATTGATTCAGGACATACCTTCCCAGGTCAAAGACGCAATTAAGCATAAGCAAGAAGGGCCCAGGTCTTACCCTAGTCACAAGGTGACAGTGGAGAGGAATTCCAAACTGTCAGGTATGATAGGCGCAGGGGAAGTCGGGGTCAATTCATTTCACCATCAAGCTGTCAAGGAGCCTGTAATTGACAGGTTCATAGTCTCTGCACGCGCTTCTGACAACGTCATTGAAGCTATCGAATTTCCTGAAGACCGGTTTGTCCTGGGAGTCCAATGGCACCCGGAATCCATGTTCAATCCGTCTCCTGCCATGATCGAGATATTCGCCGCATTCGTGGCAGAGGCTGCTGCACGAAGGTAGTTTTCGGGATAGGTTGGGAGTTTTGTGGTAGAGCGAGAGCCTTTAGGCACGGTGAGAGTCTTCAGGCACCTGCGAGCCTTTGGGGAATCTGAGTTGCAGGGACGGCAGATCAGGAGGAAGGCGAGTATGGGGAGGAGGGCGGGCATGGAAAGGCTTCTTCTTCGTAACGCGAAGATAGTGGACGGCACAAGCAGTCCATGGTTTTGGGGTGATGTGGCCCTCGAGGGCGAGAGGATAGTTGCTATAGGACGAGGCCTCACAGCTTCCGGAGCACGTGTCATTGACTTACACGGTCTGGTGCTGGCGCCCGGATTCATTGATATGCATTCCCATTCTGACGATACAATCCTTGTCAATCGCCTTGCCGAAAGCAAGGTGAGACAGGGTATTACCACTGAAGTAATAGGAAATTGCGGGTACTCGTTGGCACCGCTTGTAGGAGGAGCTATCGACTCTATTACATACGATCTTGAGGGATACGGAATTACACCGGACTGGTCATCATTTGGTGAGTATCTCCAGCGGATTGCAGATAATGGAACAGCGGTGAACATCGCAGCTCTCGTAG
>DUVA01000202.1 GCA_012841305.1 Bacillota bacterium | reverse complement strand
TCTGATGGTCATAACCAGAGTGCCGGTTGGAACTCATATCCAGGGAAAACGGCGCTTGCGGAATTCCTGGTTATGTGGCCTATACCTTGACAAATACGGAGTTAAAGCATATTGTAAAATATGGAGGGAAGTCTCTGGTGTTACCTAATCGACTTCTGAATAATCGGAAAACTCCGCGAAGGGAGATGATGAGGTTGGATGCCGACCCCGGAGGTAGTAGCAGGGTCCGGCCTGTAATTAATGTGTTTTTGTATGGCATGCAACGCCCGTCATGTGTGTCTCCCGGAGAGGGGTCATCCTGATCTTGTTGGGTTTTGTCCCCCTGCCCGGGCTTTGAACGGGCAGGGGTATTCTTTTGTTAAGCAGGCGTACCCTTTGTTCCAGGGGGACATGACTCAGGTTTATGCATGTCACGAAGAGACTCTACCTTGAATGATGAGTCTATGTCTAACTTGGAAGAAAGGAGGGACGTCCATGCCTAACGAACTTACAACAAACGTCCAAGATCTCTTGCTTCAAAGAAACTACCTGGCAATTAAGAGAGTCCTAGAGAAGAATCACCCTTCCGATATTGCCAAAGTGCTGGAGGATTTGCTCCCTGACGCTGCAGGATTTGTGTTCAGGCTTCTCCCGAAAGACCAGGCAATTGATGTCTTCGACTTCATGGATGTAGACGGCAAGCAGATGCTCCTTCACTCGCTCAGTAGCGATATGGTATCAACCATCCTCAATGAAATGAGTCAGGATGACCGAACTGAACTGTTTGAGGAACTCCCTGCGAAAGTCGTAAAGGGATACTTGTCTTTACTCTCAGAGAAAGAGCGGCGTGTAGCAAACATGCTGTTGGGGTACCCGGATGACTCTGCCGGAAGGCTCATGACCACAGCATTTGTGGATCTCAAGGAGCATCAGACTGTCGATGAAGCCCTGGCTCATGTTCGGGCTACCGCCCCTGATAAGGAAACGATTTATCATCTGTATGTAATATCAAAGGATAGAAAGCTCCTGGGGGGGCTTTCCCTAAGAGAGCTGATTCTTGCGCCAGGATCCAGCTTGATACGGGACATAATGAATCCCGAGATAAAGAATGTTTCTACTGATACTGACCAGGAGGACGTAGCCAGGATATTCGAAGACTACGACCTTATTGTCCTTCCGGTGGTTGACAGAGAAGGGCGTCTGGTGGGGATTATTACTCACGACGACGTCCTAGACATTGTTAGGGAAGAGGACACAGAGGACATTCACTTGATGGGTGGACTCGGTGCGCCTGAAGAGACCTATTTCAGCTTGAGCATAGCTGAGGACGTTAAAAGACGAGGAGGATGGCTTGCGTTACTTGTTTTGTTGGAGAGCTTCTCCGGCAATATCCTGAAGACATACTCCGCCTCGTTGGAGACAGCGATAGCTTTGACGTTTTTTATTCCTATGCTGATTGACACAGGGGGTAACGCAGGTACGCAGTCGTCAACCCTGATAACTCGTGGCCTCGCCACGGGAGAGATTGAGAAAGGGCATGGCAGAACCATATTTTTGAGAGAAATGACAACCGGCATTATTCTAGGGGTAATTCTGGGAGCCTTTGCTTATGTGAGAGCATATTTTATGCAAGGAGACCCGCTAATCGGATTTGCAGTCGGTATTTCCTTATTCGTGGTGCTTCTCATCTCAAATCTCGTTGGGGCATTGTTGCCCATTCTGGCTATGAAGCTTAAGGTAGACCCTGCGGTAATGGCCGGGCCTTTTCTCACAACCATAGTGGACGTGGTCGGCCTCGTAGTCTATTTTGAAGTAGCCAGGGCAATAATGGGTTTAGGGTGATCGAGTTACTGGGTGACCGGGTGACCGGGAGAAAGATTCCCATAGGGAATAGGGCTCCTTGCGCACACATAACATGTGGTAAGGAGCCTTCATAGTGTCTT
>DUVA01000201.1 GCA_012841305.1 Bacillota bacterium | reverse complement strand
TTACGATGAATCCAAGGTATCCCGGATGGCGTACATATTGATACGGCCCTTCTGTTGCAGTTTTGTGATCCCGTTCAGACTGGATTCGTACAGCAGTTGAGAAAAAGGGATTAGATACCATCGCCCATACAAAAAGAGCATACCCAAGAATCATTTTGCCTTGCTCCTTGTGTTTGGTCATTGCCATCACTTCCTCGATTCAGTCCTGATAATTGGGGTCATCCTTTGTCATCATGGAAAGCTGGGAGTTGAGACGTGAATTTATCATCCGTGTCACGTAACAAGGACTGGCATACTTGCCAGGAAGCCAGGATTAGGTCAATAGAAAACCGGCGTCTACAGGGATGATCGCCCCGGTAATTCCAGATGCGTCGTCTGAGGCGAGAAAAGCCACAGTTTTAGCTATTTCGGCGAGACGAGTGACCCGCCCAAGAGCAAACCGTGGCAGCAACTTGGCATCTTCAGGATTGTCGGCGTGGAATGCATTTTCCACCCAGTTGGTCATGACTCCGTTAACCCGAATCCCTCTCTTGCCGAACTCTGATGCCAGACCCCTTGTCAAAGCCATCGCTCCACCATTTGTTACAGCATATGCAATCTCCCCATAGCCGCCCCGTTCCCCGGCTGTGGAGAGCACATTAACGATCACTCCACCGCCGTGCTTCAACATGTCGGGAATGACACTTCGGGCAGTCAAGAAGTAGCCGACTGCCTTGTAGTCCACCTGAGATTTCCACTCGTCTACGGTGAACTCAAGGAATTGCTTCTGTAAAGCGTAAACAGCGTTGTTTACAAGGACGGTGACAGGGCCGAGAACGCGGCGGATTTCGTCTGTCATTCGCTGGACGTCTTCCTCTACTCGGGTGTCTCCTATGACGAGAGTAGCCCGATGCCCCATTTCTCGGATCATGTGACAAACCGATTCAGCCTCTGACACCGATGACCTACAGTTTACTGCGACGTCCGCGCCTCGTCCGGCAAGTTCGAGGGCTATGGCCCTTCCCACCCCTTTACTGGAGCCTGTTACAAAAGCGACAGAGCCTTCGTGCATCTTGTCAACCTCCTAATGACTCGACGTTCATTACCGCCCCTTCAGTAGATCTTCCAGGTTGTCAATTCCCATGCGTTAATCACTATCATTGCTTTGTATGCACCAAGATAAACCCAAACCCAGCGCCACAGCAACTAACCCGCTGAAATGAATAACAGTGCAGCAAGTAGGATAAGTTGAATGAGTATCGGCCTGACTCTCCAACTTCATGATGTGAATGCCTTTCCGAAATGCCAACTAAATACTCTGAGGCCTATTGAGAGTTACGTATCATAGATATCTCGTCGGTGACCCAGTGCAATAACAGTCACAAGATTCTTCTCATCATCTAGCAAGCATAACAGTCGATAGTCCCCGATGCGGTAGCGCCACTTGCCACTATGGCTTGCAGTCAAAGACTTGCCAAAAGCCC
The DNA here is from genome assembly GCA_012841305.1 of Bacillota bacterium. GTDB lineage: Bacteria > Bacillota > SHA-98 > UBA4971 > UBA4971 > UBA4971. The sequence continues at coordinate 682 of DUVA01000201.1, read as the reverse complement.
TAGGATCTTTGCAGTCAACCAGACGTTTCTCAATGTATCCAACAATGAGCGAAGCTGTCTGTTTGCCCAGCTTCTTGAGTTCCTTCAATGCAATATCTGAAATCACTACTTGCGAGGCTATCATCACAATCCAAGCTCTCGCTTAGCCTCATTCAGCGTATAAGTTCTCTGCATCTCCAGAAAGGCTTTGTCAAACAATTCGGTGTCCAGATCTTCCTCTATTTTCTCAATTACCGCATTCCGCAAGAGCTCGGAAATGGAGATGTTCTTCAGTTTTGCATATTCCTTTATGAGCTCATGATCTCGTCTGCTCAGTCGAAGTGAAATCGTGGCCATCATTGGCACCTCCCCATTGTAGTACATTGTACTACAGCGTACCCCCGACATCAATCGAAGACCGAAGTCTCTCATTTTTGCTCTTCTCTTCTTTCATGACTTGGTATTCCCCCGCAACCGGCGGGCAATCTCAAAAAACTCCTTCTCAATATCCTGATAATTGGGATCATCTTTTGTCATCATGGAAAGCTCCGAGTTGAGCCTCGCTAGTTTAGTCTCCAGTAGCAGCTTGTCTTCAGTGTGCAGCTTACGTGATGCCTCCTGGTCGCACTTAGCCTCATCGGTTGCGAGACGTCTATCCTTTGTCTTGCGACTCTCATGATACTCCTCGAATCCGCCCAGGTAA
>DUVA01000200.1 GCA_012841305.1 Bacillota bacterium | reverse complement strand
TTACCGCTCCCCCGAAATCTAAAGACGCTACGCTGATAATATTCGAGCCGCTGTCTCTCAGTGTGGATAGATTCGGCAGGGACAGATTGCGCAGTCTGGGTCCTTTCGGAGAAGAAACAATTATTGAATCTACCAGGAACTCTGTTAAGCCATGGTCAGCCAGGTTATAGCGTCGGAGATAAGGCTCAGGATAATCGTGTCCGATGACTCGATGGGAGTCAGAGTATCCCGAAAACCGGGTGACCTCATCAGCTATAGCGTCCTCCGGGTCACACAGATTACCGTCACCGTCTATACAAGCATAATGTGCGTACCAGTCCGCTATCTGATGGGAGAGCCAACCGCAAGCAATAGCTAAGTCAAGGAGCCTCGTCTCACGAGAGCTCCACGCTGACTCCGGTATCCTGCACCAAGTGTCTACCAGGGTATAACCGAAATTCGGAAGTCCTCTTGCGTTGTCAGGAATGGAATTATGCGTATAGTCATAGGCAGTGAAATTATTCAACGTGTGATAGCTGGATATGGCGTCTGCGGTATTGGCAGCGAGTGCATACGATTCTTGAGTTTCTCTGGATGAGGTGAGCATGTTCACCAGATCTTGGTTAATGGTATTATCTCCGTTTTCCAGCAGTTTCTTAGCTTTATTCAAGGCTTTCCTATTAATGTGCGTATGGGTGAAAGGCCCCCACAAAAATGCAGGGAAAATGGGACTCAAGAGGGATAGCATAAGGAGTCGTCTGAGCTGGGACAAAGAGATCCCCTCCTACTTGCTCAAGCTTCTGCCTGTGCTATATATATACACATATGCAACGCGCGGTGTTCCCCAATGTGACATGTTGCAGACGCCCACGAGGCAGGCCGGTTCTTCAGAGGCCTCACTCTCACGCCCAAGGGAAAGAGTCATAGATCAGTTAGGTGTTAGCGCAGGAATTGCCGTATCGGCCGGTTCACCCTACTGCCTGACATGCCAACTGAAGGCTACTATGACACCTAGCGCAACACCTGCAAATACCTCCAAAGGCGTATGTCCAAGGAGCTCTCTGAGACGTTGTTCAGGCACTTTGCCTTTCTTGTATATGTCCTCTACTATGCGATTGATGACTCGCGCTTGTCTGCCTGCAGCTCGCCTGACGCCTGCAGCGTCATACAGGACTATGAGGGACAGGACAGAAGCCATAGCAAAGAGAGGTGATTCCCAGCCGTAAATCCTCCCTACCATCACTGACATGCAGGATACGAGGGTTGAGTGAGAGCTGGGCATTCCCCCCGGATTTACCAACCTCGTAAAGTCAACCCTTCGCTTTGAGGCTGCATCCAGCACGAACTTAAGTAGTTGAGCAATGGTCCATGCGACAAGTGGAGCAATTAGTGTAGAGTTTCTTAGCATCCGGGGTCTCACCTCTCAGGCGTTGCCATAGCATTAGTCAACTGCATTAGGCAGCGTTATGCAATTCTCTGGTATCAGGTATTCTACATTGCTTAGCTGCTCTTTAGGATACAGTACCCATAGAATGAGTTGTCTGTCAGTATCTCACCGATTTCGTATGTCACGTAGGTCTACTTTGGCACTCCCCAATCCGGCTTTGTTTTTACGGTTTATACTTGGCGTCTGGCGAATGCCAGAGACTGCGCCTTCTTCTGGGTTCACTGAGACTACCCTACAAGCTGATGCGCCAGTTCTTTCAGGAACAGCTCTACGTCACTGACTACCCCTACAGCCTGGTGGCTCCCGCGGTCTGCAAGCTTCGTGACAGTAGCCGGGTTAATGTCAACACATACCGTTTTAACGTTTCCCGGCAATAGATTACCTGTAGCTATGGAGTGCAGCATTGTAGACAGCATCAGCGCCAACTCCACATCTTTCAAGTTGCGGCGCATGGCTTCTTGAGCTTTCACCGAATCAGTGATGACACCTGGCATTGGGCCGTCGTCTCGAATGGACCCTGCAAGGACATAGTCTATCCCTTTCTTCACACATGAGTACATGACTCCTTTGGTAAGCTCGCCTGCTTCTACCGCTTTTTCAAAGCCGCCGTGCCTGCGGATAGCGTTAATCGCTTTGATATGGTGGGTATGGCCTGCAGGAGCTGCAATCCCGGTGTCCAAATAGACGCCTAGAGATGTTCCAAGCAAGGCCCATTCCACGTCATGGGTTGCCACTGCATTTCCGCCGAATAAAACGTTAATATAGCCTGCTTCTATAAGCGAGGACAGGTGCTTGCCTGCGCCGGTATGGATAACTGCAGGCCCTACCACTGCAAGGATCTTCTTCTTACGAGCTCTGATGTCTTTCATTGTGTCCGCGATATTTGCCAAAGCCAGGATTTTCGGACGCTCGCTGGAGACCGCGCTTCCCATGAAGCTGAAAACCTCTCGTTTTCTTGATTTCTCCAGTGGAATTACTTTGATGCCTTTCCCTCCGACAATTACGTTATCACCTTTTCTAATGTTGCCAATAGGCACGCAGCGCGCTGTCGGAGAAGCTCCGGAGAAGTCAACGACAATACCACAGTCCATCTCAATATCGTCCACAGGGATCCATGAACCACGGATCTTCACAAACGTGTCCAGGTTAGTGCTGGAATAGAAGTTGTCGGGAAACACTCCGTCTTTCGGTGCCGGTTCTACCGCTATCTCATCCTGATGGAGTTCGACAGCACCTAAAGGCCTTATCTCATCAAGTATCATGTCGAGGGCCTCTTGGCTTTCAGCTTTAATCAGTATCCTGGCATAGCTGGGATCTTCGTTCTTCCTACCTACTTTGAATTCTTCGATGTCGAAGTCGCCACCTTGTGCGATAATGGCGTCCAGCACCTCAGGAAGGGTCCTTGAATCGATAATATGTCCCGTGAGCTCAACAACGGTACTCGTCAACACTCATCACCCCTTCTTTATTTCTTGTAGGTAGGCCAGGTAGCCTATCCCGTACCCTCTTTACTATTTGGAAGGCATAAGCTCATCCATATCCAGCTTGGCTTTCTCAGCCTTATAGTAATCATAAGAGTCGGGGAAGCCCAGAAAACCTGCTACGAAGCTTTGTGGCCATTGCCCTCGATAGGTGTTGTACGTCCTGATGGATACTTGCCAATCATCGAGGGATGTGCGAATCTCATTTACAGCTTCTTCAAGGCCGCGCATTGTCTGTTGTACTATAGGAGGAGAAAACAACTGCGGATAGGCTTCTTGAAGGGCAACCACATTGACGGACAGCGACAGTCCGCGAGCAGCTTCCTGGAATCTTGTGGCTGCGCCAATAGTCTTGTCACGATCGCCTTCAGCTACCGCGTCGGCAAACTCCTGGCCTGAGCGGTCCAAAGCTTCAGCTCTTGCTCTTATCACATCAGTTAGAGTGTCCTTTTCGTGTTCAAGGAAATCTCGCTGAATTGCCCATATCCCTTTTATTTTCTCGCTCAAGGTTTCAAGAGCAGCCCCGTAACGGCCTTCTTGCGCTAACACAGTCTGCTGGCGCTGTACCAAGTTCCTCTGTATCCCCATTATCCAGGAGAATCCGGAAACAACTACAACCAGAATTACAATGCCTATTATTGCCCCGAAGAGGCACCCTTTTTTCATTCTTCTCCCCTCCCATATATCCTTCGGAGAATATCATGGATATTCCTTGCGATAGATATTACTGCTCCGTCCAGATCATCAGCATTAGCATATGAGGCTGCCTCTTCGAT
>DUVA01000199.1 GCA_012841305.1 Bacillota bacterium | reverse complement strand
CGGCGCCCCAAGCGGGTTACCTTGACAGAATAATGAACTCATACTTAGATTCAATCCTATGCTATAACCCGACTTTTACAGTTTAGAAAATGGAAAAAGCCCGTAGGTGTTGAGAATAAGGGCTTTTTCCTTATGTGGCCATATTTAAATTTTGTTATGCTAAGACGATGTTTTTTAGAATCTTGTTGAACACCTCCTGCCGCAAATAGATGTTGTAGCAATTGGTATTAAAGGTATCCTGGATTAACTTATAATCCAACGCGATTTCATCTTCGTCTGAAAATGCCAGTGTATCCACAAGTTTACCGTTCTTATTGCGAGTCTTTCGGAACGCGATCGCGCCGCCGACATCGTCGAGATGGATGATGCCTCCTTTTAAAACCCTGCATGTGGCCGTACCCAGTGCCCTTCCAATCCGTTCGGCAGAGAGCGCCTTCCCACCCATACGGTGCTGTATTATTCGGATAATAAGGAGCGAGACAAAACAGATGAGAAAATGCGCGCGGATATGCTCGTTCGTGCTGACAAACACAGGCCTAGCGTAAAGATCCGTTTTCATGATTCTAAACGACTGCTCAATCCGCCAAAGTCCACCGTATACCTTGCGCATTGTTCGTTCATCATAATCAAGTTCGCTTGTGATAATGCAAGAATAGCCGTCATATAGCGCGTCTTTTTCCGCTTTCTTCAAATCCACACTACGCAGCTTTTTTGTGTTTTCCAAAACCTCGCCGGTCTCTTTATCAACGACATCTTCTTTTGTGTATTCATCGACACCTTTTCTAATTGAATACGCGTTGTTCCTGACAGACCGTGCGGCCTTTTCAAGCTTCTCCTCCCGCTTACGCCTTGCCATATCAGCTTCGGTCTTACTCCAGTATAGAAGCACTTTCCTTGTCCGTGCTTCCTTTTTTCCATTCTTGTCTTTACCCATGTATTCTTCTTCAAACAGCTTGTACCTGTATGTGCCATCCTCGTTGGATACCCATCCGCTTGTGTCAAATAGTCTTTCATTGTAGCGCTGCCCTTTTTTCCCCTTTAGCACCTGTGAGAAGAGAAAGCCATCGCCATTATTAACAATTAGATCGATATTGCTCGATGAATTGAGCCCCTTGTCGGCGACCACAATCAGCCTGCCAAGTCCATATAATTGTTTGACATCTTTCATAGTCGGCTGGAGTGTAAGAGAATCGCTCGTGTTGCCGGGAAAAATCGACATATTAACCGGAAGTCCGTTAGCATCTATGAAAAGGCCCATCGCAGCGATCGGGTCGGTGCGATGCTCTTTCGACACACCTCTTTTACGTAGGTCATCCTCGCCACTTGGGAAATCTATCTCAAAGAAATAGTTGGTCACATCATAGAATGCATAGGAAAGATCCCGGCCAATTGTCTCTTTAACACGCTCATTCAGATGCCGCTGCAATTCCACCTCGAAATCCTTAAAGTAATCGAGTGACCTATAGATATCTGACAATATAAAATCCGTGCGCATCCCATAGAAGGAATTCTTCAGCTGGAAGGAAGCACGCTTTGAGTCCGGGTGGAGGATCCTTACCAGCACCAAGAATTTAAAAATGTCGCCGAGAGAATATTCCCCCCGGAATCCATGCGATTTCTCATATTCCTCGATGAATGAATCAATTTCGAGCAGGTCATAGACGGCCTCTAGGAATTTGTATCCATAGTTCTGCCGACGGTTTTCCTTACAGTACATTCGTGCAGTTCCGGGTGCCTCTATCCGGAGTGGGACATTTTCAGCTCTGTAATTAGAGTTAAATTCCCTGACCCTTGCCATGAAAATCTCGGGGTCTTCTTGGTCTTCAAGATATCCAAAGTCTCGTATTGTTCTTTGTTTAGTTGCCATTCCCGGACCCGGGCGGTAGCCCTCAACAACGCGCACCTGCGTCCTAGGGGATCCATCTTTATTCACTCTTTTGTCAATTTTGATCATATTTTCATCACCATGATAATATTAGCATATCGTTAGCATAACAGCAAGAAAAATGTAAAGAAAAACGCGGATTTCCGCGTGCTTTCTGGGGCTATTCTGTTCCCCCGTATAACGATTTACTACGCTAAGTGTAAAAGTCGGGGCGATTATCAACCACCCAGGCAATTGCGCTGAAAAGGGCGATGGAAAACGACCACCTACAAATCACATGCGACCAGAGTGCAGATTGGGGAGCCCATGGGGTGCTATGACAGAGTTAGGAAAGGCGTTTAGAACCGCGTTTGGAACACGCTTTCGAACTGCGTTTGGAACACGCTTTTAGAACCGCGTTTTGACCCGAGAGAGTCTGAAATGCTATAATATAGGTACATAATGCTCTGGAATGCTCACAGTTTGGAGCAGGGCGTTCGTTAGGCAGGGAAGACCTCAGAATTGTTGGCTCGTGCCAAGCTGCATTGCGTGGTTTCGTTGGGTGTGTTTCCCCTGACGAAGTCGCGCTCTTTTCTTTGGAGGGGTTAGATGTCATGTAGTAGGTTACAACGAGAGTACACAAAGGAGCTTCTTTGTCTGGCGGGGCCGCTGATTCTGTCTAATCTGGCTTATACTTTGCTAGGAGCCTTGGATACGATTTTCATGGGCCGGGTCGGGACAATTGAACTTGGCGCTGTCGGTGTCGCAGCCACTCTTTTCGTTGCTGTGTCAGCGATCTTCCGCGGCACGGTCGGCGGCACCCTGGTCATGGTTTCCCAAGCCTATGGAGCAGGTGATAGGAAACGCATAAGAAGATCCCTGCAACGATATATTGCACTGTCGGCTCTTCTCGCACCTCTTTGTTTGGTCTTGCCAAAGGTATTTGAATTGTATTTCACGCTTTCCAAAGCCCAACCGCAGGTCAAGGATCTCGCCCTGATTTACATGACGATAAGGTCTTATGAGATCCCTTTTAGTCTGCTGTCAAAATGTGCAGGTAGTTTTCTTCTTGGAATAGGCAACTCCACATTTCCCATGTTTGTCAGTTGGCTGACGGTTGCAGTTAATGCCTTCGCCAACTATGTCCTCATTTTCGGTAGGTTTGGTTTTCCAAAGCTTGGCATAGCAGGAGCTGCTTGGGGGACAGTCATATCCCAGGTCGTGCAGACAGTCATATACGCAGGATTCGTCCTGTGGCAATACAACAAAGAATACGGCCTTCTCAAAGGGTTTTCACCTCCCAGCTGGAAAGAGCTGAAGGACAGCTTCACCTTGGGATTCCCCATGGGGCTTGCCAACTCCATTGATCTTGGCGCGTTCGGAGTTTTCCTCACGCTGATTTCACGCATAGGCCCGATTGAACTTGCTGCAAGCCAGATCGTAAGCCAGCTCAATGACCTTACCTTCATGCCGGCCTTTGCCCTTGGCGCGTCCACCAACTCATTGGTAGGAAGGTCATTAGGACAAAAAGACGTAGAGAAAGCTGAGCGGTTCGGGCGTACAGGCTTGATTATCGGGGTGGCAGTGGTAGGCCTCGTAGGGCTTTGCTTCTGCCTCTTTCCGTCAATCTTCATTGCTCCTTTCACAGGAGATCGTGAAGTAACTGCACTCGCAAGCGTCCTACTGAAGATAGTCGCTCTCTATCAGCTACTGGATGTCGCCTATGTCGTTTTCCGAGGCGCCTTAAACGGGGCCGGCAGGACCAAGTATACCGGGTTGATGACACTGGCTTGTGCATGCATTTTATTCATCCCCGTATCTTACATCTGCGCATTTGTGCTGGGATTTGGCGTCATGGGCGCCTGGATCGGACCCTTGGCTCACGTGACATGCTTGGTGTTTACTCTGGGCTCGCAGTTCTATGGTGGTTATTGGAAGGAAAGATGGGTGGTATCCAGGAATACCAAGGGGAGCATTGAAGGTAAGCTGGGATTCGTGCCGAAGTAACTACTTCAGATCTCATACAGGTTGTCATATTCGGAGGTGGTAGCGCATAAGCATGGATGTGACACTCTTTTTGTAGTACAAGGGGAGAGTGTATTACAAAGAGAGGCTGTAGCAGAAGAGGAGAGGAGGGGCTGTTGAAATTGAGATGGTCTAAATCCAGGCACGCCACTGTGATAACTGTTATCACTCTTATGGTGCTGGCCTCTGTCGGGATGTCAGCCGGTGCGGTTGGTCAAGGGGCAACACCGACTATGATAGCCGGCACTGAACTGCCGGGCGAACTTGCCACAGTGAGATATGATGATATCTTTCTTCGAGGCTTCATCCTTGATGACACGATGATGGTGCCTATTCGCCCTGTGGCAGAGGCGTTCAAGGCTACTGTCCACTGGGATCCGGAAGGCCACACAGTTGTAAACGGCTACATCGTAGACATCGTAATCAGGTGGGACCAAGCATGGATGCCGGCGAAAGACCTCGTGCCTATTTTGGGGTGCTGGTATACTTGGGACCAAGAGACTCGGACTGTAACGATTAGCAACGGTTTTCGGAATGTTTACGTCCAAGCGCCTTTGGGTATTCCGTACCCAGCAGGCAAGACCAACGTAACTTCGGAGGCGCCGACCGGCGCCTCTAACACTGTTTCAGGGGATAATCCCGCTTCGCTCCGGGAGGATGGACCAGACCTGTGGATCCCGGTGGAGAGGCGGGAGCCTAAGGGCAAGGTCGCACTGACTTTTGATGACGGTCCGGATCCTGTGATTACCGGGAAGATAGTGGATACGCTGGCTGAGTACCGCGTCAAGGCCACCTTCTTCTTCGAAGGATGGCGTGCGGTAAGCTACGCAGATGTAGCCAAGAAAGTGGTAAAAGCAGGTCACGACATTGGAAACCACGGTTATTCTCACAAAGATCTGAAAGAGCTTGACCTGGAGGAGGCCAGACAGGAGATTCGCAAGGCGCAGAATGCGATAAAATCCTCAACCGGCATTCTTCCGAAATGGTTCCGCCCTCCTTATGGGAGCTACAACGACGATATTCGCGCGATTGCAAAGGAAGAAGGCGCATCTATCGTCCTGTGGAATCTCACGCCGGATGATTGGAAGAATCCCGGTGAAGCTATAATCAGAAAACGCGTTACGTCCTCAGTGAAGGACGGTTCCATTGTGCTGCTCCATGTCAGAGAGCAGACATGGAGTGCGCTTCCCCGTCTTATCCAGGAGCTTACCGACATGGGGTATGAACTGGTAGGGCTTTCGGAGATCATGTAATCCCGTAGCTACATAGCTGAGCGGTCCTGGGATGCGGAACCTTCGCAATCTACGAGGCGCGCAATCCACGACTAGGTTGTGCCAGGCGCCGTTTACCGAGGCGAGGTATCATGTTAGAATAAAATGGCATCACGATCTCACGGAGGATGGACATGCTTTCGATTCAGGGGACAGTTGAGAGGATTACTTACCGTAATGAAGATAGTCTCTATACTGTAGCGCGAGTCAACTGTGAAGGGCGGGGCCCCACCGGGCAAGGACGCCAAATCGTCACAGTGGTCGGCGCTTTTCCTTTTATAACTGTCGGAGAGACCCTCCTTATGAAGGGCGAATGGACCAGTCACCCTGAGTATGGCAGGCAGTTCAAGGTCGAAAGCTATGAGTCGATAGTCCCGGCTACAGTCAGAGGCATAGAGAAATATCTCGGGTCCGGCCTTATCAAGGGGATCGGGCCTGTAACTGCTAAGAGGCTTGTTACCCGCTTTGGCGCAAAAACCCTTGATGTGATTGAACATGAGCCCGGAAGGCTTACTGAGGTTGAAGGGATCGGCGAGAAGAAGGCTGGCGCAATAACTCGGGCGTTTCAAGATCAGAAAGAAATCAGGCGGGTTATGGTTTTCTTAGCTGACCATGGCGTAACTCCCGGGCTTGCAATTAAGATATTCCGCCATTACGGGGACGCTTCGATCCAAGCAGTCCGCGAGAATCCGTATCGTCTTGCAGATGACATCCACGGAGTGGGGTTCAAGACTGCTGATAAGATAGCTGCTGAACTTGGCATCGAGCCTGTGTCCATGGAGCGGGTCACTGCAGGGATTGTGTATGTCCTAAATGAACTCGCAACAGACGGACATGTTTACTATCCGGAGGAGGCTCTCATAAAGGAGGCTGCAAGTATCCTCGAGGTGGAAGAAGTCTTGGTTAAGGATGCAATTCCCATTCTGGAGGAGCGCGGCGCGATTGCGAGGGACATGATCCAAGGTGAGACTGCTGTCTACTTGGCATACCTCTATCGAGCTGAAGCCAATGTGGCCAAGGGATTTTGTGCGCTTGGCACGGCGAAGCCACGGACGGTTTCAGGGAATATCCGCAATCTCATGGGGGAAATGGAGCGAAGGGACGGTATCTGTCTCAACGATGAGCAAAGGGAGGCTGTGGAGAAGGCTGCCCAAAGCTCGGTGTTAGTCCTCACCGGTGGGCCCGGCACAGGGAAGACCACTACAGTAAGGACTATGCTCAGGGTGTTTGAGGCTGAAGGGTTTCGCGTGTCTCTTGCTGCGCCGACAGGACGTGCTGCGAAGAGGCTGGCTGAGACGACAGGCCGTGAGGCAAAAACCATCCACCGGCTCCTCGGCGTGAACTTCACTCAAGGATATATGGCATTTGAACGTAACGAGGGTTCTCCGATTGACGCTGACGTAATCATTCTAGATGAGACCTCCATGATAGACGTCCTCTTGATGAGTCATTTCCTAGCTGCAGTGCGGCCCGGAACAAGGCTTGTGCTTGTGGGCGATGTGGACCAGTTGCCGTCTGTAGGCGCAGGGTCGCTGCTTAAAGATGTAATTGCATCAGGTATCGTAGAAGTGGTGCGTTTGACTGAGATTTTCAGACAAGCGCAGCTCAGTATGATTGTGACCAATGCGCATAGGGTGAACAGGGGAGAGATGCCTGTTTTCAACAGAAACCTTGTGAAAGGGGTGGACGCTGATTTCTTCTTCATTCGTGAAGAGGACCCTGAGAAAGTCACCGAACTTGTCAGGGATCTTGTGGCGAGACGTCTCCCTCGGTATATGAAGTGTAATCCTATAGATGATATCCAGGTGATGGCACCTATGCGCCGGACTGTAACCGGTGTCGATAACCTTAACCTGCTTCTCCGGGAAGCACTGAATCCCGGAGGCCGTGGCAAACGCGAGATTCGGATGGGCGCATTTATTTTGCGTGAAAGCGATAAGGTTATGCAGATAAGAAACAACTACGACAAGATGGTGTTCAACGGGGACATCGGCCGTGTGGTAAAGGCAGATCCTGAGGAACAGGAGGTCGTGGTTGCGTTTGATGAGTCTGACGGGTT